>JAICIL010000226.1 GCA_025924435.1 Chloroflexia bacterium | reverse complement strand
GCCGGGGGTTTTGTGGGGGGGGGCCCCCCTGGCGGGGGCCCCCGCCGTGCGTTGCGCGGGGGGGGGGGGGGTGCCCCCCCCCACCACCATGATTCTTGCTCGCTCAACCGAGTTCCGTACGAATGACAGTCAATTTCGCTAAGCGCGCCTGTTCATCATCCGATAACAACCCCGATGGTACACTGCCGTGGAAGGCGCGCCGGTTGGCCGCATGTGCGGGGGGCTGATCCGATGCAACGCGAAGAAACGACGGCGTCTATCCTGGTTGTGGACGACGAGCGGCCGCTCCGCGAGTCGTTGCAGTTCTCGCTGGAGCGGCAGGGGTATCGCGTCCTTACGGCGAGCGACGGGCCATCGGGATTGCGCCTCGCTCGCGCCGAGAAGCCGGACCTCGTCATCCTCGATATCATGCTGCCGGGCATGGACGGGTTTAGGGTCTGCCAGGCGCTCCGGCGCGACAGCGATGTGCCGGTCATCATGCTCACCGCGCGGGACGATGAGACCGATAAGGTCGTCGGCCTCGAACTCGGGGCGGACGATTATGTGACGAAGCCGTTCGGCCTGCGCGAGTTGCACGCGCGCATCCGCGCGGTCCTGCGGCGGCGCGAGGGGCTGCCCGATCCTTCGGCGGACACAGACGGCGTCATCCCCCGCACGGAAGGGATGACGTTCGGCAACCTCGTCGTCTCGCCGCAGGAGCGGCGCGTCCTGCTGAACGGTACGGAAGTGCCGCTCCGGCCGCGCGAATTCGACCTCCTGACCTACCTCGTCCGCAATCGCGGCCTCGCCCTCTCCCGCCAGCAACTGCTCGACAGCGTCTGGGGCATTGATTATTACGGCGACCCGCGCACGGTTGATGTCCACATGCGGCAGTTGCGCGAGAAGATCGAGGCCGACCCCGCGACGCCGACCCGCCTCGTCACCGTGCGCGGGCACGGCTACCGTTTTGAAGGGTAGGCGCGCATGGCCGCCGTCGCGTGGCTGATCGCCGTCTGCGCGCTGATCGGCTGTGCGGTCGCCGTCGCGCTCGCGGTGCGATGGCGGTCGCGATTGCGCGCCATCGAAGGCGCATTGCGCCCGCTGATCGCGGATGCGCATGCGGGGCCGGTGGCCGCGCGCGTCCGCGCCGCGATCAGCGCGTCGCGCCACCGCGCGGACTCATTGGCCACCGAGAATCATCGCCTGCGGACGATCCTCGCCGCGCTCGATGACGCGGTGATCGTCGTCGGGCGCGAGCAAGAAATCCTGTCGGTCAATGACGCCGCGCTCGCCCTCTTGCCGACGAGCCTCGCGACCGTGCGCGGGCGGACGGTGATCGAAATGACCGGCGACCACGAGATCGCCGAACTCGTGCGCCGCTGCCAGGCGCTGGGCGAGCGGCAGGAACGCCTCGTCGAAGTCTCCGCGAGCGGCCGCGTCGTGCGGGTGATCGCCGTCCCGGCGGATGCGCCGAACGGCGATGTCCTCCTGCTGGCGCGCGATGTGACGCAGGTGCAGCACCTCCAGGCGGTGCGGCGCGAGTTGGTGGCCAATGTCTCGCACGAACTGCGGACACCGCTCGCGAGCATCAAACTCTATGTCGAGACGCTGCTCGATGGTGGCCTCGACGTGCCCGGCATGGCGGAGGACCGGCTCAACAAGATCAACCGCGAGGTGGACGAACTGACGCAACTCGTCCGCGAACTGCTCGAACTGGCGCGGCTCGAATCCGGGCGCGATCAGCCGAATCTCGCGGCGCTCGATGTCGCGCCGCTCGCGCAGGGCGCGGCGGAGCGGTTGGAGGCGCAGGCGGAGCGGGCGGGCGTCGCGCTGGAGATCGCCGTTCCGCCCGATGTGCCCGCCGTGCGGGGCGACCGGCGGATGCTCGAAGGCGCGCTCGTCAACCTCGTGCATAACGCGGTGAAGTTCACGCCGGCGGGCGGCCGCGTCACGATCGGCGCGGATCGCGCCGACGATACCCATGTCCGTCTCTGGGTGGAGGACACGGGCGTCGGGATCGCGGACGAACATCTGCCGCGCCTCTTCGAGCGATTCTACAAAGAAGACGCCGCGCGTTCCGGTGGCGGCACCGGATTGGGCCTCGCCATCGTCAAGCACGTCGCGCTCGTTCACGGCGGCACGGTCTCTGTGGCGAGCGCCGTGGGGCGCGGCTCGCGCTTTACCCTCCTGCTCCCCGCCGCGCGCGCATCCTCGGACGATATCGGTGTTGCGCACGGCGCGCGGGTCGCCGACGCATAAATGTCCGTTCATCATCAATCGCTCACACTCCGATCATCAACCGTTGAAGGCAGCCTGGTACGCTGGATCGTGGGACGACGCGGGATGCGCGCGGCGACCGATGATCGCCATGCCGCGTGAATTCCGCCACGGGCATCGTGAGAGGGGTACACAGAAAATGCGACACATCGGTGCGGTGATGGGGCGGCGCTCACTCCTCAAAGGGCTTGCGGTGGGGGCTGGGGCCGCCATGCTCGCGGCGTGCGGCGGGGGCGGCGCGACGGAGACCGCGAAACCCGCCGCGACCCCCGGCGGGACGCCGGTTGGCGGCAGCGTGCCGGGTGCGACGGCGGCGGTGGGATCGCCAGCGGTCATCACCGGCAATGCGCCGGGCGCGGGCGCGCAACCGACGTTCGGGCCCGTGGCGGGCGGGGCGAAACTCCAGCTGACGGGCGCCGGTTCGACCTTCATCAATCCGCTGCTGGCGACCTGGGCGCAGGCGTTCAACCAGACCGTCGCCGGGAATGTGACGATCAATTATCAATCCATCGGGTCGGGCGGCGGCATCCAGCAGTTCACGCAGAAGACCGTTGATTTCGGCGCGTCCGACTCGCCGATGACGGACGATCAACTGAAGGCCGCGCCCGGCGCGCTCCACATCCCGATGGTCCACGGCCCCGTTGTCGCTACCTACAACATCAAGATAGATGCTGCCAAGCCGCTGCAATTCTCCGGTCAGACGCTGGTGGACATCTATCTCGGCAAGATCACGAAGTGGAACGACAAAGCAATTGCCGCCGACAACCCCGACGCGAAACTGCCGAGCACGGACATCGCGGTCGTCTATCGCTCCGACGGTTCCGGGACGACCTCCATCTGGGTGGATTTCTTCTCGAAGATTTCCCAGGAGTGGGAGCGCGGCGTCGGTCGCGGCACATCGGTGAAGTTCCCGGTCGGCTTCGGCGCGAAGGGCAATGAGGGCGTGGCGGGCCAAGTGAAGCAAATCGAAGGCGGTATCGGCTACGTCGAACTCTCGTACGCGCTCGAAAACAAACTCCCCCTGAGCGCCGTCAAGAATGCCGCCGGTGCCTTCATCGTCCCCAGCCCGGACAGCGCGTCGCGGGCCGCGACGCTGCCGTCGTATCCCGACGATTTGCGCTTCTCGATCACCAACCCGCCCGCGAACGCGGCGGGCGCGTACCCGATCACCGGCACAACGTGGATCCTCGCCGCGATGCAGCAGGCGGACAAAAACAAGGCGGATGCCTTGGTGACCTTCATCCGCTGGGCGATCAGCCCGGCCGGCGACGAGATCGCGAAGCGGAAGAGCTACCCGCCGATCCCCGCGCCCTTGAAAGAGAAGGTGCTCGGCCAGTTGCGGAAAATCACGGTGAACGGGGAGCCGGTGTACCAATAGACCGGCATCGGGGCGGTGGGCGGCCCCATTCTTCCGTCGCATCCCTTCGCCGAAAGGAGTTTTGCATGCCCCAGCGGGATGGCGGGCCGCGCCGCCGGTGGTGGTCGGGCGATCAACTCGGGATCGCGGCCGCGCCGCCGATGCCGCTCGGCGGCGCGCGGAGAAAGAGCGGCGACGCGACGTACCGCGCGGCGCTCCTCGTCTTCGCGGCGGCAATTCTCGCGATTGTCGGCCTGATGGTGGCCCTGCTTGTCGGCCAATCGCTGCCCACGTGGCGGACGTTCGGGCTTGGGTTCATTACGGGCCGGAACTGGGCGCCGCCGTTCAAACAGTTCGGTGCGCTCCCCTATATCTACGGCACCGTGGTGACGGCGACCATGGCGCTCATCCTCGCCGCGCCAATCGGCGTCGGCTGCGCGATTTTCGTGACCGAGGTCGCGCTCGAGCGGCTGCGCAATCCGCTCGCGCTCCTCATCGAGCTCCTGGCGGCGGTGCCCTCGGTGATCTTCGGCCTCTGGGGAATCTTCGTCTTCGCCCCCTGGTTGCGGAGTGGCCCGGAGAAATTCCTCGAGGATCATTTCGGCTTCATCCCGCTCTTCAAGGGGCCGGCCTTCGGCCTGGGGATGTTCGCCGCCGGGACGATCCTGGCGATCATGATCGTCCCCTACATCACGTCCGTCTCCCGCGAGGTGATGCTCCTGACACCGCGCGCGCAGCGCGAGGGCATGCTCGCCCTCGGCGCGACGCGCTGGGAGGTGATCCGGCATGTCGTCCTCCCCTTCGCGCGGAGCGGCATCGTCGGCGGTTCGATCCTCGCCCTCGGTCGCGCGCTCGGCGAGACGATGGCCGTCACGATGGTGATCGGCAACCGCGCGCAGATCAAGCCGTCCCTGTTCGCGCAGGGGGCGACGATGGCGAGCGTCATCGCGAACGAGTTCGCCGAGGCGGCGGATCGGCTGTACACCTCGTCGCTGATCGCGATCGCGCTCCTGCTCCTAGGGGTGGCGCTCGTGATGAACATCCTCGGTCGTCTGTTCGTCTGGTCGGTGACGCGACACCGATAATCGGAACCGGGAGGCATCCGTGGCAATCGCGGCCCCTGAAGAATTCGGTCAGTTCACGGCGCGGGTGATGCGCCGACGCCGCCTCGTCAACGCCGCGATGATGGCGCTGTTCGGGCTTTGCGCGCTCGTCATTTTGATCCCGCTCTTTCATATCCTCATCTACTCGCTCGTCCGCGGGGCGTCGTCGCTCAACCTCAATTTCTTCACCAGACCGCCCGCGCCTCCCGGCGCAAAGGGCGGCGGCGTCGCGACCGCGCTGGTCGGGAGCGCGATCCTCCTCGCGCTCGCCTCCGCCATCGGCATCCCCACCGGGATCGCCGCCGGGGTCTACATGGCGGAGTTCGGCACACGGCGTAATCTCTTCGCGACGGTCGTCCGCTTCACGGCGGACATCATGCTCGGCGTGCCCTCGATCGTCATCGGGGTGTTCATCTGGACCCTGCTGGTCAAGCCGTTCCACTCGTTCTCCGCGCTCGCGGGCGGCGTCGCGCTCGGTGTGATGATGATCCCCACGGTGTCGCGGACGACGGAGGAGGTTGTCCGCCTCGTGCCGGGATCCATCCGCGAGGCGAGCCTCGCCCTCGGCATCCCGTTCTGGAAGACCTCGCTCCGGGTCGTTATCCCGGCGGCGCGGGCGGGGATCGGCACGGCGGTGGTGCTGGCGTTCGCCCGCGTCGGCGGGGAGACCGCGCCGCTCCTCTTCACGGCGTTGGGGAACAACTTCTTCCAGTCCGATATCCGCAGGCCGATAGACGCGCTGCCGTTGCGCCTGTTCAATTATGCGATTGGCCCGTATGATGAGTGGCATCGGCTCGCGTGGGCGTCGGCGTTCGTGCTCGTCATGACCATTCTCTGCCTGACCCTCCTGATTCGCCGTATCGCCCGTGGGAGGTTCCGCAATGTCGGCTGAGGCAGT
The DNA here is from genome assembly GCA_025924435.1 of Chloroflexia bacterium. Next base: position 1,731 of record JAICIL010000226.1, on the reverse strand, counting down.
GCCCGCCATGGACAACACGAATCCGCTGACGGTGCGGCCGCAACTCGTCCCCGCCGATCCCGTCGCCGTACGGGAGGAGCCATCGGCAACGAGCGCCATCTCCGTGCGGAATCTCAGCGCATTCTACGGGAAGTTCAAGGCGATCGAGGATGTCTCGCTCGACTTCCACGAGCGGGAAATCACCGCGATCATCGGGCCGTCCGGCTGCGGCAAATCAACGCTGCTGCGCTGCCTGAACCGGATGCACGAGATCATCCCCGGCGCGCGCGTCGAGGGGGCGGTGCGTCTCGGGGGCGAGGATGTCTACGCCAGCGGCGTGAACCCCGTCGCCCTGCGACGCCGGGTCGGCATGGTCTTCCAGAAGGCGAATCCCTTCCCGTCCATGTCCATCTACGACAACGTCGCGTCCGGTCTCCGTCTGGCGGGCCGTGTGCCGAAAGTGTCGCTCGATGAGGTGGTGGAACGGAGCCTCCGCCAGGCCGCTCTCTGGGACGAGGTCAAGGAGAAACTCAAGCAGTCGGCATACGACCTTTCGGGCGGTCAGCAGCAACGCCTCTGCATCGCGCGCGCGATCGCCGTGCGGCCCGAAGTGATCCTGATGGACGAACCGGCGAGCGCGCTCGATCCGATCTCCACCCTGAAGATCGAGGACCTGATGCACGAGTTGCGACGCGACTACACGATCATCATCGTCACGCACAATCTCCAGCAGGCGGCGCGCGTGAGCAATCGCACCGCCTTCATGCTTGGCGGCGAGGATCGTATCGGCCACCTCATCGAGTATGGGCCGACGGGCGAGATCTTCACCTACCCGCGGGACACGCGGACCGAACAATACATCACCGGGCGCTTCGGCTGAACGCCGTTGGCTGCCACGCACGCGGTTTAAGAGGGAATGCGACGATGCCACGAATCGCGCTCGACCAGGGATTGAAGGAGTTGCACGCCGATGTCCTGACCCTCGGGAGCATGGTGGAGAAGTCCATCCAGCGCTCGGTCGAGGCGCTCCGCACGCGCGATGCGTCCGTCGCGCGGCGGGTCATCGAGGACGACGCGCGCGTCAACGCCTTGCGCTTCCAGATCGAGGACCGCGCGCTCCTCCTGATCGCGACGCAGCAGCCACTCGTCCACGATCTCCGCACCATCGCGGCGGTGCTGAATATCATCACCGACCTCGAGCGGATGGGCGATCACGCCGAGGGGACGGCGACGATCTCCCTGATGATCGGGGATGAACCGCTCCTCAAGCCACTCTTAGACATCCCGCGCATGGCGGACACGGTGACGGACATGCTGCGGCGCGCGCTGCGCGCCTTCACGGATCACGATCTGGTCTCCGCGCGGCGCGTCGCCGCCGAGGACGACGCGGTGGACGCGCTCTACAATCAGGTCTACCGCGAGTTGCTCACCTTCATGATCGGCGAACCGCGCACGATCCAGCAGGCGACGCTCCTCCTCTGGGCGGCGCACAATCTGGAGCGGATTGGCGACCGGGTCACGAATATCTGCGAGCGCGTCCTCTTCACCGAAACGGGGCGCATGCAGGAGATCCGGCCATCCGGCGCGCGGAAGTTGCAGGAAGAACTGCGCTAGAGCGGATTGCACAGGGGCTGAGCCCGTGCGATGCTGATGGCATGACAAAGCCGTACAGTGACGACCTGCGTGTCCGCATCGTGCGGGCGGTGAGCGAGGAGGGGCTGAGCCAGCCTCGGGTCGCCGCCCGCTTCGCCG
>JAICIL010000225.1 GCA_025924435.1 Chloroflexia bacterium | reverse complement strand
GGGAAGATGAAGGGCCGCGCCGGGTCCACCGGGTCGGCGGTCGGGTCGGGCGTCAGCGTGCCCCACCGTTCCTCGATGCGTGCCATCACCTCGGCGGTCGGCACGAGGAGATCGAAGGCAACGTCGTCCACGCCCTCGAAGGGCATCACCTCGATGAAGCGCATCTGCCACGGATGCTCGTACGCCAAGCCCGCGAGGTCCGCGACCTCGTGGTCGTTCTGCCCGCGAATGACGACGGCATTTAGTTTGATCGGCGCGAGGCCCGCCGCCTCCGCCGCCTGGATGCCCTCCATCACGAGATCGAGCCGGCCGCCGCGCGTGATCTGCTTGAACCGCTCCGGGTCGAGCGTGTCAATCGAGACGTTGATGCGCTTCAGCCCGGCTTGCGCCAGCGGTTCGGCGAGACGGGAGAGCAGAATGCCGTTCGTCGTCATCGCGATGTCGGTGATCGCGGGGTTCGCGGCGATCTCCCGCACGAGGTCGGGCAGGTTCCGGCGCAACGTCGGCTCGCCGCCCGTCAGGCGGATCTTCGTGAAGCCGACATCCGCCGCGAGCCGCACGACGCGCAGCAGTTCGTCGTCCGAGAGCAGTTCCTCTTTCGGCTGCCAGCGCACGCCCTCGGCGGGCATGCAGTAGACGCAGCGGAGGTTGCAGCGATCGGTCAGGCTGATGCGCAGATAATTGATCCGGCGGCCGTACGCGTCGTGCGCCGGGCCGTTCACGTCAACCATGCTGAGCGGAATCATCGTCGTGGTGGTCATCACATCTCGCTGATACGCGGCCATGAGTACCGCACGGAGAGTATACCGGGGTAGGTCAAAACAATCTACCCACTGCTCTCACTCCAACGATAATGGAGCGAGTCGTATTCCGCATCCTCGATAGGACATAGGTGAATTTTGGTGTTGGTGTTCTACGATTATGTCCGCGCTTACTGTTCAGCGAGAATGTCCGTTATGGAGAACGTGACAGTGAACAAGCAGGAACAGCAGCGGGGGCGACCATCGTGCCATCGGCGATACGCCTCGGAGATAACCTCATCGTCTTCCCGGACCGCTTGCTCAGCGAAGCCTCCCTGGAAATAGTCGGCGAACGCGATCCCGCGCTTTACGTTCCACGCCCATAGTCATTGGGTGTTAGCCCTCTGCTCCCTCGCATCGGCCTGATCGCCGAAGCGGCCCGAGCGGAGGGAGAGGCCACCGTCCACCCAGAAGACCTGCCCGGTGACGTACGCGGCGGCGTCCGAACAGTAATAGAGGACGGCCCCGGCGATGTCCTCCGGGTGGCCGACGCGGCCAAGCGGCGTCGCGGCGGCGAAAGTGCCCGCGTAGTCCGGCAGCTCGCGGCTCGTCCGCTCGATGAGGATCGCGCCGGGGGCGACGGCATTGACCGTAATGCCGTACGGGCCGAGTTCGACCGCCAGCCCGACCGTCAGCATGTTGATGCCCCCCTTGGAGGCGTTGTACGGCGTCGCGTTCTTGAAGGCGGACTTGCTCGCGCCGCTGGAGATGTTGACGACGCGACCCCATTTCTGATCGCGCATGATCCGGGCGGCGGCCTGCGTGCAGAAGAACATCCCTTTGAGGTTTGTGTCGAGCGTCGCGTCCCAGTGCGCCTCATCGGTCGCGAAGAAGTCCTCCCAGAGGGTGATGCCGGCGTTATTGACGAGGATGTCGAGGCCGCCGAGCGCCTCCGCCGCCTCCCGCACCAGCCGCTGGCACTCCGGGACCTGGGCGACATTCGCGCCGATCGCGGCGGCATTCCTGCCGAGGGCGCGGATCTCCGCCGCAATTGCCTCCGCACCGGCGGCATCGCTGTGGTAGTTCACCGCGACATCCGCGCCGTCGTGCGCCAATCCGAGCGCGATCCCCGCGCCGATTCCCTTGCTCGCGCCCGTCACCAATGCCCGCTTGCCGGTCAGCGCCATGTTGCTATCCTCCCTCAGTGCTCGTTACGTCGGCTCGGTCTCCCTCGCGCGCCGCGCCGTTGTTTGCCCGATCGGAGAGACGGGCAGGCCGCGCAGGAGGAGGAGAATGAGGATGATCGCGACGGCGAGGAACGCCGCGCCGATGCTGACCGCGATCTTGTCGCCCCGCCCCGCCGCCGTCGCGACGCCGGCATCAACGCTCACCGGCGCGCGCGCCGTCGCCGACCCGGCGCTGACGAAGATTTCCCCGTCGGCGCTCGCCACCTGGCCGGGCGGCGGCAGCGCGAAAGCGAAATTCTGGAACGCGCCGCTGGCGTCCGTCATCGGCACGGGCTGCACCGCCGTGGCGGCGGTCGTCAGGTCCTGGTACGCGAGCGGGTAGACCTGATTCTGCGCGACGAGCGACGCCTGCACCGGCTGGTTTGGCGGGAACCCCTGCCCGCTCGCGATGACGTACTCGCCGAGCAGCGCGAGCGGCGGCACGACGTTCCCCTGCTTGTCCGTGACGGGCAGCAGCGCGACGACCGCGCCGCTCGCATCCCGCCGCGTCGCGGAGACCGTAATCGCCGGATTCGCGGCGGCCACACCGACGCCGATGGCCATCGCCGCAATGAGCGCGATACCGAGCACGATGCCGTTCCTTCGCATCCCGGTTGCCATCCCTTCCGCGTGCGGCGCACAACCCCCGTCCATTGCGGGCGATTGTACGGCAAAACGGATGAAAAAAGGTGAACCGCCTAGACGCCAAGGACGCCAAGGAAAAAGAAACAAGGGCATTTATTTGTTGTCATCCTTTGCTTCCTTTGTATCACTTGGCGTCCTTGGCGTCTTGGCGGTTACCGTACTCCCTCTTGCTTCGCGTACAATGGCGGGCGGGCGCGCGTGGGCGAGACGGAGGAGCAGTGCATGGGAATCAGTGTCGAGCAGATCAAGCAGTACATCCGGGACATCCCCGACTTCCCGCAGCCCGGCGTCCTCTATCGGGACATCACGCCGCTGCTCGCCAACCCCGCCGCCTTCAAAGCGGTGCTGGACGCCCTCGCCGCGCGCTACCGAGACGCGCGGATCGAGGCGGTCGTGGCGGTCGAGTCGCGCGGGTTCATCTTCGGCGCGCCGCTCGCCTACATCCTCGGCGTCCCCTTCGTGACGGCGCGCAAGTTCGGCAAACTGCCCTACGACACGATCAGCGTCGCCTACCAGCTCGAATACGGCGAGGCGATCATCGAGATGCACACGGACGCCCTGACGCCCGGTCAGCACGTCCTGATCGTGGACGACCTGCTCGCCACCGGCGGCACGACCGCCGCGACGGTCGAGTTGGTGGAGAAACTCGGCGGCGACGTGATCGCCGTCGCCTTCGTCATCGAACTGACCTTCCTCAATGGCCGGGAGCGGCTCGGCGACCACGATATTTTCGCCCTCATCCAATACTGAAAAGGAGCGTGCGACGTGGCGGACAGGATCAAAGTCGGGGTGATCGGGACGGGCGGCATCGCGACGCTCCGCCATTTGCCCGCATACAAGGAGGCGGAAGCGGCGGGCACGGCGGAAGTCGTCGCGGTCAGCGATGTGGTGGAGGCGAGCGCTCTGGCCGCCGCCGCGCAATTCGGCGTGCCGCACGCCTTCACCGACTACCGCGAATTGCTCCAACTGCCGCTCGACGCCGTCAGCGTCTGCACGCCCAATTCGTTCCACGAGCCAATCACCCTCGCCGCGCTCGACGCCGGGATGGACGTGCTCTGCGAGAAGCCGCTCGCCCTCGATTACGCGGGCGCGCGGCGGATGACCGAGCGCGCCGCACAGACGGGGCGGAAAACGGCGGTCAACTTCCGCTACCGTTGGATCCCGGCGGCGGGTTTCATCCGCGACCTGATCGCGGGCGGCGAACTGGGCGAGATCTACCATGTCTACGCGAACTACTTCAACGGCAGCCTGCACGACCCCGCGACGCCGATCAGTTGGCGGCAGACGCGCGCCGAATCGGGCAGCGGCGCCCTGGGCGACCTCGCCTCGCACATCATTGACCTCTGCCGCTGGTGGATCGGCGAGTTCGCCAGCGTGGACGGCCACCTGCGCACCTTCACCACCGAGCGGCCGTTGACGACGGGCGGCGCCGGCCCCGTGGACGTGGACGACGCATGCTCGATCCACGCGCGCTTCGCCAGCGGTGCGGAGGGTGTCATCAACGCCAGCCGCTGCGCCATCGGGCACAACAACCACCAGCGGATCGAACTCTACGGAACGAAGGGTGCGCTCATTTACGAGATCGAGAAGTGGGACGAGGGCGGCGACCGGATTCGCATCTGCTTCGGCAGCGGCCAGGCGCGCTACAACGCCTTCGCCACCGTGAATGTCCCGCCCGTCTATCTGCTCGGCACACCGCAGCGCGTGATGACGGACTTCATCGCCGCCATCCGCGCCGGTGTGCAGCCGTCGCCCGACTTCACCGACGGCATGCGCTGCCAGGAAGTGCTTGACGCCGTCGAGTTGTCCGACCACGAGCACACCCTGGTACATCTGCCGCTCCCGGTCGGCGACGTAGAGAAAGCCCGGAAGTGAACCGCCAAGACGCCGAGGACGCAAAGAAGAGAAAATAAGAAAAACCAGTCCCTCTTCTCTCCGGTCTTGGCGTCCTTGGCGTCTTGGCGGTTCAGAAATGATCCCACGCTATCGCTCGCGCATGGACGAGGAATCGGGCCACGCGAACCAGGCGACGAGCAGGCTGCCGAGCGTCAGGACGACGAAGAGCACGTCGTGCTTGACGCGCGGATGGCGCGTCGCGAACGCGGAAAAGTAGACGATCAGGATGGCGAAAACGACCGCCAGCACGAGCGCGATCGCGGCGACGGCCATCCGCTGGCTGCGGGACAATTGATCCATGCATGCTCCCCCTTTTAGGACACCGCGCGAATGCCGAAGAAAGCGAGACAGAAGATGCCGAAGGCGATGCAGTAGTAGCCGAACGGGTCGAGCCGCTCCGTCTCGAAGTAGCGGACGAGGAAGCGCACGGCGAGGTACGCCGTGACGCCGGAGATGACGAAGCCCATCGCCGCGAGGCCAAGCCCGATATTCGCGCCCGACGCGAAGAGTTTCGGCACCTCCAGGACGCCCGCCGCGAGGATGATCGGCGTCGCCAGCATGAACGAGTAGCGCGCCGCGTCCTCGTGCCGCAAACCCGCCAGCAAGCCGCCGGTGATCGTCGCGCCGGAGCGCGAGAAGCCGGGCAGGAGCGCGAGCGCCTGCGCCGTGCCGACGCCGATCCCCTCCCGAAAGCCGACATCGGCGATCGCCTTGCCGCGCCTCTCCGTGGCGACGGCGCCACCCCCCACGGCGACCGCGACGCGCTGTCGCCGCCGCAACCGCTCGCCCGCCAACATCATGCCCCCGTTGAGGACGAGGAAACAGGCGACCAGAACCGGCTTGCTAAAGAGGTCCTTGAGCGGCGTTTCCAGCAGGAAGCCGAGGATGCCCGCCGGGATCGTGCCGACGGCGATCAGCCAGCCGAGATGCTCCAGCGGGTCATCTGACAGTTTGCGATTGCCGATGCTACGCAGCACCGCCGCGATGATCCTGAGCCAGTCGCGCCAGAAGAAGGTCAGCAGCGCCGCCGCCGTGCCGAGATGCAGCACGACGACGAAGGCGACGAAACTCGCGTTGTTCGGGTCGCCCTTTTTCCACTCGTCCCAGCCGAGCAGCGCGGGGACGAGCACGCTGTGCCCGAGGCTCGACACCGGAAAGAGTTCGAACGCGCCCTGCAACAGGCTGATGACAATCGCATGCAGCAGACTCATCGCACCCCACCACCCCGCTTCACCATCGCTTCCCCGCTGTCCGGCCACCCGACCGCGCGCCAGCATACCACCGCCGCGCAATCGCAATGGTACAATGCCCGCCGCGTTCGCTGATGTGCACGGGGAGACGATGCAGGTGACAGAACAGATCGGAACGGTGGCGTTCATCGGCGCGGGCGCGATGGCCGAGGCGATGCTCGCGGGGATGCTCGCGCGGGGCGTCGTCCAACCGGGGCAGATCGCGGCCAGCCATCCCCGCGCCGGGCGGCGGGAGGAATTGCAGGGGCGATACGGCGTCTCCGTCGTCGAGGCGAACCGGGAGGCGGCGCGCGGGGCCGACCTCATCGTGCTGACCGTCAAGCCACAGGTGATCCGCGGTGCGCTCGCCGAACTGCGGGACGTGGTCGCGCCGGAACAGGTCGTCCTCTCCATCGCGGCGGGCGTACCGCTGACGACGATTGTCAATGGCCTCGGCGGACACGGCGCGGCGGCGCGGGCGATGCCGAACACCCCCGCGCAGATCGGCGAGGGCGTCACGGTCTGGACGGCGACCGCCTCCGTCACCGAGGCGCAGCGCGCGATGATCGCCGCCGCCCTCGGCGCGCTCGGCCACGCGCACCACGTCGAGGACGAAAAACTGGTGGACATGGCGACCGCCCTCTCCGGCACCGGCCCGACGTATATCTTCCTCGTCATGGAAGCGCTGATTGATGCGGGCGTCCATCTCGGCTTCTCGCGCCACCTTGCGGAACAACTCGTCATCCAGACGATCTCCGGCTCCGTCGCTTTCGCCGCGCAGTCGCACAAGCACCCCGCCGAACTGCGCAACCTCGTCACCTCGCCCGGCGGCACGAGCGCGGCGGCGATCTACGAGATGGAAAAGGGCGGCCTCCGCACCGTCCTGTCCAAGGCCGTCTACGCCGCCTACGAGCGCACCGTCACCCTCCGCAAGGCGCAGGAGCAGGACTGAAACGCCCCCCTCCCCCGCGCACGGGGGAGGGGTGACTCGCTGCGATGTGTCGGGCAATGTTCGCAGGGAACGGCGCCAACTATGGAGCAGGTTCCCCTCTCCCGCTTGCGGGGGAGGGTCAGGGGAGGGGGCAATCCCGGAATTCGCCATCCAGACAAATGCAATGCCATTCCCGAACTATAGCCCCGGTCAGCACGGTGCATGCGGAGAAATACCGAGATTGCCGCTTGCCCCGCGACGCCTGTACGTATATTCTGCATCTACACCGGAAGTGAACCGAAACAGGGAGGGTCTGGCATGGCGATTTCCTACGATCCGTATCTCCCGCCGCTGCCGCCCTCGCCCCGTGAACACCGCCGCGCAAACCGCCGCCGCTGGCGCCGCGCGGACTGGCTCGTCTGCTTGCTCATCTGGCTCGCCGCAACGCTCGTGCTGATCCGGTTGATCGAGATATACAGCATCCCGCTGCCCGGTCGGTAAGGGCCACCCCGGCCGGGCGCATCGCGATGCGCCCGGCTCTCCCTGAGACGGAGGGATCACGCCAGCAAATTCCTGCTACCAATCGTGCACCGAGCCGTCGAGGCGCCGCGTCGTCGGGAGGTAGGCGCGCCGGTAGGGGTACTTCGCGGCCAACTCCTCGTTCACGTCGGTACCGAGGCCGGGGGCGTCGGTGACGGTCAGGTAGCCGTCGTTGAAGGTCGGG
>JAICIL010000224.1 GCA_025924435.1 Chloroflexia bacterium | reverse complement strand
GAGGTAGATCCCATGGCAGGCGCGCAACAGCCGGTGGATTTCGATGCCCGCCCGCCGGTACCGGTGACCGAGTACGAGCGGATGGTCCAGGGCGTCAACATGGGCTATGATCTCATCTTCACGCTCATCCACGCCTACCTCCGGGCCTTGCAGCGGCCGGAGCTCCATCTGCTGGTGGTCGGCGCGGGCGGCGGGGCGGAGATCGCCCGGTTCCTGCCCGCGAACCCCGGCTGGCGCCTCACCGGGGTCGACCCTTCCGCCGACATGCTGGCGATGGCGCAGGCCAAGGCCGCGCAGTTGGGGGTGAGCGACCGCGTTGCACTGGTTCGCGGGACCGTGGCGGACCTGCCGCAGGAGACCCGCTTCGACGCGGCGACCTGCATCTTCGTGCTGCACTTCCTGCCCGACGCGGAGAAGCTCGCGCTCCTGCGGGGCATCGAGGGCCGGCTGCGGCCGGACGCCCCGGTCCTCGTCGCGACGGCGGCGCGCATGATGCAAGCGGATGAGCAACTGCGCGACGACTTCCTGCGCGCCTGGCAGCAGCACGGGGAACTGCTGGGCGTGCCCGCCGAGCGGATGGAAGCGACGATCACCCAGTTGCTGCCGATGGAGCGGCAGATGAGCACCCCGGAGGAGCACGTGCGACTGTTGCACGAGGCGGGCTTCGCGCATGTGGGCGAGGTACTCCGCGTCGTCGGTGGCCCCGTCAGCGCCTGGATCGCGCGCTAACCGCGCAGCATCGTTGGCCGGGGACCGGGGAGAATGGGCTTCTTGCCGACTGTAGGCAAGTGGAGCGGTGCATTGCGTGCGCACTGCCGCGCGCGGCGGCACGACTTGGCACTCCTCGCGCGGGGTGCCGACCGCATCAACCCATTTCCAAACTGTTTCTCAGTCCTCAGTCCTCAGTCCTTCCCGCGCGGCGGGCAGCGTGATCGTGAAGGTCGTGCCGCGATCCGGCTCGCTCTCGAAATCTATCGTGCCGTGCTGCAACTCGACGAGGCGCTTGGTCAGGGCGAGGCCGAGGCCGGTGCCGTTGTAGCGGCGCGAGAGCGAGCCGTCAATCTGCCGGAACGCCTCGAAGACTTTGGGCGCGTCCTCCGCGTGGATGCCGATGCCGGTATCCGTGACGCGGACGCGCACATTATCCTCGACACCGTCCGCCACGACGGTGATACTGCCGCCCTCCGGCGTGAACTTGTTCGCGTTTGAGAGGACATTGAGGACGATCTGCCGGAACCGCGCCGGGTCCGCGTAAACATGCGGCGTCGCGGGCGCGACGACGACCGAGAGCGTCTGCCGATTGGCGAGGACGAGCGGGGCCATCGCCCGCTCGGCTTCCCGCAATTCGTCTGCGGCCGCAAAGGCGACCGGGTATATCTCCATCGTACCGGACTCGATCTTGGCGACATCGAGCACGTCGTTAATCAGTGAGAGCAGGTGCCGCGCGCTGGAGTGGATGTCCGCCAGGCACTCGCGGCGTTCGTCTTCACCGGTGACGATCTCATCCGCCAGCAACTCCGAGAAGCCGATGATCGCGTTGAGCGGCGTCCGCAGTTCGTGGCTCATCGTGGCGAGGAACTCGCTCTTGTGCAGGTTCGCCGTTTCGAGGTCGGCGTTCAACCGGCGCAACTCCGCCACCTGCGCCTGAATCTGCTCGTACAGCCGCGCATTGGCGACCGCGATTGCCGTCTGGGCCGCGTATTGTTCGATCCGGGCCGCATCCCGCTCGGTGAAGATGTCCGTCTGGCTGTGGACGAGGTAGAGCGTCCCAATCACCGCGTCCGCGACGATCAGGGGCGTGCCGAGGAGGTTGCGCATGCGCGGCGCGATCGGCGCCGGGGCGTCATGCCACGCCGCTCGCCACGCCGGATTGGCCCACACATCGCCGATCCGGAACGTCTGGCGGGATTTGACAATGTGACCATTGATGCTCTTGCTCACGGGCATCCGCTCGCCCGTCCGCGGCGCGGCGAAACCGAAATCGCTGACGATGCGGAGCGTCTCCCCATCCGGTTCGAGCAGCGTGATATAGCCGGACTCGGCGGGGATGATCTGGTGAATTTCCGAGAGGACGCGGGGCAGGACGACCGCCGGGTCGAGCGACGCGCCGACCGCCATGCCGATCTCATGGATCGTCGCGAGTTCGGAGTTGAGCGAGCGCAATTCATCCACCTGCCGCCGCACCTGATCGAAGAGCCGCGCGTTCGCCACCGCTACCGCCACCTGGCTGCTATACCGCTCGATCCGCTCCATATCCTCGGCGTGGTAGAGTGCGGGCGTCCCGTGGGCGAGGTAGATCGTGCCGATGCTCTGCCCGCCGATGCGCAGCGGCGCGCAGAGGATGCTGCTCAGTTCGTTTCGCTCCACGTTGATGCGGTACGAGCGCGCCAGCCAGTCGTCCGATTCCCAGAAATCTTCCACGCAGACGGCCTCGCTGCGCATGTAGACGAATCCATTCAGGCTCTGGTCAATGCGCATCTCGGTGCCGAGCAGCGGTTCGATCACGGAGCCGGTGGCCGCCGCGATGCGCAGCATTCCCCGCTCCGGCACATCGAGGCAGATCATCCCCTGCTGGTAGGGCACGACGCGCGAGATCTCCGCCAGCACGCGGCGGAGGACGGCCGGCAGATCGAGCGTCCCGGTCGTCGCGATGCCGACCTCCCGCAACGTCTCCAGTTCGTCGTTGAGCCGCCGCAATTGGCCCACTTGCTGTTGGCTCCGCGAATACAGATGGGCGTTGGCGATCGCGACGCCCATCATCGGCGTGAACCGGAGCAATCGTTCGAGGTCCGCCGGGGTGTAGCCTCCCTTTTGCGCCCGCGCGAGGTACAGCACCCCGACCGTCTCCTCCATCGCCCGCAGCGGGGCGGCGATCACCGCCTGCTCTTCGATCTGCCGCCCCCCGACACTCGGGTAGGCGATCGCGAGCCACTCGTGCGCGGCGGCGAGATCGGGCAGCAAGACCGGCTCGCGCTGGCGGAAAACCCGGCCGATGATGCTCCGCTCGATTGGCACTTCGGTGCCGAGTGCGTGGATATTGCGCTCCCCGCTGATGCTCACCACCATCAAGTGCGTCCGCGCTTCCGTGGGCAGCGCGACGAACGCCGCATCATACGGGACGACCCGCGCGATCTCATCGAGGACGCGGCTCAGCACGTCCGTCAGGGTGAGCGACCCGGCGAGCGTGATCGTCACCTCGTTGAGCGTCGCGAGTTCGGTGGCGCGAGCGGAGACCTCGCGGTAGAGCAGCGCGTTGGCGATCGCGGCGGCGGCCTGCGTCGCCACGACGCGCAACCGCTCCAGGTCTTGGTCGGTGTATGCGTCCGGGACGTACCGGGCCAGGTAAATCGTCCCGATCGCTTGCTCGCGCGCGATCAACGGCGCGCACATCACCGCCCGCAGTTTCGGGTCGTGGTGTGGGAGATAGGCGCGCAGCCGGACGTAATCCGCGCTGATGTCCGCCGACCGGATCGGCTGCCGGTCCGTGAAGACCGAGCCATTCAGGCTGCCCTGCTTCGGAATCAGCATGCCGATCTGGTCGGCATCCTGCGCGGACGCCGAGCGCGCCGCGACGATACGCAGCGATACCGGCGTCTCATCGAGCATCAGGAATGCCCGGTCGTGCGGGATGAGCGCGCCAATCGCCGCCAGGACACGATCCACAACCTCATCGAAATCGAGCGAGGCCGCGACCGTCGCGCCCACCTCGGCGAGCGTCGCCAGTTCCGTCATCCGCTGCGCCATCTGCTCGTGCAGGTGGGTATTGCGGATGGCGACCGCGAGTTGATTGCTCACGGTCTCCGCGAGCGCGATCTCGTCGTCCGTGAACGAGCGGGGCGCGGTCGTCGCGTCCAGCGCGATCGTGCCGTACAGATCATCATCCACGATGATCGGCACGAGCAACGCGGACCGGACGCCGCTCGCGACGAGGATCGCCCGCTCGTCCGCGCCGACGCGAGCGTCGGTCGCCACATCCGCAATCGCGAGCGGGGTTTTCTGATCGCGCAGCCGCCGGAGCATCTCGCTCGTATCGAGCGAGATACGGATGTCGCGCCGAGACACGACCGGCGAGTGATCCGCGACGAGGCGCAATGCCCGGTCGTGGTAATCCATTTGCCCGATTGCGCCCTGATCGAGATGGAGCAGTTCGACCAACGTGTCGAGCGCGTACTGGAAGATCGTCGGGAGGTCCTTCGTCGCATTGACGCGCAGCGCGAGCGCGTTGATCGCGGTGAGTGCGGCGTTCGTCTCTTCGAGGCGCTGCTGCGCGAGGACGTGCGCGGTCGTCTCGGTCGAACTGAGCATCACGGCGTAGCAATGCCCGGCCTCGTCGTGCAGGGGGGTGATGTCGTAATTCCAGTACGTGCGGCCGCGCGCGAAGCCGTCGTACGCGTAGTCCGTGACATGGAGTGGCGTGCCGGTGCGCGCCACGTCCTGCACGACGGTGTGGAACCGTGCGGCGGGGATCGCGGCGAAGATGTCCAGGAACGTATAGCCGGTGAGGTCGCGGTGGCGCCACTCGGGGTCAAGAATCGCCTTGACCTGCTCGTTGGCAAGCAGAATCCGCAGCGACTGCGGCTCGATCACGAGGATGCCGACGGGCGCCGTCTTCAGAATTGTCGCGAGCAGTTCATCCCGGACGTCCGTTTGAACGCTCATTCCTTACCCATCCACCATGCTGTCGAACTCGTCCGTGCGGTCAGGCTGGGGTGGGAGAGTCCAACAATTGATTCGCGATGACACGTACGTCACTCGCTTGAACGTGATCGAGGCAATTTCGTGACGGGCAGCCCTGCGGCCTGCCGAGCGTGTAGCCCGTGTAGAAACAGGGGGAGCAGGCAATCGTGCTGCGCAGGACGACGACCCGCGCTCCGGTCGCAATATCCAGCGCGCCCGGATTGCATTCGACCGCCCCGTACGGCGCCCACGCGCGGTGGTTCGACGGACCGAAAATGACGATGGATCGCGCGCCAACTGCCGCCGCGAGGTGGGCCATCCCGCTGTCGCTGCCGATGAAAAGCGCCGCCCCCGCATAAATCGCCGCCGAGACGGCGATATTCGTCGCGCCGGTGAGGTCGCGCGCGGACGCCGCGCCGAGATGCCGTACCAGTTCGTCCGCCGCGTCGCGGGCGGGGGCGTCGCGCCCGCCGGTGATCACGAGCCGGTAGCCGTCCGCCGCGAGCGACCGGCCGACCGCCGCCATGCGCGCGGGCGGCCATTGCCGCGCCGGGCCGAACGCGCCGATACCGGGATGGAGCGCGACATACGGCGCGCCCGCGCCGACGAGCGCGCGGGCGGTCGCCGCTGCCTCTTCGGAGACGGCGACGGTGGGCCGGGGGTCGCGCGTGGTCGCGCCGAGCAGGCCGACGACATCGAGCCAGTACGCCCATTCCGGTTTCGCGCCGAAGCCGCGATCGCGCGCCCGGTGGGTGAGGAAATCGCCCCGCCCGTTGTCCAATCCCGCGCGGATCGGCGCGCCGGTGGCGAGGGCGAGGGCGCGGTATTTCGCCGCGCCCCACGCCGTCGTCAGGTGATGCAGGAAGAGCACGGCGTCGTATCGCCGCGCGCGCAGTTCGCGACCGAACCGGGCGAGATCCCGCGCCGCGCGCGGGCTGGCGACGCCGAGCGGCGCGTCGTACGCCTCCTTCGCGAAGGTGAGGACCGCATTGACCGACGGCTCGCGTTCGAGCACGACCCGCGCGCCGGGCGCGACGAGCGCGTCAATCCGGGCGTCCGGCAGCCGGGCGCGGAGCGCGTGGAGCGCCGGCAGCGTGCCGATCGCGTCGCCGATGTCCGCCAACTTCACGACGAGGACGCGGCGGATCGCCTCGCCCTCGCTCCCGGTCTCGCTCCCGATACCGACCTCGATACCGATCATCGCGCCGCCCCTTCCAGCACGGCGAGCGTCTCCCGCGCGCACCGCTCCCACGAGAATTGCGCCGCCCGCTCCGGCCCGGCGAGGGCGAGGCGGGCGCGGAGCGTTTCGTCCGTCAGCGCCCGCACGAGCGCCGCGCCGATTGCGGGTTCGTCCAGCGGGTCCACGAGCAGGCCCGCCTCCCCGACGATCTCCGGCAGGCTCGTCGTATCCGAGGCGACGACCGGCACGCCGCACGCGAGCGCTTCGAGCGCGGGCATGCCGAACCCTTCGGAGAGCGACGGAAAGGCGAACGCATCCGCGCCGCTGTAGAGCGCGGGCAGATCGCCGTCCGCCACGTAGCCCGCGAAGTGGACGCGCCCGGTCAGCCCGCACGCCGCCACCGCCGCGCGGATCGGTTCCGCGAGCCAGCCCATCCGCCCGGCGATCACCAGCGTCTGCGGCAAGCCCGCGTCCACGACCTGCCGGAACGCGCCGATCAGCCGCTGGAGGTTCTTGCGCGGCTGCACGGTGCCGAGAAAGAGCACATACGGCCGGGGAACTTCCAAACGCGCCAGTGTGGCCTGCACCGTAGCATCGGAAAGTTGGGCCGCTACCGGGCGCACCCCGTGATGCACGACGGTAATTTTTTCTTCCGGCACATTCAGCATCGCGACGAGATCATCGCGGGTCGCGCCGGAAACGGCAATCACCCGCCGCGCGGCACGAACGCTCCACCGCGTGGACCAATCGAGAGAGCGGCGCGACGACGCGGTGTGCGCCTCCGGGAAACGCAGGTAGCCGAGATCATGGATCGTCACGACCGTGGCGCGCGGATGGACGATTGGCACGACGTGCGCCGGGACGAAGAGCACATCCGGTCGGTCGCGCGCCATCGCCCACGAGAGCCGCAGATGCGTCCAGAGGCGCGGGAAGGGGATCGCCCGCCACTCCCAGTCGGGCGGCAGTGGCAGCAGATCGCCCGGCGGCGGTGCGGGCGCGTAGAGCAGCCAGCGGTGTGGCGTCTCCATCGCTATCAGCGCGCGCAGGAGGAAGACGCTGTACTGCTCCGTCCCGGTGCGATGGGCGGGCAGCGCCCTGCTCGCGTCCACGGCGATCGTCAGCGGGCGCATGGCAGCGCGAGCAGGCGGTCGGCGACGGCGAGGATGTCCGCCACGTCGAGGATCGTCAGGCAGGGCGGCGCGGGCGGGCGAGAGAGCGAGAGATCGCCGCAGCCGAGGCAGGGGATGTCGCGCCGGTCCGCCGTGATCGCGACGTGGCGCGCCGGGTCGCCCCACGGCCCGTATTGCGCGACGTCGGCGGGGCCGTAGAGATGGACCGTCGGCGTGCGGACGGCGACGGCGAGATGCAGCGAGCCGCAGTCCGGCCCGAGGACGAGCGCGGCCCGCTCGTAGACCGCGCCGAGCGTCGGGAAGTCCGTTGTGCCCGTCAGGTCGAGCGCGGGATGGGTCATCGCGGCGGCGACTTCCCGCGTCAGCGGTTCGTCGCCGGGCGCGCCGGTCAGGACAATCGCCGCGCCGTATCGCGCCG
>JAICIL010000223.1 GCA_025924435.1 Chloroflexia bacterium | reverse complement strand
TAGCGCACAACGCGTAGAAAGTGGTAGCGCAGGCAATCCAGCCTGCGCCAGCGACTGCCCAATCACGCCGTCAGGGGCTTTTCACCCACGCGCGGAACGCAGGCTGGAAAGCCTGCGCTACCGTGATGCTACAGTGCGCCTTCTTCCTTCAGCATACTGAGCGCCTGGTCGAAGGCCGCGACGGTCTGATCCACCTCGGCGGGGCCGTGGACGGCGGAGACGATCAACTGCATGCCGGACGGGTCCACGCCGCCGAGTTGCAGGGCGGCCTTGAGGCGGTAGATCAACTTGCGCACCGGGATTTTCGGCTCGCTGAAACGGAGCGGGATGAGCGACACCGGCCCACCCGCCGTGCCCGCGACGCCGTGGCGGGCGAACGCCTCGTTGAAGCCCGCCCGGATCGCGTCGGCGGTGGCGATCGCGCGCTTCTGCACCGCCGGGTCCTTGACGATCGACAGGCAGGCGATCCCGGCGGCGGACGAGAGCGGGTTGGCGTTGTAGGTGCCGGGGTGCGGGATGCGCTCGTGGCGCACCCACTGCTCGTCGTCGCTCTGGAGGAAGGGGGCGAAGAGTTCCGCCTTGCCCGCGATCGCGCCGCCCGGCAGGCCCCCGGCGACGATCTTCGCGAGCGTCGTCAGATCGGGCAGGACGCCGTAATACTCCTGCGCGCCGCCGGGGGCGTAGCGAAATCCGGTGACGACCTCGTCGAAGATCAGGATGATGCCCTTCGCGTCGCAGAGATCGCGGACGGCTTGCAGGTATTCCGTGCCCGCCTGATCGGCGATCAGGATAACGGCGGCAATGTCGTCCCGGCTCTCGACCATCTGCGTCAGCGCGCCGATGTCGCGCGGCGGCACGCTGACGACCGTCCGCACGAGCGCCTCCGGCACCCCGGCGGCGTTCGGCTCATTGTAGGGCGGCGCCATCGCCATCGTCGCGTAGTCGTGCCAGCCGTGGAAGGCCCCCTGCACCTTGCAGATCACATCCTTCCCGGCGACGGCGCGGGCCATCCGCATCGCCAGCATCGTCGCCTCGGTGCCGGAGGAGGTGAACTTGACCATCCCGCCCTGCGCGGAGGGGACGATTGCCTTGATCTGCTCGCCCCAGATAATCTCCTGCTCGTGGCACGCGCCGAGGTGCGTGCCGAGCGCCGCCTGCCGCTGGAGCGCCTCGACAATCGCGGGGTGGGAATGGCCGAGGAGCAGCGCGCCGTGGCCGCCGAAGTAATCTATATACTCGTTGCCGTCCACATCCCACTTGCGCGGCCCCGTGGCGCGGGTGCAATAGAGCGGGAACGGCTCCATGTACCGCCCGTCGTGCGTCACGCCATCGGGGAAGGTCTGCGTGGCGCGGGCGTGGAGCGCCGCCGACCCCGCCATCCGGCGGGCGCGTTCCTGATCAATCATCTCCGTGCGGACAGGTGCGGCCATGCGCGGTGCCTCCTTCGGGCTACGAACTGCGACGCGGTGGCGCGGCGACGATCTGACGCCGTGCGACCCCGGTTCAACGGGCGATGCTCGTATCGTAGACGCCCAATGCGCGCGGGGCAAGCCCGCCGCGAGAACCTAACCCCCGGCCCCTTCCCGCGAGGAAGGGGCCGGGGGTTAGGTTCAATCCGCAACCAAAAGCCGGGTGCAGCCATTGCGCCCGGCTTGCGGCTTATTGGGGGTATGCGGCGATTAGGGGGTGCGCGTCCGCATGCTCTCGTCGTCCAGCGAGGGTTCCGCCACGGGCACGGTCATGTTCCCGGCGG
This sequence comes from Chloroflexia bacterium, assembly GCA_025924435.1. The sequence continues at coordinate 5,661 of JAICIL010000223.1, read as the reverse complement.
TCATCGGCTGGCCCGTGCGCATGCCACCGCTGATATTGACAACGTCGTTGGTTTCGCCCGCAGCCGGCATCGGCCGGTCGAGCGCATCCCCCGACTCCTTCGCAGCCTCCATACCGGCTTTTTTCGCGTCGTCAACCCGGTGAACGGGCGCTTGGGCCTGATGGTTCGCGTGCATGGCATACTCCTTTGTTTGCGCGAAGTGATGGCTCGCTCGGATGGCGGTCAGGTACGATCCGGGCGATGGATGAGGACCGTCCTCACTGGAGGAGGTTGCAAGGGGAATGCCAGTGTTCGCGTGGCCTCCGTACGTGGCGGCGGGTTCGTCCCCTTCCGAAAAATTTCCGTCGTGAACCGGAGCGCCGCGGGTTGAATCCCCGCGCCCATTCGGCGATACTGGAACCCGAACGAACACCCGCGCGGGGCACGCTGGCGCCACCATTCCGGGCCACACCCCGCATGACCGAGAGGCAGCATGGACGCCGATACCCCCGCGACGCAGACGCTCTACCGCGTCTACCGCCCCACCACGTTCGACGCGGACGAACTGGTCGGGCAGGAGCACATCACGCGCACCCTCAAGAGCGCGATCAGGCAAGGGCGGCTCGCGCACGCCTACCTCTTCTGCGGGCCGCGCGGCACCGGCAAGACGAGCACCGCCCGCCTGCTCGCCAAGGCCGCCAACTGCCTCAACCCCGACCCGGACAACCGCCCCTGCAACCAATGCGAGGCGTGCCGCGCCATCGTCGAGGGGCGGACGATGGACCTGATCGAGATTGACGCCGCCTCCAATCGGGGCATTGACGAGATCCGCCAACTGCGCGAGACGGTGCAGTTCAATCCGTCCCAACTGCGCTACCGCTTCTACATCATTGACGAGTGCCACCAACTGACGCCGCCCGCCTGGAATGCCTTTTTGAAGACGCTCGAAGAACCGCCGCCGCACGCGAAGTTCGTCCTCTGCACGACGGAGCCGGAGAAACTGCTCGATACGGTCGCCTCCCGCTGCCAGCGGTTCGACTTCCACCGCATCCCGCTCGACGCGATGACCGGGCTGATGCGGCGCATCTGCGCGCGCGAAGGGCTGACCGCCAGCGACGACGCGCTCGCCGCCATCGCGCGGCAGGCGACCGGCTCGATGCGCGACGCCCTCAGCCTCCTGGATACGCTCGCCTCCTACGGCTCGTCCGGCGACGGCATCACGCTGGAGACGGTGCGCGAGGTGCTCGGCGCGGGGTCGAACGAGCGGGTGCTGGCGATTATTGACGCGCTCGCCGCGAACGACGCCGGGGCGGGGATCGCCGCGATCAACGCCGCGACCGAGGCGGGCGTCGAGCCGGGCGTGCTGACGGGGCAGATCGTCGCCGCCTGCCGCGCGCTCCTCTACGCCGCCTACGCCGTGCCGCGCGCCAGCGAGGTCGCGGACGCCGCGATCCAGGAGCGCGTTGGGAAATTCGCGCCCGCCGAGGTCGCGTACATCACCAAACTCTTCAGTCAGGTAGAGTTCCGCTTGAAGCACACCGCGTATGGTCACTTGCCACTTGAACTGGCCGTCGTGGACGCCGTGCTGATGCGGACGGGGCAATCCGTCCAACCCGCGCAGCCGGTGCAGAGCATCCCGGCCGCCGCCACGATGGCCCCCGCCGCGCCGACGCCGATCGGCGCCGCGCGTCCAGCGCGCCCGCCCGCCGAGCGCCCGGCCCAGCCGCCATCGCCTGATGCGGAGATGCCACCCGTCGCACTCCGCCCCGACCGCCTTCGACCTGAGCGTGCTGCCGCGCCCACGCCTCCTCCGGCCGCTGCCGCATCATCGAGCGAGTCGCCCGCCATTTTGAATGGTGACCTGACAATCGAGCGGATTCATGAGTTGTGGGATCGAATCAAGCGAGCCGTGAAGATGGAGGGGAGCACCAAGACATTCAGTGTGCTCCACGACGTGGATCCTTATGAAATACGAGGGACCACCATCGTTCTCAGAACGACTGGCCCGTTTCATCACAAGGAGATCAGCCAGGATGAGACGCGCCTGTTGCTGGAAAAAGTGATCGGCCCGCTCGTCGGCCAGCCGGTGCGCGTCATGTGCGAGTTGATCGGCGACCGCCCGGCGGCATCCGCGCGGAATGGTCGGCCGCTGCGTCCCGTCGCGTCGTCCACGCCGCCGCCGACGGCGACCATCGCGCCGCTCTCCCCGCCCGTCGTGGCCGAACCGCCCCCGCCGTCCAACGGCGCGAGCGCCGCGCCGCCCGAACCGGCCATCGTATCCGTCGCGCCCGATGCGGCAGCCGCGAATGTCCAGCGCCTCGCCAACCTCTTCGACGCGCAAGTCCAGGATGATGACGAGCCGCCTCTTCCGATGCAATGAGTAACGAGTAGATGCATCACCCCCTCATTGCTCATTGCTCTCCTGGCTGATCCTTCTGGGGCTCGTAGTCGAAGAACTCGATCAAGTGGCCGTCCGGGTCTTTGATGTAGATGCTGCTCGCCTTGCCGTCGTGCTGGACGGGGCCTTCGACGTGCAATCCTTTGTCGCGCAGGTCGTCCGCGAGTGCCGGCAGGTCGTCGCGATGGACGCGCAGGGCGAAATGGACGTGCGCGCCGGGTTGGTCGCCGAACTGCCGCTCGCCGGGAAGCCAGAGGCCGAGCCGGGTCCACTCGCCCGCCTTCAGCCAGACGAACCCCTGCTCCGGCTGCCGCCCGACGACCGGGAGGCCGAGAACTTCCGTGTACCACCGCTCCGATGCGTCGAGGTCCGCGACCTGTAAGGTGAGTTCCGAGACGCCCTCGATCTTCACCGCCATCCGGCCTGCCGTTTCCTTTCCCCTGCCTGTGCGTTCGTTACCACACGTTTGACGCGCGTAATTTTGCAAGAACCGTACCGAAATCCGGGCTCTTTCCCATCGTAGCGGGTTGCATCGTGAAACTGATATTCCTCGCCCACTCCCTGGCACCGGATATGCCGACAGGCCAGCAATACGGCGCACGACCACATGGACAGCCCCGCCTTCAAGGGGATGATCGAGCGGTTCGCCGCGTAGCGCGTCGGCGCACGGTAGTCGCGAGTTGCGAGTAGCGAACGGGATCGCCCGTCTCGTCACGCGTCGCCCAGCGCCGCCAGCAGCCCTTGCATGTAGCCGATCGCGTGCGCCCGCCCCCGGTGCCCCCACGGCGTGTCGCCCACCATGTGCGGCACGTGGTCGTCCAGCAGGAACCCCCGGAAGCCGCTCTCCTTCAGCAGCCGCAGCGTCGCCGCCGCGTCGTAGTTCCCCTCCCCGATGAAGCACTCCGCGAACGTCGGCACGCTGCCCTGCACATCACGGAAGTGGACGTAGGCGATGCGTCCTTTGGGGCCGAAATATTCGATCATGGCGCGGACGTTGGCGGCGCCGCCGGGCATCTCGGAGCAGCAGCCGAGGCAGAGGTCGAGCGCCCAGGACGGGCTGCCATTACTCAGTTCGTACGCCCGCTTGAAATTCTCGACGGAGATGAAGATGCGCGCGATCCCGGCCAGTGTTGGGACGGGCGGGTCGTCGGGGTGAAGGGCAAGCCTCACGCCCGCCGCCTCGGCGACGGGCAGGACGGCCTTGAGGAAGTACGCATAGTTCTCCCACATCTGCTCCGCCGAGACGGTCAGTTCGTCCACCGCCGCCCACATCTCATCTATCGCCGGGCTGGCATTCTGCACGAAGGCGCGCTGCTCCCGCGCGGCGGTCCGCCCGACGAGCGCCATGTCGAAGGAAGTGACGTGCGCCCCGCCCCGCCCCGGCGTCGTCCGCGAGGTGCGCCAGACGGCATTCGGCATGAAATGGTAGCCGAGGATCGGGATACCGGCGCGGCCCATGTTGCGGATCGTGGCGCAGTAGTGCTCAAGTTGCTCGTCCCGCCCCGGCAGGCCGAGCATCACCTTATCGAAGAAGTGCTGCGGGACGTTCTCGATCGCCTCGTATTTCAGGCCGAACGACTCGACCCGCTGCCGCAGTCGCAGCAGATCCTCGTACTCCCACTGCCGCTCGCCCGGCAGCCACTCCCACGGCGTCCCCGAACGGACGCTGGTGAGGCCGAGTTGGCGCGCGAAGGTCAGGTTCTCGTCGCTCAATTCGCCCGAATCGCACAGCCCGATCCGCATTTTCTCTTCCGCCATCATTCCCCCTCAATAGCGAGTCGCGAGTAACGAGTATCGAGGGGGCGCTATCTCCGGCTACTCGTTACTCGCGACTCGTTCCTCGTTTCTCCGTCTACTTCCGCTTGGCGATCATGTCGTTGACCTTCTTCGCGGAGTCCTTCGCGGACTGTTCGGGCGTCTTCACCTTGAGCATCACGTCCTGCATCATCTGCGGGACGATCAGGTTCATGATGTCGTTCGCCTCCGGCACCGCCGGGAACGAGATGCCGTATTGCAGGTTCTCCGTCGTCACATTGAGGAAGGTGTTCTCGGCGAGGCGTTTCTGCTGATCGGGGAGGACGAAGGCGTCGCGGTTGCCGGGATTGGACGTCTCCCATTGGTGGTAGAGCGACCATTGCGGCGAGGTGCGATCCTTGACGACCGCCTTCGCGGCGTCGAGGTCCTTCGCACCCTTGAAGATGACGATGTTCGAGCCGCCGAAGACGACGGCGCGGCGCGCCGGCCCCATCGGCATCAGCGTGTAGCCGAGTTTCGCCGCCACGTCCGGCGCCTGCTTCTTCGCCAGCGCGTAGGTCGTCGGGTGGCCGGACATCATCGCGATGTCGCCGGAGAGTAGGAGGTTCTGGTTCTCGACGCCGGTGTTCGTGAAGGCGGACGCCGGGGCGGACTGGTCGCGCACGAAGACGTCGTAGACCCACTGCAAGGCGGCAATTGTCCCATCATTATCGAAGTTGGACTTGTCATTCTTCGGGCTGTCCGCCGTCTCATCGAGCGCCGCGCCGCCGTACGCCCAGCAGAGCGGCATGAAGCGGAAGGGGATGTCGCCCGCGTTCAATTTGGCGACGAGGCCGTACCCCGGCTTGCCCGTCTTGTCCTTGATCTGCTTGGAGAAGTTCTTGACGTCTTCCCACGTCACGGGCGGCTTCTCGGGGTCCAGCCCGGCCTTCTCGAAGATCGCCTTGTTCCAGATGAAGCCGTGCGTCTCGTTGTTCGTCGGCACGCCGTAGAGTTTGCCGTTCCAGGTGACGGACTTGAGCGCGCCCGGCCAGAACTTGTCCGGCGAGTAGCCGAGTTCCTGGAGATTGATCTCCGCCAGCGCGCCCTGCGCGGAAAACTCCGGCGCCCAGAGGATCGGCAGCACGGCGGTATCCGGCGCCTGCCCGGCGCGCAGGGCGACGCGCAACTTGTCCAGCATGTCGTTGTAGCCCTGCTGCTCCTCCTTGAAGGCGACATTCGGCAGCGTCGTCTTGAGCGAACTCACCCACTGGTCGTGATACTGGGCGCTCGGCAGCGACGGCGTATCGTAGGTCGTCTGCCAGTAGCGAACATTGCCCTTGACCGCCGTATTCGGCGGGCTGAGCGGCACCTGCGCGATCGGATTGGTCACCGGGGTACCGGCGGCGGGCGAGGTCGCGCCAGCGGCGGTCGAACCGGCGGGCCGCGTCGCATTCGCCGCCGCGCCGCCCGGCGCGGTCGTGGCCGCCGGGGCGGCGGTCGCGGCGATCGGCATCTGCCCGCCGGTGCCGACCGCCAGTGTGCCGGAT
>JAICIL010000222.1 GCA_025924435.1 Chloroflexia bacterium | reverse complement strand
CGGGAGGAGATCGAGGTCAAACTGCTGCTCAAGGGCGGCGGCTGCGAGAACAAGAACATCCAGTACTCGCTGCCGATGGAGATTCCGCATCTCGGCCGGGCGGGGCGCGATCTGGACGGCGTGCGCAAGTGCCTCCTGCACGCGGTCTGGCAGGCGCAGGGGCAGGGGTGCAGCACGGGCGCGATCGGCGTCTGCATCGGCGGCGACCGCTCCTCCGGCTACCTGCACGCCAAGGAGCAGTTGTTCCGCTCGCTCGACGACACGAACCCGCACCCGGACCTGCGAAAACTGGAGGAGTACATCATGCAGATGTCGAACACGCTCGGCATCGGCACGATGGGCTTCGGCGGCGGCGTGACGCTGATCGGCTGCAAGATCGGTGTATTGAACCGATTGCCCGCCAGTTTCTTCGTCTCCGTCGCCTACAGTTGCTGGGCCTTCCGCCGCCTCGGCGTCGTGCTGGATGCGGAATCGGGCGGCATCAAACGGTGGCTGTACAAAGAGGGTTCGGGGTTCGATGATCGGAGTTCGGAGAACGACGAGCCTCCTTCTTCGAACCGCGAACCCCGAACTCCGAACTCCCCCGGCGGCTTCGCGCTCACCGGCAAGGAGAAGGTGCTGCGCGCGCCGATCACCGAGGAGCAGGTGCGGGATTTGAAGGTCGGCGATCTGGTGGTCATTTCGGGCGAGATGTACACGGGGCGCGACGCGGTGCACGCCTACCTGATGAAGCACGAGCCGCCGGTGGACCTGCACGGCTCCGTCCTCTACCATTGCGGGCCTGTCGTGATGCGTTCGCAGCAGGCCGACCCTCAGTCCTCAGTCCTCAGTCCTCAGTCCTACGTCATCACGGCGGCGGGGCCGACGACGAGCATCCGCGAGGAGCCGTACCAGGGCGACATTATCGGGCGATACGGCGTGCGCGCGGTGATCGGCAAAGGCGGCATGGGGCCGAAGACATTGGCCGCGCTTCGGGAACACGGCGCGGTCTATCTGAACGCCATCGGCGGCGCGGCGCAGTACTACGCCCGCTGCATTGACGAGGTATTGGACGTTAATTTGCTGGAGTTCGGCATCCCCGAGGCGATGTGGCACCTGCGCGTCCACGACTTCCCCGCCATCGTCACGATGGACGCGCACGGCAATTCGCTGCACGCGGACATCGAGAACTCTTCCGCCACGCTGCTCTCCCGGCTCGCCGAACCCGTCTTCACGAAGTAGCGCGTCGCGAGTAAAGAGTCGCGAAAATCTCGTATCCTCGCTACTCGCTACGCATGCCCCGCGACTCGTGCAGGTAGGAAATATTCGACGGCGTCCGGCGATTGTCCACGAGTTGGTAGCCGATGCCCCGGACGGTGACGATCCGCTCCGCGCCGATTTTGCGCCGCAGCCTGCTCACCGTCGCATCCAGCGCGTTCTGACCGTCCGGATCGGCGTGCAAGAGGGGGATTGCCGCCAGCCGCTCGCGCGCGACGGGGCGGTTGCGGGCGGCGAAGAGCATGCGGAAGAGCCGGTATTCGCTCACCGAGAGCCGAACCGGCGCGCCGCCGGCGATCGAGACGAGATGCGCCGCCTCGTCGAGCCGGTAATCGCCGCGGCAGCGGTCGTCCTGCACGCCGAAGCGCACGCGGATCACCGCCGCCAGCCGCGCGATCATCTCCTCGATCGTCATCGGCAGCGGCAGGAAATCGTCCGCGCCCGCCTGGAGCGTCATCCGGATCACGGCGGGCGCGCATTCCGGGCTGAAGACGACGACGGGCGGGGCGAGCGAACTCGTCAATCGGCGAATCGTTTCGTAGGCGGCCGCCGTGAAGCGGCCCGCCGCAATCGGTACGGCGATCACCGTGCGAGGCGGCAACGGAAACGCGCGGAGCGCGTCCAGGTCGGGCATCTCGCCATACTGCCAGCCTTCCGCCGCCATCGCGGAGGGGAAGCCAGTATTGATCGCGCGCGCCTCCCCAAGGATCATCACCCAGGTCTCGTCCAGCGCATACGCCATGCTCACGAAGGTCGCTCCATTTCTTACGCGGTATGCGAGTGTGGCGCCCAGAGCGCCGCGCTCCCTCAGTACGGGGAGCACGATACCAACGGAAGATGTGCGGAAGCATTGCATGGGCGAGGTGCGACCTGACGATTCATTCAACGAGGGGAGTAGTCGGTAGTCGGTAGTCAGAAGCGGGAGATGCACTCGTGAGGAGTGCATGAGCGAGCGGCGGGAATATTCGCTTCTCGCTTCCGGGTTCCCTTTCTGACTGCCGACTACTGGCTGCTGGCTACTGAGTGACCGGGATTGTGAAGATGAACGTACTTCCCGCGATCTGCTGCCCGCTCTCCACCCAGACCCGGCCACCGTGCGCGGCGACAAGTTGCCGGACGACGGCGAGGCCGAGGCCGAGGCCGGAGGCGTCCTGCTGGGGGATGTTCGTGCCCTTCACGAACCGCTCGAAGATGCGCTCGGCGTCCTCCGGGGCGATGCCGGGGCCGGTGTCGCGCACGCTGACGCGGATCGCGCCGTCTATCACAGCGGCGGCGACGCGAATCGCCGTGCCCGGCTCGGAGAACTTCAGCGCGTTGGAGAGCAAATTGTTGAGAATCTGATGCAGCCGCGCCGGGTCCGCCACCGTCCGAGGAAGCGGCGCGGCGATCTCCGTCTCCACCCGGAGGCGCGCATTGGCGAAGAGCGGGGCGGCGTTCGCGATGGCGGCGCGGATGACCTCCCCCATCTCCACCGATTCGCGCCGCAGCGCGAGGCGACCAAGGTCGGACTGGACGAGGTCGTTGATGTCGTCCACGAGCCGCCAGAGTTGCCGCACGCTGAGCGAGGCCGATTCGAGGAAATCGCGCTGCGTCGCGGTCAGCGGGCCGGTGCGCTCCTGCGTGAGGATGTTCAGGAAGCCGTAGAGTGAGGCGAGCGGGTTGCGCAGTTCGTGCGAGACGACGGCCATGAACTCGGCGCGCGTCCGCTCCACGCGCCGCACCGCCGCCGCGTCGTGGATCACGCGCGCCGCGTTGTAGACGGCGGTGCCGATGACGGAACTGCAATCCGTGAGGATCTGCTGCGTCTCGGGATCGAACGGCTCCGTGTGGAAGTAGCAGGCGAGGCCGACGAGCGCGCCGGCGGCGCGGAGCGGCACGGCGAAAACCATCTGCCCGGCGATGATGTCCGTGATCGGGAGGAATTGCGGGCCAAGCGCGCCGCGAGACGATTGGCGGATGTAGGCATCGAGCGCCCACTGCCTGAGCCGCTCCCCCTGCTCGACCGTCTGCAACGTCCGCGCGAAGACGGCCGCCTCCGGGGCTTGATCCTCCCCCTCGGTGATGAGCACGCCAACCGTGTAGGGCACGACATCGCAGACGAAGGGCATGGCGATGTCGAGCGCCTGGCGGGGGTCCTCGCACGCCGTGATCGCCCGCGTCAGGGCGAGAAGCATCGTCGCGCGGTGCGCCGTCGCCTCCCGCTCCATCGCGCGCCGGGCCTGCGCGATGGCGAGCGCCGCGCCCTGGGCGGAGGCCCGGAGGGTCGCCAGCGTGCCGCGATGGAAGACGCCGACTTTCGGCGCCCACGCGGTCAACGTGCCGTAGAAGTTCGTGCCATCCGTCATCGGGGCGCACATGATTGTGCCGGATGATTCGCGCCGCAGCGAGAGGAAGCGCGGCTCCTTCGTCACATCGTGGATGAGGAGCGGCGCGCCCGTCTGCCCGACCGTCCCCGCGATGCCGACGCCGAGGGGGAAGGCGGCCTGCCCGACCATGCCGAGCGGCATGTCCGAGACGACGACCGTCCGGAGGCTGTCCGCCGTCTCGAAGAGTTGCACCGAGCAGCGGCACTCCGCGAATGAGCGCGCGATGTGCTGGACGAACTGCATGAGCAAGGGGCGCAGGGCGTCAATCTCCGCCTCGCCCATCCCCCGCCGCTCCACCGGATGCGCCGCCGCATACCGCTCCACCGGCGCGCTACGCGGCGCGGCGACCGTCTCGATAGACATAGCCAAGCCCCCGCACGGTGTGGATGAACATCGGATCGTCGGGAGTGTCCTCGATCTTCTTGCGCAGGCGGCGGATGTAGACATCCACGCGGTTGCTGCCACCCTCGTAGTCGTAGCCCCAGGTCCGCTCGATCAGCGTCTCGCGGGAGATCACCGCGTTCGCGTTGCGCATCAGGCATTCGAGGATCTTCATCTCGGTCGGCGTCAGCAGGGCGGGGCGACGCTGGGGCGCGCTGAACTGCAACTCGCCCAGGTCGAGCGCGGTGTCGCCCACCTTGACGACCGTCCCGAAGAGGTTGCGCTCGGCGCGGCGGTAGCGGCGCAGCACCGCCTGGATCCGCGCCAGCAGTTCGGTCGGCTCGAACGGCTTGGCGATGTAGTCGTCCGCGCCGTGGCCGAAACCATCCACCTTATCGCCGACCATGCCGCGCGCCGAGAGGAAGATGACCGGGATGTCCGGGTGCTCGCGGCGGAGCGCGGTGCAGAGTGTGAAGCCGTCCATATACGGCAGCATGACATCGAGGAGAACCAAATCAACGGCGTTCTCCGTGAGAAATCCGCCCACCCGGCGCGGGTCGGCGAGCGTCGTCGTCTGATAGCCGCTGTCGTCCAGGAGAAAGACGAGCATCTTGCTCATGAACGAATCATCCTCGACAATTAAGATGTGGGTTTTCGGTGTCTCGCTACTCATCCTCTGCCATCCTGTCCGGGCAACGGAACCATGTGACCATTGCCGTACCGCCGTCATGCCACGGGCGCGACATTCTCCCGCCGCATGAGACCGACAACGAGCGACCAACGACGCCAAACCGAACGATCCGTCTTGATGATGTCCACGATCTGCATGTGGGGCCCCTTGCGGTTTATATATGGATCGAAAATCATACTTCTCGCTAAGTAGAACGACGTAGCACAGGGAAATGTGACGGGTCTGACAGGATCATCGTCGCGCCGCCCGAAAACGCTTCGCCGACACCATCGAAACAGTGCCAGCGCCCGTACCGCCGGATTGCGCATCAGCGAACTGTGCAAGTTCTATGCGCGCGCCCTACCGCCGCGCGCCGCAAAGAGGCGGGGGGACACGAAAGGCGCAAAGAGATATAAAGGGAGGAGCAACGAGCGGTTCAATCGGTTTCGCTACAGCGGGGAGGAATGGCATGGCGACATTGTCACCGGCGGTGCTGGATAAATTGCGCGCGTTCGACACACCGACGATCTGCAACCTGATCGAACTCTTCGATGTACGCCCGCGCAACACGGGCTATATGGACGGGCGCATTCAGGCATGCTCGCCCCAGATGGGGGCGGTCGTCGGCTACGCGGCAACGGCGACCTTCCGTTCCGCCGCCGCGCCGCGCGGGCAGAACTCGTACATGGCGATGGATCGGCAGGTCGAGAAGTTCGGCGAACTGGCCGGCCCGCCGATTGTCGTCTTCCAGGACCTCGATAACCCCGCCATCGCCGCGACCTTCGGTGAGGTGATGTGCAGCGTCTACAAGGGGTTCGGCGCGGTCGGGCTGATCACGAGCGGCGCGGGGCGCGACCTCGATCAGGTGGAGGCGATCGGCTTCCCCGTCTGGACGAACGGCACGATCTGCTCCCACGGCTACTGCCACACGCCGGATGTCCACGTCCCCGTCCACGTCGGCGGCGTCGTGATCGAGCCGAACGACCTCCTGCACGCCGATCGCAACGGCGTGACGACGATCCCCGTGGAGATCGCGGCGGAACTTGCGGAGATCGGCGATGCCTTCATCGCCGCCGAGGAGATCGTCATCCAGGCGGTCCGCACCGGCGCACCGTCCGTCGCCGCATACCGCGAGGCCCGTCAGGAATCCGGCGCGCAGATCGCCAAACTCCGCGCCCAGGTCACCCGGCAGAAGTAACCGCCGAAGCGAGGACAAACCAAAGCGCAGAGGACACAGAGATCACAGAGGGCACGGAGGAAAATACGACTGAAACCGGTACCTCTTTTCTTCTCCATGTCCTCCGTGTCCTCCGTGGTCTCTGTGCTGTATTTTCTTTTCGCTTCTCCTCGTCGTGCTACACTTCCGCCCTCAGTCGTCCCGTGGGCGCGTTGTTTCGTGGTGCGGTCAGGAGGGAGCGGATGGCGCAGCAACACATGAACGTGGACCGGAACCTCGCGATGGAACTGGTCCGCGTGACGGAGGCGGCGGCGCTCGCCGCCTCGCGCTGGGTCGGCAAGGGGGACAAGATCGCCGCCGACGGCGCGGCGGTGGACGCGATGCGGGCGGCGATTGATTCCGTGGCGATGGACGGTGTCGTCGTGATCGGCGAGGGCGAGAAGGACGAAGCGCCGATGCTCTTCATCGGGGAGCGCGTCGGCACGCAGGCCCCCGGCACGCCGAAAGTCGAGATCGCCGTGGACCCGATTGACGGCACGACGCTGACGAGCAAGGGGATGCCGAACGCCGTCGCCGTCATCGGCATGTCCGAGGAGGGGACGCTCTACGACTCGCACGGCCTCTTCTACATGAACAAACTCGCCACGGGCCGCGACGCCGCAAGCGTTGTGGACATCGGCGCGCCCGTCGCGACGAACCTCGCCAATGTGGCGAAGGCGAAGGGGATGAAGGTCTCGGAACTGACGGTCTGCGTCCTCGACCGCCCGCGCCACGCCGATCTGGTCAGGGAGATTCGCGCGGCGGGCGGGCGGATCAAGTTCATCTCGGACGGCGATGTCGCGGGCTGCATCATGGCCTGCCTGCCGGAGACGGGCGTGGATATCTACCTCGGCACGGGCGGCGCGCCGGAGTGCGTGATCGCGGCCTGCGCGATGAAGTGCCTGGGCGGGACCTTGCAGGCGAAGCCCTGGCCCCGGCCCGACACCGACGACGCCGCGAAGGCGAAGGCGAAGGGCCTGGACCTCGATTCGGTCCTCCATCTGGATGATCTGGCGAAGGGCGACAACACCTTCTTCGCCTGCACGGGGATCACGGACGGCGAACTCGTGCGCGGCGTCCACTACAGCCACGGCTACGCGACGACCGAGTCGCTCGTCATGCGCTCGAAAACCGGTACCCTGCGGCGCATCGTCGCACAGCACCGGATAGACAAGGTGCGGCAGTACGGCTTTAGCGAGCAGCAGTGAGCGGTGAGCAGTGGGCAGAAAGTCGCGCGAAGCGCCTCCCCGTTCGACTGCCCACTGCCCACCGCCCACTGCCCACTCAGTAGCGACCGAAGGGAGCGACACATGGATATGGGCCTGAAGGACAAAATCGCCGTTGTGTGCGCGGCGAGCAAGGGGCTGGGAAAGTCCTCCGCGATGGGGCTGGCGGCGGAGGGCGCGCACCTCGTCATCTGCGCGCGGGGCGAGGAGACGCTGAACCAGACGGCGGACGAGATCCGGCAGCAGACGGGCGTGAAGGTCGTCACCGTGGCGACCGATCTGTCGCGGGAGGCGGATTGCAACCGCCTGATCGAGACGGCGGAGCG
>JAICIL010000221.1 GCA_025924435.1 Chloroflexia bacterium | reverse complement strand
TTCTGCGAGCGGATCGGGCTGGATTACGTCTCCTGCTCGCCCTTCCGCGTGCCGATCGCCCGCCTCGCCGCCGCGCAGGCCGTCATCGCGGCGGGGGAAGGCGACAAATAGCGACGAGCGGGAGCGCCGTAGTTCCAATCTGTATGTTCAAGTCGTAGAATGATGTCAAGGGTGGCAAAACATGAGCGGAACCTGGATGGATGAACTCTGGAATATCGTCTGTGGTCGCTGGTCCATAGGTGAACGCTTTACCCTTACAGATATCATGGCATACGAAAACCACTTCGCTCGGCTCTATCCTAGCAACAGATTTGTCGCGGCGAAGTTGCGTCAAACGCTGCAATATTTGCGCGATGAAGAGCGTATCGAATTCGTTGACGATCTCGGCACTTACAAACGTCTCATGTAGACCGCCTTACCCGCGCGGAGTGCTACTTAACCGTTTGTATTCCAAGGTCATTAGGAGTGACGTGGCTGATAATGATGCGATCCGGCAAATCCGCGAGCGACTCGACGTCGTCGAGGTCATCGGCCAGTACACGCCACTGAAGAAGACGGGCAAGACGTACAAGGGCCTCTCCCCCTTCCGCACCGAGCGGACGCCCTCCTTCATCGTCTGGCCGGAGACGCAGACCTGGCGGGACTTCGGCAGCAACGAGGGCGGCGACATCTTCGGCTTCATCCAGAAGGTCGAGAACCTCGATTTCAAGGAGGCGCTGACGCTGCTCGCCGAACGGGCCGGTGTCGCGCTCACCCGCGCGCCCGAAAAGAAAACGAGCACCGAACAAGAGGAACGGCGCGAACGCCTGCTCGCCCTGAACGAAGCCGCCGCGCTCTTCTATCAGAATGTGCTCAACGTGCTCCCGCAGGGGCGACCGGGCCGCGCGTACCTCGAAAAACGCGGCATCTCCCCGGCGATCGCCGAGGAATTCCAACTCGGCTACGCGCCCGACGAATGGGAAGTGCTCACCCGCCACCTGCGGGGGCGCGGGCATGATCTCGATGACGCGCTGGAAATCGGCCTGCTCTCCAAGCGCGAGGGCGGCAACGGCCCGTACGACCGCTTTCGCGGGCGCTTCCTCTTCCCGATCCGCGACCGGCAGGGGCGCGTCGTCGGCTTCGGCGGGCGGGCGCTCTCCGACGAGCAGCAGCCGAAATACCTCAACACGCCGCAGTCGCCACTCTTCGACAAGAGCCACCTCCTCTACGGAATTGATCGGGCCACCGACCCGATCCGCAAGGCGCAGGAGGTGGTGATCGTCGAGGGATATGTTGATGCACTGACGGCGCACCAGTTCGGCTACCGCAATGTCGTCGCGACGATGGGCACCGCGCTGACCGAGCAGCAGGTCGGGCTGGTGAAGCGCCTCGCGCCGCGCATCGTCCTCGCCCTCGACGCGGACGCGGCGGGCCAGACGGCGATGCTCCGCGCGGTGGACACGCTGCGCAACGCTGTCGGCGACGACGCGGAATATGTCGTGGACGCGCGCGGCCTCGTGCGCACGCAGCGGCGGCTCTCGGTGCAGATCAACGTCCTCACCGTGCCCTCCGGCAAGGATCCGGACGAGTTCATCCGCGCCGACCCGAGCGCGTGGCCGCCCCTGATCGCGGCGGCCGAGCCGGTGCTGGATTACGTCATCCGGGCGGCGATCGCGGCGGGCGACACCCGCACCGGTCACGGTAAGACCGCGATCATCAACCAGATCGCGCCGCTCATCCCGGAACTGACCGACCGTGTCGAGCGGGACGTGTATGTGAGCATCCTCGCCCGCGCGCTCGGCGTGAGCGAGATGTTCATCGCCAGCGCGCTCCGGCAGGCGGCCCGCCCGGCCGCGCGGGTGACCGACGCGGCGACGGCGCGACGCGCGGGGCCGACGCGCGAGGAATACCTGCTCTCCCTGCTCGTCCGCCGCCCGGCGGCGATGCCCGATCTGCTCGTAACCGCGCCCGACGAAGCGGCAGACGTTTTCACGGACGCCTTCCACCGGGCGATCTGGGATACCCTCACGATGCTCGCGAACGACGAGACCGCCTATCTGGACACCGATGCGGTGCGCGAAAATCTTCCCGAGGTGCTGGCGGAAAATCTCGAACAATTGCTTTCGTACACGGAAAAACAGGAGACGTGGTACGCGGGCCAGATCGTCGCGGAAGCCGAGGCGCTGCTGCGCAATTTGCTGCACGACTACGCCAGGGGGCGGATCGAGGAGTCGCGCGCGCTCCTCGAAGATGCCCACACGGAAGGCGATGCCGAGATGGTGCGCTACTACGCCGCCGAGATGACGCGCCTCACCGAACTGCTGAAGCTCTATCCGCCCCGGAGCAGCGTCTTCAGGGATCTCCGCTCTCCCCGCGCCTGACCGTCGTGCTCCAGACGGCGGCAAGCGCCTGCACGAGCGCGTTATCGTCCTCGGGAAAGACGGTGCGGAGATCGAGCCAGAGCGCGTCGTGTTCGACGCGTGGGATGACCGGCGGCGTGCCGAGCCGCAAGGCCCGCGCGAACGCGTCGAGCGACAGGCCGCGCGATCGGGCGGCATCCGCATCGAGTGTGAGCGCGCGCGACGGCAGTTCCGCGCCCGGCACGGAGCCGCCGCCGATCGTGGCGACCGATGACCGCGCATCAACGGGCACGCCCGCATCGCGCAGGCGCGTGCGCATCCCCTCGCACCGGGCGTTGAGGGTATCCGCGTCCGTCGCGATCATCCGCCAGACCGGAATTTGGTCGAATTGCTCGCCGCGCAGATAGTGGCGCAGCGTCTCGCCCAGCCCGGCGAGCGTCGTCTTGTCGGCGCGGACGGCGCGCGCGAAGGGATGCGCCGCGCACTTCGCGACCCATGCATGCCGACCGAGGATGATCCCCGCCTGCGGCCCGCCGAGCAACTTATCGCCGCTCGCGCAGACGAGATGCGCGCCGGAAGCGACGCTCGCCGGCAAGGTCGGCTCGGCGGCGAGGCCAAATGTGGCCGTATCAACGAGCGCGCCGCTGCCGAGGTCGTCAATGACGGGGATGCCGTGCGCCTCCGCGAGCGGCGCGAGTTCGCCCGCCGCCGTCGCATGCACGAAGCCCTGCACGCGGAAATTGCTCGTATGCACCTTCAAAATCGCCGCCGTGCGCGGCGTGATCGCCCGCTCGTAGTCGCCGAAATAGGTGCGATTGGTGGTGCCGACATCCACGAGCGTCGCGCCGCTCTGCCGGAGAATATCGGGGATGCGGAACGAGCCGCCGATTTCCACCGCTTCGGCGCGGGAGACCAGCACCTCGGCGCGCTCCGGGGTGAGGACGGCGGCGAGGATGAGCATCGTCGCCGCCGCGTTGTTGTTGACGACGAGCGCCGCCTCGCAGCCGGTCAGGGCGCGAAAGAGTGCCGTCAGTTCCGCCATGCGTCCGCCGCGCGCCGCGCTCTCCCGCTCCATTTCGAGCGGCACGTACGATGCTGCGACCGCTTGCATCGCGGCGGCGGCGGCGCGGCTGACGGGCGCGCGACCGAGGTTGGTGTGCAGGATCACTCCCGTCGCGTTGATAACGGGAATCAAGCGGGGTTGCGACAATCGCGCGAGCGCGTCGCACACCCGCGCGATGATCCGCGCGCGATCCGGCGCGGCGCCATCGGAACGCATGGCGGCGCGCTCCGCCTCCACGACGGTGCGGATCACATCCACGCGATACGTTTCCGCGATGCCGCCTGCGGCGGCGCGCACGGCGGGATCGTTGAGGATTGCGCTGACGCTCGGTATGCCGCGCGCGCTGTGCTGCTTCGTCCCCATCGCCATACATCGCCCCTCGCTTTGACCGCTCGCCCGGCGGATTGTATCATTTCGGGGCGCCCCCCTTGCGCGCTCGCCCGATGTCGTGTACAGTGTACGTACTATACGGACGGGGATATTCGCGCAACGTGGGGGACAGTGAAGATGGTGGACTTGTTCGAGGCAACGGAGGTCGCGGTGGCGACGGTGGAGAGCAACATTCCCGCCAGCGGAGGCATGAAGATTTCGGTCTCGCAGGAGAACCTGCATCGCGCGCTCGGTCAGGTGATGCGCGCCGTCGCGTCGAAGACGACGCTGCCGGTCCTGAACAACATCCTGCTGGCGACGGAAGACGGCAAACTGAAACTCGCCGCGACGAATCTGGAACTGGCGATCACGGCGTGGATTTCGTGCACCGTCGCGCAGGACGGCGCGGTGACGATCCCGGCGAAGTCGCTGACCGAGTGGATCAACACGCTCCCGCCGGAAACGGTCTCGCTCTCGGTGGACAGTCGCCTCGCGCTGACGCTCAACTGCGGCCGCAACCGCTCGACAATCCGGGGCATTGACGCGGAGGATTTCCCGGCGATCCCCTCGATCGGTGACGGCAACGGCCCGACGATCACGATTGACGGGACAACCCTTAAGGACATGATCGCGCAGATCTCCTTCGCGGCGGCGACGGACGACAGCCGCCCGGTGCTCGCCGGCATCCATCTCAAGGCGGAAGGGCAGACGATCTCCCTCGCCGCGACCGACGGCTTCCGCCTCGGCGTGCGCGACGGCGAACTCGCCGCCCCTGTCGGCGAGCCGGTTTCGGTGATCGTGCCCGCACGGGCGATGACCGAACTCGCGCGCGTCCTCGGCGACAGCGAGGAGCCGGTCGAGATGACCGTCACGACGAACCGCAACCAACTGATGTGCCGCTCCGGCAGCGTCGAGTTCGTCTCGCGCCTGATTGACGGGACCTTCCCGGAGGTGCGCCAACTCGTGCCGAAATCGTACAACACACGCGCCGTCGCCAGCCGCGAGGGGTTCCTCGGCGCGATCCGCCGCGCGAACATCTTCGCGCGCGAGAACAACGACGTCGTGAAGATTTCCGTGCTGAAGGGCGAGGAGGAGTACAGCACCGGGACGCTGCAGGTGAGCGCCAACGCCGCCGAGGTGGGCGACAATCTGAGCGACGTGGACGCGAGCGTCGAAGGCCCGGCGGGCGTGATCGCCTTCAATGTGCGCTACCTCTCCGATGTCATGAACGCGACGAAATCGCAGCAGATGGCGCTGGAGATGCAGGGGCCGAACAACGCGGGCGTGCTGCGGCCCGTCGGCACGAACGACGCCGTCTACGTCATCATGCCGATGCACCTCGCCCAGTAATGAGGGCTAAGGACTGAGCGCGGGTTATTGCGAGGCGGTATCGGATGCAAAAGATTCCCATGACTGAGAGAGCAATTATTCCTCAGTCCTCAGTCCTCAGTCCTCAGTCCTGAGTCGCTGATGCACCTCACCGCGCTGCTGCTCGAAGAGTTCCGCTGCTATCGCCACCTCGCGCTGGATATTCCGGCGCGAGGTCTCGTCATCACGGGCGCGAACGGCAGTGGCAAATCCACGATCCTTGAGGCAATCGCCTTCCTTTCCACGACCCGCTCGCCGCGCGCCGGGCTGGACCGGGAGATGATCCGCTGGGAGAGCGGCAGCGATCTCGCCTCCGCGCCGTACACCCGCGTCCACGGCGATGTGCTGGGCGCGGACGGCGCGATTGCGCTGGACATTGCGCTGCAAGTCGAGCGGGCCACCGCCGAGGCGACGGCGATGACGCGCAAGCAGGTGAAGGTGAACGGCATCGCCCGCCGCGCGGTGGACGCGGTCGGCAACCTGCGCGCCGTCGTCTTCGCGCCGTCCGATCTCGAACTGATCTCCGGCTCGCCGAGCGTGCGGCGGCGCTACCTCGATGTGATGCTCTCGCAGGTGGACCGCCGCTACATCCGCGCGCTCGCCAGGTACGCGGCGACGCTGGCGCAGCGCAACGCCCTCCTCAAGCGATTCGCCGCCGAGAACCGCCGCCCGAATGATCCCGAAGTCCACGCCGAGTTGACCTATTGGGATGAGGCGCTGATCGCGAGCGGCGCGTACGTCTTCGCGCGCCGCCAGATGACGGTGGGCCGCCTCTCCGCGCACGCCGAGGCCGCCTTCCTCGCGCTGACGGAGGGCGACCGGCCGCTGACCGTCGCCTACGCGCCGAGCATTCCCATCGGGCGGACGGCGGCATCGCTCGAAGAGGCCGAGTCCGTCGCGGCGCGGGATTTCGCCCAGGCCTTGCAGGCGCGGCGCGCGGAGGAGCATCGCCGCGCCGTCTCCGTCGTCGGCCCGCACCGCGACGACATCACGATCCTGCACGGCGGCATGCCGATCGCCGCGTACGGCTCGCGCGGCCAGCAACGCCTCGCCGTCCTCGCCCTCAAACTCGGCGAGGTCGCCGTGATGACCGAGGAGACGGGCGACCCGCCCATCGCCTTGCTCGACGACATCCTCTCCGAACTCGACCCGGTGCATCGTGCCTACGTCGTCGAGCGGGTGACGGCGGCGGGCGACGACGGCCAGGTTTTCATCACCGGCGCGGACGACGCCCTCGCCGACACCCCAATGCTGGACGAGATGCAGCACGCGAAAGCCATAGACGGCACCGTCATCCTGAACTGATGCTCTCTCCCTGCAAATGTTGTGGCATGGGAATTTCGTACGGGCGGTCGTCCCTCGGCGTGACCGCCCTCCCCGGATCGGCACAGGCATCGCCACCAGCAAACGATGCGATGCACCGGCGCGGGGCGGTTCACGAACCGCCCGTACGAAGCAATGGGCAAACCCCATCGGACAATCGCGGGAGGTTTCCCGTCGCGACATTCGCACCGCCACAGTTGACGAAAACCGCGCAACATGGCATACTTTTGTCGCGCTGTTGGGGCGTAGTTTAGCGGTAGAACGCCTGACTCTGGATCAGGTAGGTGGGGTTCGAATCCCTGCGCCCCAGCCATTTTCCTTCCTCAAAACAGATCTCTAGGGTATAATTACCTGACTTGGCGCACGGTGCGTTTTCGTTGTGGGACACGGCGACTAATTTTCGACGATGCCACACACGGAGATTGTGCGTTACATGAGGCTCGAACATGCTTGCTCCAACGGAAATTGAAGAACGCATCGAGCAGCATAAACGAGAGTTTAGTGAGTTTGCGGGCGAGATCCACTGGATTCATTCGGATGTGGTTTCGCATCACTATCCGACTGCTTATAAAGAACCGCCCTACGGATTTCACCACACTTGCCACGCATTCATGATGCTCACTTTTGCATGGGTTGACGCGATGTCCGCTTTTTGGGCTGGCGGCAGGAAACATCGCAATCCGAATGGAGCGGTCGCCCATCACGAATGGACGGATCAGACCGAACGCATGGTTGCCTTCCTCGATGCCTACTACGCGCAACAAACGGACATAAATCGCGTGGTGGTAGAGATGTGGCGGCACACGCTAATGCATGAGGGCAAACCACGAGAGATAAAAGATCGGGCCGGACAGTACTATTCCTGGTCACTTCTGTGGGAAATGAATGCGTCGAGACATTATACGATTATACCGGCGTTGCCACCCGACACTGGCAAGCCGCATACTCTCTACATAATACAGATCGGCCTCTTACCGCTCATTGACGATCTCGGGCGCGCGTTTAGAAGCTACTGGCAC
>JAICIL010000220.1 GCA_025924435.1 Chloroflexia bacterium | reverse complement strand
GGCGTCGTCCACTTTGATGAACAGGGCGATGGTAAACTCCTCGGTAGACATGGGACGCTCCTTGGTGCGGTCGCTTCGACACCGGCGGCATCGAAGCGTCCCATGTCCATGTCAACCACTAGCACCAGAGGTTAGGTAAAAGGATCGAACCATGCCACTGCGACTTGCGGTACAGGAAAATCTCTTGCCCGCGCCGTCGCTCGAGATGAAGTTCGAGCAGGCGGCGGACTGGGGCTACGACGCCGTCGAGGTGCGCGGCGACACATTGCGCACCGAGCATCGCGCGATCGCGCAGCGCGTCCGTAGTGGCGCGGCGCGGGTGGCCGGGATCGTCGGCGGCTATCGCGGGTGGCCCGTCGCGGCGGACGCGGACGAGCGGCTGCAATGTTTGGAGGACATCGCGCGCCTCCTGACCTATGCGGCGGAAGTGGAGTCGGCGGGCGTGATCGTCGTGCCGATCTACGGTTACTCGGCGCGGCTCCCCTACGCGCAGAAGCGGGACGCCGTCGCGGACGAGGAGCGGCTGGCCGAGGCGCTGCACGAATTGACCGAGTTCGCGGCCTCCGTCGGCTCGACGCTCATCCTCGAACCGCTCAACCGCTACGAGACGCATCTCATCCACCGTTTGGAGCAGGGCGTCGAGTGGTGCGAGCGGATCGGCAGCGAGCGGATGCGCCTCCTGGGCGATCTCTTCCACATGAATATCGAGGAGCGCGACCCGGTGACGGCGCTCCACACGGCGCGGCAATACCTCGGCTACGTCCATCTCGCCGACAACACGCGACACGAACCGGGCACGGGGATCACCGATTTCCAGGCGGCCTTCCGTGAGCTGCGCGACATCGAATTCGATGGCTACTGCTCGCTGGAATGCAACCTCTCCGGCCGCCCGGACGAAGTCCTGCCGCGCACCGCCCAATTCGTCCGCTCGCTCTGGAGCGACTGATACATGAACCGCCAAGACGCCAAGGACGCCAAGGGATACAAAGAAGAAGAGAAAGAACGGGAACCGATCTCCTTCCCCCCTTCTTGGCGTCCTTGGCGTCTTGGTGGTTCAGATTCCCATTCGTTTCGCGGGTCGCCTTGACAGCGGGGGCTGCGGGTGCTAGCGTCCGTCGCACAAATGAAGACGCCCGCGATGACGGGGAAGAGTACGCGCACGGTGGTCGAGAGCGAACGGGGGAGGGTGGAAGCCCCGCGACGACGCCCGCGCGGAACGCGCCCCGGAGCGGCCCGCCGAAGAAAGCAGCGATGCAAGTAGGCGGAGGTGGGTGGCGCCCACGCACGACAAACGCCGAATGAGTGGCCGGGCCGGACCCGGCAACGAGGGTGGTACCACGGGCGCGCTGCTCGTCCCTCCGAACGTCTCGCGGGGCGTGGGGAGGTGGCACGAGAGCAAGCGCCCGTTTTGTGTTAATGTGGAGGAAAAGACCCTTCTCCTCCCCGCTCCATCGCCGTCGTATTCTTCCGGTATCGAAGCCAAAGAGCGATGGAGCGGGGCCGGGGATGAGGATTCGGTATCGCGCGAAGGAGCAGGACAATGGAGCGGAAACCGGTGAAAAAGGTCGTGCTCGCCTACAGCGGCGGGCTGGACACGTCGTGCATCATCCCGTGGCTGAAGGAGAATTACGGCAACCCGGAGGTGATCGCCTTCTGCGCCAACCTCGGGCAGGAAGAGGAATTGGACGGCCTCGAAGAGAAGGCGAAGCGCACCGGCGCCTCGAAGTGCTACATCGAGGACCTTAGGCACGAACTCGTCACCAACTACATCTGGCCGACGCTGAAGAGCGGCGCAATCTACGAGCGCAAGTATCTGCTCGGCACCTCATTCGCGCGCTACCCGGTCGCCAAGCGGCAGGCGGAGATCGCCAAAATCGAGGGCGCGGACGCCGTCGCGCACGGCTGCACCGGCAAGGGGAACGATCAGGTCCGCTTCGAACTGACCTTCAAGCACATGGACCCGAACCTGCGCGTCATCGTGCCGTGGCGGGAGTGGGAACTGAAATCCCGCAAGGACGAGATTGACTACTGCCTGGAGCGGCGCATCCCCGTGACGGCGACCTTGGAGAAGATTTACAGCCACGACCGCAACCTCTGGCATCTTTCGTCCGAGGGCGGCGTGCTGGAAGACCCGTGGAACGAGCCGCCGGAGGACATGTTCGAGATCACGAAATCCCCGGAGGACGCGCCGGACACACCGACCTATATCGAGATCGGCTTCGAGCAGGGCATCCCGGTCTCGCTCGACGGCGCGGCGATGGACCCGGTGGATCTGATCTACAAACTGAACGAAATCGGCGGCGAGAACGGCATTGGCCGCGAAGATCTGGTCGAGAACCGGCTGGTCGGCATGAAGTCCCACGGCGTCTACGAAACGCCCGGCGGCACGATCCTCGTCACGGCGCAGAAGGAACTGGAGAGCATCGTCCTCGACCGCGACACGATGCACTACAAGGACGTGGTGGCGGCGCGGTTCGCGGAACTCGTCTACAACGGCCAGTGGTTCACGCCGCTCCGCGAGGCGATGAGCGCCTTCTTCGACGTGACCCAGAAGAACATGACCGGCACCGTGCGGCTGAAACTCTACAAAGGGAACATCATCATCGCCGGTCGCAAGTCGCCGTATTCGCTCTACCGCGAGGACTTCGCCACCTTCGAGGAGGACGAAGTCTACAATCAGGCGGACAGCCGCGGTTTCATCAATCTCTTCGGTCTGCCGATCACCGTGCAGGCATTATTGAAGCAGGAGCGGGCGCTGGGCACGAACGGCAAGTAACAGGGGCATTAGGTGCATGTATCGGTTGCGGCGGGCTTCAGCCTGCCGCTCTCTCCTCACACGTCGCGACTTGCGTGCGGCTCGTTCGTTTGATGTGTCGTGGTAAAGTGAATAGCGTCCATGACAGCGGACGCCATTTCGGATGGAGTTTCAGGTTGCGATTCGGTTTCGGTTCCCGCGCATAGTGTCGAGAACTGTCCACACCCGGCCACGGGCGATTCGTGCCGCCGACCGAGTGCGTGCGCCTTTCGCGCCGCGCGGTGCGAGCGATCCAAGCGCATGCTATTCGCTCGCGCGGATGCTTAAATCATCCGGCATCGTCTCGCAGCCGGAAACGATCACCAGCGCGGGCGAACCGTCAATGCCGCTGCCCCGCATCCGGGAGCAGCGGCCACTGCCCGGCACATTCCACCCGCTGTCGCGCCGGGAGATCTGTCTCGCACTCGGCTTCTTCGGCGCGGAGTGCGTCTACGGCATCCGCGCTATCACCCTCGCGTCTGCCGTGACACCGACAACAGGCGATCTGTCGTTCGGTAGGCTGATCGTGCCCGGCCAAATCATCCTCTCCGCGCAATCCATACCCCCATGGACCATCGCGGGCCGGTTGCCGACGGACGCCGAAGCGCGGTTGCGTTGCGCCGGGGCAATCATCGAACTTATCGCGGGCGGTACGCAGATGATCATCGCGTGGCCGGGCGCGACGCTGCGCGATTTCACGCTCTTCGATGTGCTCATGCACGAAATCGGGCACCACGTCTTCCAGCACCATACCGGCAAACGGTCGGTGCGTATCGCCCGCACGAAGGATCATGAGGCATTCGCGGATGCTTTCGCCCGCCGATGTCGCGCGCGTTTCATCGCTGCCGGGGCGGTAAATTGACGGACCCGCATATTACCCTGATCGGCGATGGGATCGAGAATCCATGGAACGCGCGGACGATGCTGCACGCGGCGGCGATGTTTGGTGGCGGATGCCGGTTCCGCGACCGAGCGAAACTCGCATCCGCATGGGACGCCGCCAATCTGCCGCCGGATACGCTCCGATTTGTGGCAACCGGGGATGTTCGGCATGGCTATGACCCACGTATCGCGTTCGATACGCTTAACCATGCCGAGACTATCTACGGATTTCGTCTGCCAGCGGGCGAACGACCTGCGGTGATCGTCGGTAATGAGCGGCGTGGCATCGCCCATGACATGCAGGAGATCGCAAATCGGGCGGTTCAGATACCGCTCGTTTCGCGGACCCTCACGAGCCTCAATGTCGCGGCGGCCTCGGCAGTCGCGCTCTGGTATCTGACGCGCGGCAGCGGCCCGGCACATCTCGTCGCGCACCCGCGCAAGCGCCGCCCGGCACTCCTGCTCATCGGCGGCATGGATCATTTCGAATTGGGCAGCACGATCCGGTCGGCGGGCGCATTCGGCTGGCAGCAACTGCTGGTCGAAGACCGCGCGGGCGTCTGGTCCGACGCCAATCGCGTGACACAATCCGAGGGGCGCGCCGCCGCTCGTCGGGGACGGAACCCGATTCGGCTTACTCCTGCCGCACCGAGCGATCGGTACGCATTCGAGCGCGTCTCCGTCATCACCGCGCGCAGGGAGGGCATGCCGCTGCACCGTGCAAATCTCGTCGGCGGTCCCCGGCATCTCATCGCCCTCCCGGATGAGGGTGGCGTAGATATTGAGAATGAGCCGTGGGATCGCCTGGCGAAAGAAGTGACGTTCATCCGCGTGGGTGTACCCGCCGCAACCTTCGACTACCATTTTCGTCTCATCGCCACCATCGCGCTCGCGGAAATCGCCCGCCAAGTTGGGCAGCCATCGGTGGGGAAGGCGCGCGTGTCTCGGCGGACGCCGCACTACCATTTTGCAGTCCCGCTCCATCATGAGCAACGCGGGGAGATAATCTTTCTGGAGGACCTCGAAGCATACTAATCTCCATGCTAGACTCCCGGAAAGAAGGAGAGGCAGCATATATGGGCAAGTCATCCGACGCATCACCGCTCTCGCAAGGATGGTTCACGACGTGGGGTGTCGCGCCCGGCGTGATCTGCATCGCGGAGGATCGGCACGTCGAGGAGGTGCGCTCCTACCTCGTGACCGGCTCCGAGCGGTCGCTCTTGTGGGACGCGGGGCTGGGCATCGCGGACATGAGGCGCGAAGTCGAGCGGTTCGTTGCCGTGCGGCCCGACACGCTGCTGATGGTCTGTAGCCACAGCCACTTCGACCACGTCGGCGATGTCTGGCGATTCGCGGCGGCGGGCGTGCCGGTCTACGCGCACCCGGCGGAGGCGGGGCGGATCGCGAAGGGGATGGATCACGCGAAGAGCGCGTACTGGTTGCAGGAGAAATTCCTGCTCGGCCCGCTGCCGACCGGCTTCGACGCAGATGCGTACCTTATCCGGCCCGCGACCGTCACGCACCTGCTGAACGAAGGGGACGTGCTCGATCTCGGCGACCGGCAGTTGACGGTGCTGCACACGCCGGGGCATTCGCCGGGCGGTCTCTGCCTGTGGGATGCCGCGAACGGCCTCTTGCTCTCCGGCGACACCGCCTACGCCGCGCCGCTCTACGCCTACTCGCCGGACGCCAACCCGGACGTATACCGCCGCTCCCTCCGCCGCCTCGCGGGCCTCGCGCCGCAGGTGCGGACACTCCTGCCGTCGCACGACGAGACGCCGATCTCGCCCGCCCTGCTCGTCGCGATGGCGGACGCCTTCGACCGCATCCACGACGGCGATGCGGCGGACGCACTCGTCGGCCAGGACGACGAGGCGGGGCACGACCACCGGTACGATCTCTACGACTTCGGCCCCTTCCAGGTGCGGATGCGCGCCGGGTGGGGCCGGAAAGGGTAGCGGATGGCCGGGGCGCTTTCGGTGCCACATATCCCAATAGCGTCAGATGGACACTGGCGCCGGTGGCTGCACACACCCGCAACGCTTGCTGGCGGGGCGGTGGTGGCGGGGCTTATGGGCGGCGCACTGGCAATCAAGGTCGGCGTGGTTCTGCCGCTCGCTCTCCTCGTCGGCGTGATCGGCGGTGTCGCGATCCTGCTCGATGCGCGGGTCGGGCTGTACGCGGCGGTCGCGGTGATTGCGCTCCTGCCGTATGCGACGCTGCCCGTGAAGGTCGGGCTGACCTTCACGCTCCTCGAAGCCGCGATCCTGCTGACGATTGCCGTCTGGGCGCTCCGGCTCGGCTTCGACCGCGACGAACTGATCGTCACGACGCCCGCGTTTCCGCCGCTCGGCTTCTTCGTGACGGCGACGGTCGTCGCCTTTCTCGTCGGCGCGGGACGGAACACAACGACGCAGACGGCACACGATTACCTGAAACTGCTGCTCGGCGTCGGCATGCTCGTCCTCGTTGTCAATCTGCTGCGGGAGCGGCGGGATGTGGCGCGCTTCGCGACGGCGATTGTCGCGGGCGGGGTGGTCGCGGGGGCGCTCGCGATCATCCTCCAGCGGCTGCCGGTCGCGCTGACGACGCGGCTCCTGACGCGCCTCAGCGTCGTCGGCTATCCGACGAGTCGCGTCGTGCGCTACATCGAGGACAACCCGGCGCTCGCCCGCCGCGCGACGGGCACCGGCGTTGATCCGAACGCCTTCGCCGGATTCATGATGCTCGTCCTCGTCCTCGCCGTTGGGCAGGCGATGGCGTCGCGCCCGCTCGTCCCGCGCAAATTGAGCATCGCGACCATTCCCTTGACCGGGCTGGCGTTGCTCCTGACGCAGTCGCGGGCGGCGTGGCTCGGCGCGGCGGTCGGCGTCGCGATGCTCGCGCTGCTGCGCTACCGGCGGCTGGTCGCGCCGCTCGTCGCGCTCGCCATCGCGGCCGCCGCGTTCGGCGTCGGGGCGGGCTATCTCGCGCGCCTGACGGGCGGCCTGCGCGGGCAGGACGCCGCGACCCGGCTGCGCTACCGCGAATTTGCCAACGCGCTGCAACTGATCCGCGATTATCCCGTCTTCGGCGTCGGCTTCGGGGACGCACCGCGCATTGATCTCCAGACCGGCGTGTCGAGCGTCTATCTCACCGTCGCGGAGCGCGCGGGGCTGATCGGCCTGGCGCTCTTCCTCGTCGTCCTCGTGTCGCTCGTCGTGCGGCTCGTCCGGGGTGCGCTGCGGGCGCCGGCGTACGAACCATGCGGGGAACTGACCCTCGCCATCGTGGCGGCAATCGTCGCGGCCTGCGTCGCGGCGACGCTCGACCACTACTTTTTCAATCTCGGCTTCCCGCACATGGCGGCGATTGTCTGGACATTCGCGGGGCTGGGGGAGGTGGCGCTGCGCCTCACGAATCTTCCCGCTCCAGCGGTCGCGGTTTCCGCTCCGGGTGCTCGATCCGCCGTTCGATAGCGCCGTAGACGGTGAGGGCGAGCAGGATGATCGCCGTCGCGCCGCAGGCGAGGATGAACAACCCCGCGCCCGCCGCCATGCCGACCGCCGCCGCCGCCCAGATGCCCGCCGCCGTCGTCAGATTCTTCGTGTGCGACCCCTGGCGGAAGATCAGCCCCGCGCCGATGAAGCCGATGCCGGAGACGATCTGCGCCGCGATCCGCGTATCATCCGCGCCGGTCGGGACGACGAGCGGGCCGATGACCGTGAAGAGCGCCGCGCCCGTGCCGACGAGTGTGAATGTCCGCAGGCCTGCCTCTTTGCGGCGGATCTCGCGCTCCGCGCCGAGCAGCCCCGTCAGCCCGCTCGCCACCGCCAGCCGGACGAGCGCCTCCCACTCGCTCAACGCCACCGCATCCTCGCTCTCTTTTCCCGGTGGTGGCGGGCTG
>JAICIL010000219.1 GCA_025924435.1 Chloroflexia bacterium | reverse complement strand
GGCCCACGGGCATAGTGGGATTGAGCGCACTGAGGGGGTCCTGGAAGATCATGGTCAGCTTATTGCCGCGCAACTGGCGCAACTCGCGCGCGGAGGTGGTGACCAGATCACGGCCCTCGAAGAGGATCTTCCCGCCCACGATCCTCCCCGGCGGGCTGGGCACCAGCCGCATCAGGCTGAGGGCGGTCATGCTCTTGCCGCTGCCCGACTCTCCGACGATGCCCAGCACCTCGCCCTCCTGCAGGCGAAACGAGACGCCATCGACAGCCTTGATCACTCCTTCGCGGGTGAACAGGTGCGTGCGTAGGTCCTGCACATCCAGTAGCGGTGCCACGAGTCCTCCTCACCAGCGGACAGGACAGAGCCGGGATGATCCCGACCGCTCCGCCGTCTGTGCGGCGCATGGTTGTTCCGGAACTGCTCTTCGCGCGGTCCGGGTCAGGCCGCGCCCACTTTCCGCAACGCCGCCATCGCCCGATCGTGCAGCGCGGCATCGTCGGGGAGCGCGGCGAGGAAGGTGCGGCGCGCTTCGTCCGCCGTGGCGAAAATATCGCGCGTGAAAGGATTCCAGGGGGATTTGCCGGTCGCGAGGATGGAGACGCCCGTCGCGATTATCCACCGGCCATCCGGCATGCGGCGCAGTTCCACGCAGCGGCGGCCGTTGTCGTGGGCGATGCCGTTCGCGCTCGCCGTCAGCATAGAATTACTCCCGCCTCGTCGTGCCGTTCCGACCGAATACGCCGCGCCTATCAAACCAGCATGGCGCGCGAACGTAAAGAGCAGGCCGGGAGAGCCTGCTCTTCGAGGAGGGACGGAAACGCGGCATGAGATGTTCGCATGCCGCTTAGGCGAATGCGCCCGGGCCGGAGAATGCGTCCGACGCGTTGATGTCCATCGCGGCGAGATACTGGCCGAGGAGGCGGATCAGGTTGCGCGCCTGCGGCTCGCCCATCTTCGTCAGTGCGCTGTCCAGTTGCTCCTGCCGCATATCCTCGACGTGCGCGAGTGTCTCCATGCCGCTGGCCGTCAGCTGGACGAGGACGATGCGCCGGTCCGTCGCGTGGGAGCGCCGCGTCACCAGCCCCTGCCGGACGAGGCGGTCCACAATCCCGGTCATCGTGCCGAGCGAGTGGTGCGTCTGGCTGGCGAGCATGCCCATCGTGCATTCGCCGACGCGGTTGATCGCGACAAGGGTGAAGTACTGCTGGAGCGTCAGCCCGAATGGGGTGAGCGACGCCGCGAACTGGCGCGCGCCGCCCCAGGTCACCCGCGCGATGTCCTGGGACAACTGATCCCGCAGGGGCATCTGCTCGCTCTCCGCACGTTCATCAATCAGCGTCATTTTTCCCGCCCGCGTTACGGTCGCCATCTCGGTCACGGTCCATCCCTCTCTTCCGCGCCCTTACCCGAATGGTGTGCGCCCTTTTCGTCACAAACGGCAAAAGCGCATCGTCTCCCATTTCTCCGCGCTTCTCACAATGCATAAACGGAAGAGTACCGACTTTTGTGACGCGGGAAAGGCAATCCGCCAAAGAAATCCGCTCGCGCGATCTTTAAGCCACCGAAAGTGCGCGGGTGGTCGCCGGTGTGGCGGCGGCTACTCGACGGTTTCGAACTGAAAGGTGCGGTTCTTGCCCGCCCGTTTCGCCATCGTCATCGCGGTATCCGCGACGGCATAGAGGCTGAACGCGTCGGGCACATCGTTCGGGTAGACGCCGATGCCGATGCTCGCGGTGAAGGGGCTTGGCAGCCCGCTACTGCCTCTGGCGATCGCCTCGTGGATGTGGGCGGCGAGGGTGCGCGCCTCGTGCTCGCCCGCATCGGGGAGCAGGACGGCGAACTCCTCGCCGCCCACGCGGGCGACGAAATCCCGGCTCCCCGTCGCGCCCCGGATCGCGCGGGCGAATGCCTGCAACGCCGCGTCGCCGACGAGGTGGCCCCAGAGCGTGTTGTAACGGCGGAAATCGTCGAGATCAATGATGAGCAGCGCGAGCGGCCGGCCCTCCGCGTTGGCGAGCGCCGCTGCCCGGTCGAGCGCGTCCTGCAGGCCGCGTGCGTTCGCCAAATCGGTCAGCGGGTCGGTATAGGCCAGGCGTTTGACGGCCGCGAGGCGATGCGCCCGTCCGAGCGCGAGGCGCGCGTGCGGGGCAAACCGCTCCAGGAGCGCCATCCCCGACCGGCCCGTCGGGGCGCCCTCGCCATGCACCCGCAGGAGAGGCAGCGCCTCGTCGTTGTGCCGTTCGGTGTGGAGCGAGAAGGTGCGAATGGGCAATTGATCGGCGCCCGCCTCGTCCACGCCGTCATCCGCCAGGCCGCCGCTGACAATCACGAGCGGCGGCGATCCGTCGGGCGACGGTACGGTGAGGGTGACGAGGACGGCGTCCATGAACCGGCGCACGCCGTCCGCGATCACCCGTGCGACGTTCTCGACGTCGTCCACCGCGCCCAGTTCCCTGAGCACCGCTTCCAGCGCCAACGCGTCGCGCAGCGTGCGTTCGGCGTCCGTATCAGCGTCTACAACCAACATGCGTCTCTCTTGCTGCTCGCCAACCCCACGACGATGCACCCGTCGCGTATAAGAACGCACATCGCGCGTTTCTGTGATGGTCCTCGGTTTATTTTACCACGGGAGGCGTGAAATCCGCCGCGGAGGAATGCGCCGATTTCCTTCGCGCGGCTTGCCCGGACAAGGAAAACCCGGCGCACTGCGCGTGCGCCGGTTCGGTCTTCTCGGTGGCACACCTCGCCTATGCGGCGGGGTCGAGGGAGCGGGAGATGGACCGGCCCACCGATGGGGCGGCGGCGACCGAGGCGAGGATCGCGCCGTGCGAGAGGCACGCGACGCGGAGGCGGAGATGCGCGATCGGCTGGCCGGGGAGCGTGCGCCAGAGGCCGGGGCGGTCGGTCTCCTCCCCCGCGCCGTCGCCGGTGAGGCACGCGAGCGTGATACGCCGCCACGCGACGCCGTCCGCGCTGCCCTCGAAGACGACGCGCCCGGCCCACGTACCGGCAAGATGCAGCGTGACCGGGCCGCTGCCCCCGCAGGCGACGGGCGCGGTCGCGCCGGGCGCGGTGATCGCGGGCAGCCGCTCGTCCAACGGGCAGGCCCATGCCCCCGCGTACTCGCCGGGGAGCGCCGCCCAGCGGCCCGCATTGACGGTCGGCTGCGGGTCCGGCCTGCGCACCGGCAGGGCCGCGACGGCATCGCGGACGGCGGAGCGGGCGCGGGTCAGTCGGCCAATGGCGTCCGTGCGGCGGGGAAAGTGTGCAATCGTCACGACGGACCTCCTCGATTCAAGAACCGATGTTCTTCTGTACGGACAGAATGATAGTACACCCGTTCTGTTCTGTCAAGGGGTTTCCGCACATCCGTTCGTGAAGGAACCTAACCCCCGGCCCCTTCCCGCGAGGAAGGGGCCGGGGGTTAGGTTGCCCTGCCAGCCTATGCAAACCCAGCAATACAGCGACCATGGATGGTATATACTGCGCGGAAACGAATCGCCCGTTCCCCGCGCGCCGTGGCGGGGAAACATGGATCATGAGGTGGCTATGACCGACCGTCCGTTGCGCGTCGCGGTGATTGGCTCCGGCCCGGCGGGGCTGTACGCCGCCGAGGCGCTCATCAAGCAGAGCGCGATCCCCGTCAGTGTGGATGTCTTCGACCGGCTGCCCGTCCCGTACGGCCTCGTGCGGTACGGCGTCGCGCCGGACCACTACAAGATCAAGTCCGTCATCAGTGTGTACGAGAAGACGCTGGCGGACCCGCGCGTGCGCTTCTTCGGGCATGTCGAGTTTGGCCGCGACCTGACGCGCGCCGATTACCGCCGCCTGTACGATGCCATCATCTACGCCGTCGGCGCGTCGAGCGACCGCAACCTCGGCATCGCGGGCGAGGACCTGCCCGGCAGCATCTCCGCCACGGAGTTCGTCGCCTGGTACAACGGCCACCCGGACGCCGCGACGCGCGCCATGACGCTCGACGCGCGCGGCGTGGCCGTCGTCGGCGTCGGCAATGTCGCGGTGGACGTGACGCGCATCCTCGCCAAAACGCGCGACGAATTGGCCGAGACGGACATCGCGGACCACGCACTGCCGACGCTCGCGCGGAGCGCGGTGACGGACATCTATGTCCTCGGGCGGCGCGGCCCCGTGCAGGCGAAGTTCACGACGAAGGAATTGGGCGAACTGGGCGAACTGGCGAACGCGGACATCATCGTGAGGCCGGAGGAGATCGCGCTCGATCCGGTCAGCGAGGCGGCGCTGGCGGGGCAGCGCGTCGCGCAGCGGAACATGGAGGTGCTGCGCGCCTTCGCCGCGAAACCGCTGGAGGGCAAGCCGCGCCGCATCCATCTACGCTTTCTCGTCTCCCCGGTCGAAATCCTCGGCGCGGAGCGCGTCGAAGGGCTGGTGATCGAGCGGAACCGCCTCGACGAGCAGCAGCGGGCGGTCGGCACGGGCGACTATGAAACGCTCGATGTCCAGATGGTGCTGCGCTCGGTGGGATACAAGGGCGTGCCGCTCGAGGATGTGCCGTTCGACCCGCGCGCGCAGGTTGTGCCCCACAGCGCGGGGCGCGTCACGGCGGGCGCGGCGGGCGCGGTCGTCCCCGGCGAGTACGCGACGGGCTGGATCAAGCGCGGCCCGAGCGGCCTGATCGGCACGAACAAGGCGGACTCGGTGGAGACGGTGAAATCGCTCCTCGCGGACGCATCGAACCTGCCGCGCGCCGCCGAGTCCGACCCAGGGGCGGTCGAGGCACTCCTACGGGCGCGCGGCATCCGCTATGTGACGATGGACGACTGGATGGAACTGGAAAAGTACGAAACCGCCCTCGGCGCGGCGCAGGGCCGCCCGCGCGTCAAGATTGTCCACGTCGAGGAGATGTTGGAGCGCGTTGCGAAAGGACTGAGGACTGAGGACTGAGGACTAAGGGGTGGCGGGTGGGCAACGTGGCGCGGTTCGAAGACCTGAAGGCGTGGCAGCAGGCCCGAACGTTGACGCGCGACGTGTATCGCGTCACCAAACAGGGCGAATTCGCGCGCGATTACGGCCTTGCACGGCAAATACAGCGCGCGTCAGTCTCCATCATGTCCAATGTCGCGGAGGGGTTTGAACGCGGGGGTCGGGCGGAGTTCCACCAGTTTCTCTCCACCGCGAAAGCATCCTGCGCGGAGACCCGGTCGTTGCTGTACGTCGCGCTCGATGCGGAGTACCTTGACGAACCGACATTCGCGCGGCTGCTTGACAATGCGGATGAGGTCGCCCGGATCATCGGTGGCCTGCGCGCCAAAGTCGCACAGCAACGCGACGAGCAACGCACCGCACGGGCGAACGCATAATCCTCAGTCCTCAGTCCTCAGTCCTCAGTCCTTCCCAAGGGCAGGCATACGGTGAAGGTCGTGCCTTCGCCGGGGATGGAGCGGACATCTATCGTGCCACCGTGGGCGATGACGATTTCGCGGGCGATATAGAGGCCGAGGCCGAGGCCGCCGCTGGGTGATTGGCCGCCCCGCTCGACGCGGTAGAAGCGCGAGAAGATGCTCGCCAGTTCGGCGGGCGCGATGCCGGGGCCGTAATCCCGCACCGCGAGTTCCGCTTGGCCGTCGGCGCGCCGCAGCCGCACCTCGATGCGCGACGACGCGGCCGCGTGGCTGATGGCGTTGGTGAGCAGATTGAGGACCACCTGCTCCAACCGCCGGTCGTCGCCCGCGACGGTGAGCGGCTCGTCCGCGATCTCCGTCGCGATCGTCTGCGTCTCGGTCAGCATTTGCGCGGTTTCGGTGGCGCGGCGGACGACGGCGGCGAGGTCCAGCGGCGCGCGCACGAGCGTCAGCCGTCCGTGCCGCAACCGTGCGACATCGAGGATTTCGTTGATGAGGGCAAGCAGCCGCCGTGATTCTTCCAGCGCGTGGGTCGCGTAGCGGCGCGGGCGCTCATCGCCCCCCTCGGTCGCATAGAAACGGACGAGCATTTGCAGGTAGCCGCTCAGGCCGGTGAGCGGCGTGCGCAGTTCGTGGCTCGCGATGGCCATGAACTCGTCCTGCATCCGGCGCAGGCTTCGATCCGTGATGTCCCGGATGACGAGCACGCCGATGTGCTGATGATCGTGCGCGACCGGGCGGCCAATCGCCTCGAACCAGCGGCGGCTCTCGTCCGGCGCGGTGATCGTGAACTCCATCGCGAACGACGCGCCGCGCGCGGCGTGCTGCTGGGGCGTCCGGTCGGGCGGGAGCGGCAGGCCGT
This sequence comes from Chloroflexia bacterium, assembly GCA_025924435.1. Next base: position 1,326 of record JAICIL010000219.1, on the reverse strand, counting down.
CCTCGCCCTCCGCCACGAACGCGCCGCCGGGGTCGCCGAACACCTCCGTGTAGCGGTCATTCGCCAGCACCGGCGCGCCGGTCTGATCCACGACGAGCACCGCGTCGCCGATGCTGCCGAGGATCGCCGCCACCCGCTCGCGCTCCGTCTCGCTCTCGCGCCGCTGGAGTTCCAGCGAGACGGCGACATCCTGCAATTCGACCGTCCGCGCCTGCAGGTCGTCGTTGGTCGTGTTCAACTCCTCGACGGTCGCCTGCAACTCCTCGTTGAGCGTCTCCAATTCCTCGTTCGTCGCCTGCAACTCCTCGTTGAGGGTCTCGATCTCCTCGGTCGCCGCCTGCGCCTCCTCGTTGGCGACGAGGAACTCCTCGTTGACACTCCGCAGGTCCATGTTGCTGTTGGAGAGATCCTGGTTGGCATCGAGCAACTGCCGGTTCGCCTCCGCCATCCGTTTCATGACCGCCGTCAGCCGCTCCGTCTCGGAGCGCTGGCGGGCGAGCGCCTCTTCGAGGGCGCGCCGCTCCCGGACATGCTCGGTCGCGTCCCGCACGGTGATCAGCACGGTATCCACGGCCTCCGCGCCGATGCCCGTCTTCCGCGCGTAGCAGGCGAGTTCGAGATGGCGCGCCTCGCCGGTTGCCAGTTCGATCGCGGTCATCGTGTCGCCCGTCACCCCCTCGGTCGCGGCAATCTCCCCGTCGCGCACCGGCCGGCCGCTCCGGAAGGCGGCGTCAATCGCGGCCCGCAAGGGGTCGAGCGGCACGGTTTGGGTGAGATGGAGGAAATCCTCGCCGATCGCCGTGCTATGGATGCCGAACAAGCGCCGCGCCTCGTTATTGATCGCCTGGATGTCGTACCGCCGGTCCACCATGACAATGCCGAGGGGCAGGCCGAGCAGCACCTCCTCGAACTTCTGGCGCGCGAGGCGGGCCGGATGCGCCTCGCGCCGCGCGCGGTCCTGCGCGCTCCCGGCCGCCCCGCCCGCGCCACCGACCAGCCGGAGCGATGGCGTCGCCGGGATGTCCCGAAAGCGGGCGGGCGGGAAGAGGGTGCGCTCGCCCTGGCGGCGGTAGATCTTCAGGCGGGCGTCCTCGACGGAGAAATAATCCTCGAGCGGGTTGGTCGTCTCGGATTTGCCGAGCACGAGGTAGCCGCCGTCGCGCACCGAGAAGGCGAAGAGTTGCAGGGCGCGCCGTTGGAGTTCGGGCGTGAAGTAGATCAGCATGTTGCGGCACATCACCAGGTCCACATGGGGGAATGGCTATCGCGGGCATCATGCCAGACGCTCGGAGGTGGCCCCAGCGACCATCACGCCCGCGGGATCCG
>JAICIL010000218.1 GCA_025924435.1 Chloroflexia bacterium | reverse complement strand
TGATGAGCGAATCCTTGCGCAACGACGGGCGCGTCTGGGTGCCGACCAAAGCGGGCGACGCGCGACCGCCCGCGACGATCCCCGAAAACGAGCGGGACTACTTCCTCGAACGGAAGTACCCCAGTTTCGGCAACCTCGTCCCGCGCGATGTCGCCAGCCGCAACGCGAAGGAGGTCTGCGACGAGGGGCGCGGCGTCGGCCCCGGCGGGCGCGGCGTCTACCTCGACTTCGCGGACGCGATCAAGCGGCTGGGGCGGCGGGTGATCGAGGAGCGGTACGGCAACCTGTTCGATATGTACAACAAGATCACCGGCGAGAACTCGTACGACGCGCCGATGCGCATCTACCCCGCCATCCACTACACGATGGGCGGCCTCTGGGTGGACTACAACCTGATGAGCACGATCCCCGGCCTCTTCGTCGGCGGCGAGGCGAACTTCTCCGACCACGGCGCGAACCGCCTCGGCGCGAGCGCCCTGATGCAGGGCCTCGCGGACGGCTACTTCATCCTCCCCTACACGATCGGCGACTACCTCGCGAGCGCCAAACTGGCGAAGGTGGATGCGGCGCACCCCGCCTTCGCGGAGTCCGAGGCGGAGGTGAACGCCCGCGTCAAGCGACTGCTCGGCATCCACGGCAATCGGACGGTGGACTCCTTCCACCGCGAACTGGGGCACATCATGTGGGATTACTGCGGCATGGCCCGCAACGACGCGGGGCTGCGCCACGCGCTCGCCCAGATCCCGCAACTGCGCGAGGAGTTCTGGCGGAACGTCAGCGTGCTGGGCGAGAATGAGGAATTGAATCAGTCGCTCGAAAAGGCGGGCCGTGTGGCGGACTTCCTCGAACTCGGCGAACTGATCTGCACGGACGCCCTCGACCGCACGGAGTCGTGCGGCGGCCACTTCCGCGAGGAGAGCCAGACGCCGGACGGCGAGGCGTTGCGCGACGACGACAATTTCTCGCACGTCTCGGCATGGGAGTACACGGGCGTCGGCAACGCGCCCGCCTTGCACAAGGAGCCCCTCGAATTCGAGTATGTCCACCCCTCACAGCGGAGTTACGTCTGATGGCAATGCTCGCGAAGCGCGGACCCGCCGCGGAACCTAACGGCCATGCCGGCCGCACCCTCAACCTCACCCTCAAGGTCTGGCGGCAGAAGAACGCCACCAGCCCCGGCGCGATGGTCATCTACGAGGCGCAGGGCATTAGCACGGATATGTCCTTCCTGGAGATGCTCGATGTCGTCAACGAGGGGTTGATCGCGCGCGGCGAGGAGCCGATCGCCTTCGACAACGACTGCCGCGAGGGCATCTGCGGCACCTGCGGCTTCATGATCAACGGCGTCGCGCACGGCCCCGAACCGGGCACGACGGTCTGCCAGCTGCACATGCGCCACTTCCGGGACGGCGAGACGATCACGATCGAGCCGTGGCGGGCGCGCGCCTTCCCCGTCATCAAGGACCTCGTCGTGGATCGCGGCGCGTTCGATCGCATCATCCAGTCGGGCGGCTACATCACCGCCCCGACCGGCGGCGCGCAGGACGCCAACGCCATCCTCGTCCCGAAGGCGGACGCGGACGTCGCCTTCGACTCCGCCGCCTGCATCGGCTGCGGCGCGTGCGTCGCGATGTGCCCGAACGCCTCGGCGATGCTCTTCACCGCCGCGAAGATTTCCCACCTCGGCCACCTGCCGCAGGGCCAGCCGGAGCGGGACGATCGCGTGCTGCGGATGGTAGAGCAGATGGATGTCGAGGGCTTCGGCGCCTGCACGAATATCGGCGAGTGCGCCGCCGTCTGCCCGAAAGAGATCCCTATGGACGTCATCTCCTTCATGAACCGCGACCTCCTCCGCGCCACCCGCCGCAAAGACCGCGAGGCGCGAAACAGCAACGAGTAATGAGTATCGAGTACCGAAGGGAGACAGCGCGGGGAGAAGTCTTCACTGGCTTCTCCCCTTTGCTATACTTTGTGCGGAAGCGATACATCGTTTGGAGGCGCAGTATGGTTCGGGAGCAGACAAAGCCACGGACGATTGTCCGCAACCCGCGCATCCTCTTCGGGGAACCGATCATCGAAGGGACGCGTATCCCCGTCCGAGCAGTTGTGCTGTACAAATACGAATACGGCGATGTTGAGGGCGTACTCACCGCACTGCCGACCCTCCGGGCGGAGGATGTTGAAATCGCGATGCGCTATTATGCCGACCACCGCGAAGAAATCAACCGCCACATCGCGGAAAACAACGAAGGCGAAGATATTCCATATGATGAACTCTGATGCCGATTGCGGGAGTTTATCTTGATGAATGTGTAAACCATGCGGTCATTCCCACACTGCAGCAACGAGGCTGGTATGTCATCACCGCTCAAGCGGAGAGAATGAGCACCGCCACCGACGACGATCAACTGCGACACGCGGCATCAAGAGGCTGGCTTCTGCTCACGACAAATGAGCGGCACTTTAGTCGGTGGCACGGCATATGGCAGCAAAACGAGTGGTCACATTCGGGAATCGCGACAATTCCTCAACGAAACTCTCCACGCTTCTTTGTCCGTAGTGTCATGATGCTCGATTGGATTGCTGCTGAGTTCCCTGATCCACGGAATCGCCTTTTCCGGTGGACAGACTTACAGCAGCAACTCATTAGCGGTTACGTGTTGACGGGGTATACCGACGCGGAAATCGCCCTCGCGCTCGGTAGGGCGACGACGCTCCCATGAGCCAGCAGCCGTCACTCACCGCCGTCATTCTCGCGGGGGGGAAAAGCCGGCGGATGGGGGCGGATAAGGCGCTCTTGCGGCTGCCGTCCGGAGGGCCGACGCTGATCGAGCGGGTCGTCGCGGCGGCGCGGGCGGTGGCGGACGATGTGATCGTCGTCGCGGAGGATGCGGGGCGGTTGCCCGCGATGGCCGTCCGCGCCGTGCCGGATGCAATTGCGGGGGCGGGGCCGCTGGCGGGGCTGGTCGCGGGGTTCGCGGCGGCGCGGCATCCGGACATCCTCGCGCTCGCCTGCGACCTGCCGTACCTCTCCATGCCGCTGCTGCGGTGGATGGCGGCGTTGCCCCGGTCGTGGGACGCGCTCGTGCCATATCTCCCGAATGACGGCCGCAAGGCGGGCTGGGAGCCGCTGCACGCGATCTACACGCGCGCCTGCCTCGCCTCGATGCGCGCCGCCCTCGACCGGGGCGACCGGCAGGCGAGCGCATTCTTCCCCGCGATCAATGTCCGGCCGCTGAGGGCCGACGCGATGCGACCGCACGACCCAACGGGCCGCTCCACGGTCAGCGTCAACACGCCGGATGCATGGGCCGAAGCGGTACGCTGGTTAGAGAGTCGTCCCGACGCTATACTACACGGCGAATAACGAACGGACGCCCCTATCGTTCAACGTCAGAGAGAGAATGCAATGATGGCCCTGCAAGGTGGACGCGATTACCGGAAATTCATGGTGGACGACGCGCTGGACCCGGCGCTCCTGCCGCTCGACACCTGGAACGCGCTCTTCGACGCGTACCAGAACAAACCGGGCAACTTCTACAAGGGTTTCAAGCGGCTCGGCGTACTCCGCCTCGATGTCGAGCGGGAGATCGCGCAGGCCGAGGCGGCGGGCAAATGGCTGACCGAGGACGAGGCGGCCCGCTACGTCCTCTACGACGTAATTGACGAACTCGGCAACGACATGTGGTATCAGCGGGCGATGTCGCTCATCGAGGAGGACTGCCGCCGGGATGTCGCCTGGCGGCCGAGGAACTACGCGAAGTACCTCGACCCGGTCTACGACGAGCAGGAAACGCGCGGCTGGCGGCCCTACTGGGAACCCGCCCGCTGGGTTCTGCCTGGTACGCAGCCGACCTAACCCCCGGCCCCTTCCCGGCGCGGGAAGGGGTGTCTCGCCGCGATACCGAGGCGTTACCCCGAATGTCGTGCTCTCGAAGAGGCGCACTCCCCTTCCCGTTTCGGGAGGGGGCCGGGGGGTAGGCAGGAACCGCCTCCCCCCGCACGTCGTTGTACCCATAGCGCGGGGCCATGACGGGAGCGCGCGACCGGCCGGCAGGGAAAACGCACAGGCGAGAGGGGTACATGGTGAGTACGGCGACACGACGATGGATGCGACGGGGGATGGCGGCGGGGATGCTGCTGCTGACGGCGGCGCTGCTCAGCGCGTGCATCGAGGCGAGTTCCACGAGCACGATCGGCTCCGATTTCACGGGCACGACGCACATGCGCATCGGCATCTCCAAGGTCGCCATCCAGACGCTGACTTCCATCGGCGCCAGCCTCGGCGGCACCCCGACGCCGGACTCCGGCACTTCGCCGGACAACATCTTCGGCGATCTGAACAATCAGGTTTCGACGATGGGCGGCGCCGCGACGCCGTATGAGAACGATAATTTCATGGGCGTCGAAATCACGCTGCCATTCAAATCGCTCGACGAGATGCAGAACCAGATCAACAGCGTCCTCGGCGGTTCGTCCGGCACATCGGGCGCGTCGAATCCATTGACCGGCAGCGGGAGCAGTCAGAACGCGCTGATCCAGATCGCCGCCAAGAGCACCGACAGCGGCATCCGCATTGACGGCACGGTGGACCCGCTCAACACGCTCAATGACCCGAACAGCGCGAACGCCATCCCCGGCCTCGATCTCTCGTCGCTCCTGCTCGGCGGCGGCCAGGTGCAACTCTCCTTCACGATGCCGGGCGCCATCACGAGCGCCGACCCGCTCGCGACGCAGGACGGCAACACCGTCTCGTGGAGTTTCAAGGTCGGCGACAAGGCCGCGACGATCTTCGCGGAAGCGAACAAGAGTTAGCACGGATCGCACGAATGGTGGCGGGGAAAATAAAGGAGGGGCGCATGCCCCTCCTTCTCGTTTCCGGCTACCGCGTTCAGAACCGCCGCACATCCCGACGATACTCGCGAGTGCCGCGCGATGGGCCACCGAGCACGATGCCAAGCAGCCAGGTGACGAAGAAAGCGATCAGCGCCCAGACGACGATCGCGACGATCGTGCTCACTTCGAGGACGTTGTTGCCCGAGACGCTGTCCGTGAAGATGCCCCGGAACGGCGCGACGAAGGCCGCCGTCGAGTTGTAGATGAACGTGACGAAACTGCTGGCCGTGTTCGCGCCCGTCGCCTTGAGGATGAAGCGGATGACCAGCCCGACGAGCAGCAATCCGGTGAGGAACCAGATAATCCGCGTCGCGAGATCGAGCGCGGAGAGACGACCCGCCGCTTCGTCCTCCACCACGCGGTCGCTCACCATCTCATCGCGCACCGGCGCCGACGCGACGACCGGCTGCGGCACAACGCGCTCTCGCACGACCGGCTGCTCCACCACACGCTCCCGGACGACCTCGTTCTGGAGCGGCACCGTTTCCGCATAGGGCGCCGGGTCCCCGTACGCGACCGGCTGCCCGTAGGCGACCGGCTCGTCGGCGGCTCGCTCTTCGGCAACCGAGTGCCGCTCCACGGGCACGCCGGCGGCATCGCGATAGACCTCGTGATTTTCTTCTCTCCGGTACGTCATCGTGTCGCTCCTTCTCGGTAGACGCGGCATCCCTGCGGCGCGCACCGTCATTTCGATCTCTACTCCCCAAAAGCAAGCGGCGTGCCACCAGGCGACATGGCGGCAACAAAGGCGAGTTGGTGGCGTGGGCTTCGGCCCGTTCCCATTCGCCACCCCACGACCCCAAAGAGAAAGCGGCGAGCAGAAGCCCGCCGCCGGTGATCGTTTCGACCGGGTGAATCGCTACGCGCCGTCCGCGACGCCGAGGTAGTGCCACGCGGTCGCGACGGCGACCTGCGTGTACATGACGATCGAGTTCAGGTCCTGCGATTCGTCGTTGTTGTGCGCGCCCGCCTTCGATTTATCCGCTTTCGGGTGGCCCGGCGTGTAGCCGTAGGCATGGACGCCGAGCGGACGGAGGAGGCGGCTGTCCGTGAAGCCGACGGTCAGCGAGGGGATGAAGGCGACCTTGTCGTACCCATTGCGGCGGAGCACGATGCGCGTCGCCTCCTGCATCGCCTCGACGCACGGGTCGTCCTGCGGCGAGGCGGAGGAGATCGCCGTCGTGCGCACCTCGAAATTGACGAAATCAAGCCCGTCGAGGATGTGGTTGAACTCCCCCCGGATATAGTCGGCGTCCTGCCAGGGGAGCGTGCGGATGTCGCAGGTGATGTGGCAGCGCTCCGCGATGCTGTTCGACTTGACGCCCGCCCGAATCATCGAGACGCCGATTGTCATGCGCGAGAGCGCCTTCAGGGTCGAGGCGAGCGACGGCTCCCGCTCCTCGACCCGCGCGACGATCCGCTCGACATTCTCGGCGCTCACCGGTTCCGCGACGCCCGCCAGTTGGTCGAGGTGCTGGAACATCGGATCGGTGGCGTCCAGCGTCGGCTCGTAGGATTTGATGCGCTGGATCACCTCGTACGCGCGGTCAATCGCGTTGTCCGCGCGCCACGGTTGGGAGGCGTGGAAGCCGCGCCCGCGCACATCGAGGTGGACCTCGTACCGCCCCTTCTCGCCGAGCGAGAAGAAGTAGACGAGCGTGCCGTCCGCCAGTTGCATCGGGATGCCGCCGCCGCCCTCGTTGACCGCCGCCGTCGTGTTGACGAGGTCGGGCCGGTGCTCGGCCAGCCAGCCGAAACCGTAGACGCCGCCCGATTCCTCATCCGCGCCGGATTCGATGTGGAGATCGCCTTTGAGCCGCACCCCGGCCCGCTTGAGGAAGATCGCCGCCATCGTGCTCCCCGCGACGGTGCTCTTCATGTCCGAACTGCCGCGCCCCCAGAGCCGCCCGTCCTTGATCTCGCCGCCGAAGGGGTCCACCGTCCAGAGATTCGGATCCTCGACCGGGACGACATCCGTGTGCCCCAAAAGGCCGAGCGAGCGTTCCGTGCCGCCCGCGCCCTCGATGATCGCGACGCAGTTCCCCCGCGCCGGTGCGCTCTCAACGACGGTGCTCTCGATGCCGTCCGCGCGCAGTTTCGCGGCGAGGAATTCGGCGGCGGGCGTCTCGTTGCCCGTCGGCATCACCCCGGTGCTGACCGTGTTGATCCGCACCAGGTCCCGCGCGAGCGCGATCACCTCATCCCGCCCCGCCTCGACCATGTCCAGAACCTCATCCAGCGTCGCCATCCCCTACTCCTTTTTGAACCGCGAAGGCGCGAAGAACGCGAAGAAGAATACAAGAGAACGGGAAGAAAAAGGAACCGAAACCCTCCCATTCTCCTCTCTTCCTTCGCGTTCTTCGCGCCTTCGCGGTTCATTTAGTGCTGTGGCGGGTGGAAGTCGAGGTTGATGAGTTCGAGGCGGCCGGCGCGAAGGGCCTGGAGGTGCTTGCGCTGCTGGCGCATGACGAATTCGAGCGGGTGGCCGGTGCGGAAGGGGAAGCGCGCGAGCATCTCCTCGTAGGCGGCGATCGCTTTTGCGTGGTCGCCCTCCTCCTCGGAGAGTTTGCCGAGTTCGCTCCAGTGCCACCACTCCGGCGCGCCCTGGGCGATGGCCCGCTCCACCCAGGCAATCGCCTGCCCGCGCGAGGCGTTGATTTCCGGATGGGCGCGCAGCAC
>JAICIL010000217.1 GCA_025924435.1 Chloroflexia bacterium | reverse complement strand
CCGTGGCCACGGCAATTGAGGAACGTGGGGGGGAAACGATACCCGTCAATGCCGTTATCGCGGGCGGCGCGGGGCTGATTGGCGCGTTACGGCAGTTGGGTGGTGCGGTTCTGTGTGGGGCAGGGCACCTTCGGCTGCGCTCTGATCTCCTTCGACCGGCGTGTTGCATGGCGCGACCGCAACGGCGCGGCTGCGCGCTACCGATAGCGTAGCACAATCGCTGCCCGCAGGGAATGTCGCGCCCGGAGGGAGATTGACGCGCCCGCCCGCATGCGCGTACAATCGGCGCTACCGGGCGAACCGGAACCGCAGGAGACAAGAACCCCCACCGGGCGGGAAGGAGGGTACGACGATGACAATGCTTGCATCCGTGCTGCATGATCGGCGTCGTGGCGCTGCCGTCCGCTTGCGGGATACGCACTCGTAACACTCCCCATCCCGTTGATCGCTCCTCGACGCTGAATATGCGAAGCACGTCTGGTACGGCATTGCCCGACCGGGCTTTTTGCTGCCTGCTCGCCTCCCGCATGGTGCGGGGAGAGCCGCGTTCTTCGCGAGGAGCATTCCATCTTGAGCAAAACTCGTCGTTCCGTTCCCGACATTGACGCCGACATGGCCGAGGTTGACATTCCCCCGGTAGTGGAAGGGTTGGTGGTGGATGGTAGCCGGGGCATCTACCGCGTCGAGACGCCGGAGGGCACCGTGCGCTGCGAGATTCGCGGGCGGCTGCGCAAGCAACTCTCGTATGCACAGACGAGTGGCACGCCATCCCGCAATAGCGTGCAGCGGGTCAAGGTGCACGATCACGACCCCGTCGCGGTCGGCGACCGCGTGCGCGTGCTCGTCATCGGGCGCGGCACGGGGATGATCGAGGAGATCGTCGCGCGGGGCGGGGGCGCGTTCGCGCGGCGCGACCCGGATGCGGGCCAGGGGACGCTCCGCTCGATCGTCGGCCTCGAACAACTGGTCGCCGTCCTCGCCGCGCGCGAGCCGGAGCCGCATCTTGGCCTGCTTGATCGTTTCCTCGTCACCGCCGAAGCCGCGAACCTCCGGGCGGTGATCTGCATCAATAAGGTGGACCTCGGTGTGCCGCCGCATCTCGACGCGCAGTTGGCAGTCTACCGGAGCCTCGGCTATCCGGTGCTGCTGACGAGCACGGCGGCGGGTACGGGCATCGAGGCGTTGCGGGAGCGATTGGCGGGCCGCCTCTCCGCGTTCCTCGGGCCGTCGGGCGTCGGCAAATCCAGCCTGCTCAACGCGCTCATGCCGGGTCTGCATGAGCGCATCAGCGGCGTCAGCGACGCGACGGGCAAGGGGCGCCACACGACGACCGGGACGCGCCTCTTCCCGCTCCCCGGCCCGGGCGGCTACATCGCGGACACGGCGGGCATCCGCGCCCTGACGCTGCCACAGGCAACGCTCGACCATCTCGACACCTGCTTCCCGGAGTTCCGGCCGCATCTTGGCCAATGCGCGCTCGGCGATTGCCGCCATCTGCACGAGCCGGAGTGCGCGATCCGCGCTGCGGTCGGGGCGGGGACGATTGCGCAGGCCCGGTATGCCAGCTATCGCCGTCTGCTGCGCGGCGAGGGCGACCCGGCGGCAGCGGCGGCGCGCGATGTCCCGTACGCCTGGTGGAGCGGCGCCGAGCGAGTCGCGAGTAACGAGTAACGAGTGGATCAGGGCATGTCTCGATACTCGTTACTCGTTACCGCAAAGTTGGCATTGACAGCGCCGCGTAGGGTCGCGTACACTGCCGTGCGGTGCGGGCCGGGTGGCCCGCCTTTGCGATGCCTTTCCGCTCCATCCACGCGCGGCCTGCACCGCCGCGCGATGACAGTGGTGGGGCGATCTACTCCACGGAAAGGGAGGAACGGTGCGCGACTACGAACTGATGGCGGTGTTTGCCCCCGACATCGCGGAAGATGAGATGCCGGGCGCCCTCGAACGCGTCTCCGGCTACATCACCACCGGCGGCGGCGAAGTCTCCGAACTGACGACGACCTCGCCCTGGGGCCGCCGCCGGCTCGCCTATCCGATCCGCGATTTTCGCGACGGTTTCTATGCCCTCTATCGTTTCACACTCGCCCCCGAAGGCATCGGTGAACTGGAGCGCGATCTGGGCCTGAACAATCAGGTGCTGCGCAGCCTCGTGACGACGTACACGGCGCCGAAGCCGAAAAAGCCGAAGAAATCCGCCGAAGGTGAAGCGGCGGAGGCTGAGACGGAAGGCGGCGTGGCGACCGATGCCGAGGCAATTGCCGCGCCGAGCGGCGCGAGCATGGATACCGATGCGGGCCTGACTACCGGGCCGCAGGGCGAGGACCTGACCGAACCGCCGACGGCGGAAACGCCCGCCGCCGAGGATGAGAGCGAGAGCGAACCCGCCCGCGCATAGGGCAGCGAGGAGCACGGCGATGGCACGATATAGTGTCAATAAGGTGATTCTGGTCGGCAATCTTGGGCGCGAGCCGGAACTGCGGTATACGCCGAGCGGCCAACCGGTTGCCAACTTCAGCCTTGCGACCACGCGCGGCCGGCGGGACCCGAATGGCAATTGGGCGGATGAAACGGAGTGGCACCGCATCGTCGCATGGGAGCGGATGGCGGAGTTGGCGTCGCAGAACCTGCACAAAGGCAGCAAAGTGTACGTCGAGGGCCGGATCCAATCCCGAAAATACACCGACAACCAGGGGATCGAGCGGACATCGTACGATATTGTCGCGAACGACCTCACGCTGCTTGACCGCCGTCAGGATAGCGGCGAAGGTGCGGACGATTGGGGCGATGGCGCGAGCGCGCAACCACAGCGCCCGCAACGCCCGCAACCCCAGAAGAAGCCGACCGGCGATGACGAGACATTCGCATCCGAGGAATTTGACGACGTGCCCTTCTAGGCACCGATATGTACACGTTTCAGGAGGAATAGCCCGTGGCTGATCAGCAACGCCCGCAAGGGGCATCGAACGACAGTGCGCCGAGTGAGAACCGCCCTCCCCGCTCCGATGATCGTCGTGGTGACGGCGGTGGCGGTGGCCGGTTCGGCGGCGATGGCGGCCGCCGCTTTGGTGGCGGTGGCGGCCGGTTCGGCGGTGGTGGCGGTCGGTTTAGCGGCGGTGGCGGCGGTCGCCGTCGCGTGGACATCTTCGCCGCCGATGGCGTGGATGAGATTGACTACAAGGATGTCGCCCGCCTGCGCCGGTTCCTCTCGGAGCGCGGCAAGATCGAGCCGCGCCGCAAGACCGGCCTTTCCGCGAAGCGCCAGCGCGCCCTCGCCGTCGCCATCAAGCGCGCGCGGCATCTCGCGCTGCTCCCCTTCGTTTCCGGCGGACGCCAATCATAAACGAGTGCTGAGTGCTGGGAGGATCGGCTCCGTACTCAGCATTCCGTACTCAGCACTCAGCACTGAGGAGCACCATGCCGCGCAGTACCCGCCGTGACTCGATCCTCGCCGCCCCGCCGACCGGACGGGGCGCGCCCCGTCGTCTGTCGCGCCGCGAGCGCGAGGCGCGGCAGCGGAAAATCCTCTTCATCAGCATGTCCGTACTCGGCGTGCTGCTGCTCTTTATCATCGGCTTCGGGACGCTGCGCTATTACTATCTCATCCCGCATCAGGTGATCGCGACGGTCAATAGCCACAAAATCATCCAGAGCGACTACTGGAAGGTGCGCCGCAATACCCTGCTCGATCGGCTCCAGCAATACTCCTTCCAAGCGCAGTCCGGGCAGGGGGATGCACAGCAGATCCAACTCGCGGCCCAGAGCGCGCAGAACGAGATCACGAACATCCGCAGCGCCCCCGTGGACCCCGAGACGCTCCAGACGATGACCGAGGACTGGATCGTGCTCGATGGGCTGCCCGGCATCGGTGTGACAATCACGGATGCCGACGTGGACGAGACGGTCGCGGAGCGCTTCTCGCCCGTCGCGCTCAACACGCCAACTCCCGCGCCGACCCTGAATCCGACCAAACAGGCGACCGCCGATGCCGCCACCGCCCAGGCGACGCAGACGTCCGTCGCGATTGAGCAGGGCGCGACGGTGACCGCGCAGGCGAACGCCACCGGCACGGCGACCGCGTCCGCACTCACACCGGCGCCCAACACGCCGGCGGCGGCGACCGCCCCGCCGACCGAAACGCCGGTGCCGACGCAGACACCGACGAACCAGGAAGCCCGCGCCACCTCGACCGCGTCGCTCGGTGACTTCGTGAAGGAGCGTCAGAAAGACGCGAATATGAGCCTGAGCGACTACAAGCGGCTCATCATCAAGCCCGCACTCGCCCGCCAGCGGGCGCGCGAAGTGCTCGAGGCGAAGACGCCGACGCATGGTGAGGAAATCCATGCGTACCACATCCTCCTGCCGACGCAAGCGGCGGCGCAGGATGCGCGCAAGCGCGTCGTCGACCAGGGGGAGGATTTCCAGATCGTCGCCCAGCAACTGAGCACGGACACGACGACGCAGCCAACCGGGGGGGACCTCGGTTATATCCCGCACGGCATCATGCCCAAACCGTTCGAGGATGCGGCCTTCGCGCTGCCGGTCAATGGTGTCAGTCAGCCGGTGCAGACCGAGTTCGGCTGGCACATCATCAAGGTGACCGACCATGTGGCGGATCGCGAGTTCGAGGACGCGGTCTTCCGGCAGTTGCGCGACAAGCAGTTCTCGGATTGGCTCGCCGCCGAGACCGCGAAGGCGAAATTGAAGCAGTCTCTGCCGACGCCGATCCCCTCCCCGCCCGCCGCTTTCGAGCCGCCCGCCGGCGCACCCGCGACGCCGACCTTCACGCCCGCCCCACCGACGCCGGAATCGAGCGGCACGCCCGGCACCGGGACGGCCGCACCAACCGGCGCGGCGGGCACGCCCGCCGCCACCGCGGCCCCGACGAACGGCACCAGCACCGGCACAACGGCGACGCCGACGCCGTAAGGGAAACCTCAACCCCCCGACCCCCTCTCCATCGCGTGGAGAGGGGGAGCAACCTCAGAAACCCCGATGTTTGAGGAACGCCACGGCACTCCGATCGAGTCACCCCTCTCCGCGTGACGGAGAGGGGCTGGGGGTGAGGTTCCCCCGCGCGCGACACATGGTATGATAGCGGCATCAGTGCAGTGGGGCGTGTGGATGAAAGGACGGCAGCGAATGGCAGCAACGGCGAACGATCCGCTTTGTTGGTTCAATGGCGGATTCGTCCCGCTCAGCGAGGCGAAAGTCAGCGTGATGACCCACGCCTTCAACTACGGCACGGGATGCTTCGAGGGCATCCGGGGCTACTGGAACGAGGAGGACGGGGAACTCTACCTCTTCCACCTGAAGGCGCATTACGAGCGGCTCCTGCGCTCCTGCCGCACGCTGATGATTGACCTCAAGATGAGCGCGGACGACCTCTGCGACCTGACCATCGAACTGATGCGCCGCAACGACGCGCGCTACGACATTTACATCCGCCCCTTGGCCTACAAGGACTCGATGGAACTCGGCCCGCGCGTCAATATTGATGCCGATGCGCTGACGATCTACACCCGCCCGCTCGGCAATTACCTCGATACCGACAAGGGGCTGAAAGCGTGCGTCTCCTCATGGACGCGCATCGAGGACAACGCCGCACCGGCGCGCGCCAAGATCACCGGCATCTACATCAACTCCGCCCTCGCCCGCACCGAAGCCGAGCTGAACGGCTTCGACGAGGCGATCATGCTCTCCAGCGACGGGCACGTCTCCGAGGGGAGCGCGGAAAACCTCTTCGTCGTGGACAATGGCGCGCTCGTCACGCCGCCCGGCGCGAACAACATCCTCGTCGGCATCACCCGCGCCTCGATTGTCGCACTGGCGGACGATCTCGGTATCCCGGTGATCGAGCGGCAGATTGACCGCAGCGAACTCTACGCCGTCTCCGAACTCTTCCTCTGCGGCACCGGCGCGCAGATTTCGCCCGTCACGTCCGTGGATCATCGCCCGATCGGCGACGGCATGGTGGGGCCGGTCACGCGGCGGCTGCAGGAGGTCTTCTTCAAGGCCGTGCGCGGCAAATTGCCGGCGCACCGCGACTGGTGTACGCCCGTCTACACGGGCGCGCGGACACCGGCGGCCGCGCACTGATGCCACCAACGGGGCCGGACGACCGGCAAGAACGCGCGAGGCGAGGGCTGCCACCGGGCGTTCGCGACGATTCGCCGCCCGAACCGACGCCCCGCCCCGATGAAGACGCCGCGCCGACCGCCGCCGAAGCGGTCGGTGAGACCGCCGACCCGGACGCCACACCGTCGGTACATCCCGACCCCGCCGCACCCGATACGCCGCGCGGCGAAGGGAGTCGCCCGCCCCAATCCTGGGAGAGCGGGGCATATCCGGGGCAGTCGCCGCCGCAATCGCCGAAGCGGTATGACCGTTTCGGGTGGCCCGTCCCCGCCGACGTGGGGTCTGACGAGAGCGACGCGCGGCCCCCGACGCAGGGATACACCCCGCGCGACTCATCGTCGTGGCGGGTGCCGCGCGCGCCCGATGTGCCGCCGCGCGCCCCGTACTCCGGCCAGTTCCCCGCGCAACAACCGGCACCGAACCAGTCGCCGCGCGGGCCGTACTCGGGGCAATTCCCCGCGCAGCCACCGCCACGCCAGAGCGGCGCATTCCCCGCTGCGCGCGATGACGAGCGGGCGTATCGCGAGAGCGCCGCCTTCCCGGCCACGCCGCCGGAGCAGGTACAGCGCAGCGGCCCATTCCCGATTCAGCATCCGCTCTCGCCCAATGTGGCGCGGAGCGGGCAGTTCGCCGTGCCGCCCGCGCCCGGAGGGCCGGATGATCGCCGGAGCGGGGCGTACGCCGTGCCCCCGGAGCCGCGGACGGGCGGATACCCGGCGACGGCGTCCGGGCCGATCCCGCAAAGCCCGTACAGCAGCGGGCCGATGCCGCGCGTGGGCGAGCAACCCGATACGGTGCCGCGGAGCGGCCCGTTCGCCTATCCCGCGGAATTGACGAGCACCGGCAGCCGCCGCGTGATTGTCGCGCCGGACGCCGGGGTGGGGTCGCTCCTTGCGGACCGGCAGGCGCTCGCTTTTCTCGTCGCGGCGGTCGTTCTCGCGGGCGCGATGATCGCCTATATCGCCCTGCGCTACGCGCACTTCCCGGACCAGATCGCCCTGCACTTCGGCCCGGCGGGGTCGAGCCAGCCGAACCGGATCGGCGAGAAGCGCGAGTTGTGGACGATCCCCTTCATCGTCGGTATCGTCCTCGCCGCGAACACCGCGCTCGCGTGGGCGGTCTACCGCTACGACCGCTTCGCCGCCCGCCTGCTCACCGTCGGCTGCGCGCTCGTCGCCGCCATTGCCTGGGTCGTCCTCCTCACGCTCTTGCATCGCTAAGGGAGCGATGCAAGAGCGAAGAGTATAGGGGTGTCGGCGTGCGCTCGATTCCCTCAGCCCTCAGTCCTTTGCCCTTCCCTATGCTATACTCGTGCCGCGTTGGGGATTGAGACGGCGAGGCCGCACGATGGGGCGGCGCGCTGAACGGGGCGGACTACGCGCTTGGCGAACCTGATCACCGTTATCCGGCTCATCGTGCTCTTCGGGACGGTTGGTCTGCTCTACACGCGGCAGCCGCTGGCCGTGTCGTGCGTCGTCGTCCT
>JAICIL010000216.1 GCA_025924435.1 Chloroflexia bacterium | reverse complement strand
TTGCCGATCAGCTGGCTGGAGGGGACGGCGACGGCGAGCGGGGCGCGCGTCGGCAGGGGGGCGAGGTCGGGCTGGAGGGTGTCGAAGACGCGCCAGAAGGACCACATACCCGCGAAGTAGTGGCTGGCGATGTGGCAGTGGAAGAGGAACTCGCCCGCCCCCTGCTGCACGCCGCCGGCGCCCCCCTCGATCTCGAGGTTGTAGGTCTCGCCGGGGCCGATGCTCTGCGAGTCGGTGCGCATGGACTCCGACAGTTCCGTCTGCGGATGCTTGTTCAGGCCGGTGTCGGCGTAGTTGTAGCTGGCGTCCGCCTTCGGATTGAAGCGCCAGCGGATGCCGCCGCCGTGGAGATGGTGGATGTGGAAGATCTCGCTGCCGGATTGGAAGATCCGAATTTTGGTCGGCTCGGCCTGATAGTTGCGCGGCTGCGGGGTGGCCGCATCCCCGAAGGTGTACGAGGAATAGGCGACCGAGTGCTGATCGTCGTTGACCGCGAGGCGGTTGAGGAAAGGCTCGGAGCGGTAGTTGAGCGCCCGCGCGCCAGGCCGGTATGCCTTGCTGAAGGGATCGTTGAGCGGCAGCGGTGAGCCGTTGACGTCGTAGATCTTCTCCTGCTCGTTGCCGATCGCGTGGTAGATGATGATGTGCTCGCTGAAGGGGGCCGCCCCGTCGCCGGGCACAATCTGCGCCTCCCAGCCCGACTTGAGCGCCTTCGCGGCATCCGGGTGGACGCCGTCCGCGCTTGTCGTCACCGGGTTGAGGTAGGTCGAGCCGGGCGGCTCGACGACGAGGGCGCCGAAGAGGCCGTGGTTGACCGCGTCCCGGTAGCCGGGGCCGGGGTGGATGTAGTGGACACCCTCCAGCGTCGGGTCGTTGGGGACGTAGTAGGTGTAGCTGCGGCTACCGCCCTGCGCGGTGGCCGAACTGGGGTTGTTGCCGACGGCGTCGCCGGAGGAACCGGCCTGGAAGGCGAGCCCGTCGATGTGAGTCCCATAGTCGCCGCCTGTGGCGCTGTTCGTGAAGTTGACCGTCACGCAGTCGCCCTCGTTGGCGCGGATGACGAGCGGCTGGATCGCGTCCCCCCCGTGCAGCCCGATCGAGACCCGGTTCTTGTAGTCCGGGTTGGACTCCTGGGCGCGCACCGCGCCGATGTTCTCGGTGAGGGTGTACATCTTGCCGGCGGGATCGTTGTCGCCGAAGCGGTTGAGGGGGATCTTCACGTCCAGCGCCGTGATGTCGAATGTCTTCATCGGCGCGCCCGCGGTGCAGGGTGCGCCGGAGTCCATCGTAGCGGCGGCCAGGGGCTGCACCTGGACCGCGCCGCCCATGAGCATCACCCCGACGAGGAGCAGCCCACTCAATCGCTGCGCGATCGCCTGCGGCCGCAGGCGACGCAGTTGCAGGCACCGCGGGACGCGGGGCGCCGCCTGATCGCGCAGCAGCAAGGCGACGACGAGGCCGGCGATCACAAGATTGGCCGCTAGGCCAAGCAGGCTGTCATCGGCCATGCGCGCTGCCCCGGCGATCGCCGGGGCCGCGGCGCGCCGCCCGAGGAGGTAGTCGTGGAGGGGGCTGCTCGCCGCTGCCGCACCGGCGCTCAGGAGCGCGACGAGCGTGGTGATGAGCACGCCGATCACCGATCGCCGGACGCGCGGATCCGCGCGGGAGAGGAAGAAGCGGGCGAGCAGCAGCGCCGCCCAGACGCCGAGAAGCACCGGCAGCAGGGCGAAGGTCGAGTCGCGCAGCCAGGCCAGGGCGCCAGGTGAACCGCCCCAACCTTCGGCGCCTTGGAGGCCATGGATGAATTGCAACCAGAGGCCGCCACCGTAGGCGATCGCCACGGCGAAGGGGAGGAGACCGGCCGGCGGGCTGGTCACGAGCCGCCGCACCCGGCGGGGCCGCCGACGGATATAGGACGAGTCGACGTTCATGAGAGAGAACCTCCGCGGAAAACGAACAAAACGACGAGTCGAGCCCCTGCTAGGGGTGATGATGCTCATCCGAAGACTGCGTGCCCGGTGGGGCCTGATCGGTCTGGCCGACGCTGACGCGGAGCGGTGGCGTATGCTCGCCATCAAGGAAGCCGAGCCAGAGTCGGGCGCCATCGCGCTTGGTCACGAAGTGGAGTGTGGTGTCGAGGCTCGATCCGGGTTGCAGGGACCCGGCGATGCTACTCGACCACGCCGCGTCCACGGGTTGGTCGCTCGTGCTGGTTAGCAGGGCGAACTGTTCCGGCGCAATCGGCACCGGGTAGCCGAGCCGATTCGTCAGCGTGACCGAGACGGTGATCTGCACCTGATCCGGCGCCACGAGATCCTGGATATCGTGGGACATCCCGTCCAGTTGATCGTCGGTCAGGCCATCGATCTGTTCCACGTTCGTCACGACCATGGAGCCGAAAGCGGTCGGGATTTGTTGATCGACGACAAAGGCGGGGGACTGCGACGCGCCGGCATTCCAGCCCGATGCGCTCTGCGTGAACGTGCCGATCGCGAGATAGTAGCCGACGGCCGCCAGCCCGATGATGACAGTGACCACGGCGAGAATCGGCTTTATACCCCGTGCGTCGGCGCCCCGTTTCCCGCCAGGACGCCCCGTGTGCCCGACGGTGGCGGCGCGAGCGGTCGGCCGCGGCTCCCCCGTGCGGGCGATGCGGCTATTTCGTGTGAGATCGCCCGTGAAAGGCAATAGCAAAGAATACGGGCGCAAAGGTTCCACCTCCCCTGTACTCTGGGCTGGTGTGGTCCGCTCTGTTTTGGCGCCTTGGCCGAACCACCCGGCCATCTTCCGTTGTTCCTCGGTCTCGTTAGCCGGTCGCCCGCTGACCTCGTATCGAATCAGGACAGAAGGGCGATGCACGGCCGCCGTGTCCAGACCCCTCATCTGATGTATTTTCCCCGTCCCCTCCTCCCCTTGCACCCGATGCAGCGGCGCATTCCGCCGATTATGCGCACAACGTCTTCGTGTCAGAGTGCATCCCGGAATTACCGGCGCGCAGAGCGAGAAGAAACGGACCCGGCCGACTTCCGCTTGTCACATGTTGTCATTTAGTCCCAGACATTTCCAAGATATAATGTAGGGGAGCGAACGGAAGCGCACATCGGAAGAAATTCCCGTTCTTCATCCGGTCAGCGACCGTGACCGGGATCATCCTGTAGGGTAATTCTTCCTATGTACGGGAGATGCAACGTACATGACATACGCCACGCTGTTCGATCTGGTATTGAGCGCGCCGCTCTCTCAGAAACTGTATGGGAACATAATCAGGCGGCCGTATCGTGCGTGGTGCGGGCCAGGCGGCGCAGCATGATCCTGCTCATCGCCGCGTAGATCATCTCCTCGGCCACCACCGGCAGTCGTTCGTAGCCCTTGCAGCGGCGCCTGCCTGCCGATCCGGTCGATAGACGACCTCGATTCGCCAGCCGCGCTCCCGATCCACCCACCGGCCGAACTGCCCGCATCCCCCGCGTCGGCCCAGATGAGCGCCAAGCGGGGCAGCGTCTCGCCCGCCTCGGCACTCGGCAGATGCCGCCCGCCATCCCGATCATGCAGGTTTGCGCCGCGGACTTTGTCCGCAAGCACCAAGCCGGTCGTACCGACGAGGATCCGCCCAAGGAGCACCCGCGCGTGCGCCCGGCGAGCCGCTTGGCGGCCATCGTAGCCGCGTTCGGGGCCGCCGACACCGGTCGGCTTCGCCGCCTGGCTGTCGATCACGGCCGCGCTCGGTTGCTCATGCCGCCCTTCCCGCGCCCGGATCCTGCCGCGCAGCAGGTCGTGTGCCCGGCGCAGGGTCCCGAGCCGATGCCACTGCCGGAAGTGGTCATAGACCGTCTGCCAGGGCGGGAACTCGCGCGGCATGCTGCCCAGAGGGCACCCGCGCCACGCGCTACCGGAGCGCAGTACGTAGAAGATGGCATCGGCGACATGGCGTATCGGTCACTTGCGCGGTCGGCCACAGCGACCGGGTGGGGCCAGCAGCGGTGCGAGCAGCTCCCACTCGGCGTCGGACAGATCGGACGGATAGGGACGGCGGGAATCGGACAGGGGAATCTCCAGCGCGAGCCGACGGTGTACATGCCCAATGCCTATCGCGTACCTTGCCAGCATCGCTGCGCCGATTCCCAAACAGTTTCTCAGTCCTCAAGGGATACGGGCCGCGTGGCGTCAAGGTGCACGCGGAATCGGAATCGGTCGCCGCGAATCAGACTGCGCCGGAGTTCGATCGGTTCGACCCCCGCGTAGCTCCTCCGCTCGACCAGGAAGACCGCATCGCCGATCTGCAGGCCGAGCAGCGCGGCGTCCGGCTGTTCGATTGTCACGGGACGAAGGGTTTCCTCGGCATGGGTGACGGTGACATCGCAGCACTCGCGGAGGAGGTCGTACAGCACCTCCGGGGCGAGGCGATCGATCGGCAGCCGCTCACCGTAACTGAGCGGCAAATACGTCGTCTCCGCCGCGAATGGCTCCCCGTCGACGATCCGAAGCCGATTCAACTCCCAGACGAGGCCGTGCGGCTCCCGCGTGAGCAGCGGGGATGCGTCATTATCCACTGTGATCCGGTAGCCGAGCAGGCGCGTATCGACGCGCCGTCCCCGACTGCTGAGCGTGCGCACGAAGCTATAAAGTTCGCCGAGGGACTGTTCGATGAATGGCTCCGCGACGACGGTACCGACGCCGCGCCGACGCGTTACCACCCCGCGCCGCGCGAGCCAGGTGAGCGCCTGATTCACGGTCTGCCGACTGACGCCCAGTTGCACGGCGAAGTGCGGCTCCGGCGGGAGCATCGTCCCTGGCGTAAGCTCACCGGTCTCGATAGCCTGTCCGATCGCCTGAGCTAATTGCTCGTACAGCGGCGTCCGACGGGAGGGATCGAGCACAGTCGCGAAACGCTGGATTGGCGGCTCAGCAGGTGTAGTTGCATCATCCATTGTCACAGTGTCGCAGTATAAGATCTCCGCGATCGTACAGCAAGCGCGAGATTTGATCGGAGTGGCTAAGAGGTGGAGTTACCCCGCTTTGGTGGCTCTTCCGAACTTTGCGTGATGACGAGAGACGCGGCAACCGGGACAGGGCAGCCAATGTGCACTCTTCATCGTTGCGAAATCGCAGACACCGCCCTCAGACCGATTTCCCTCGCTGTATCTGCCCGCAAGCGTGTAATGGCTTCACACAATCCTCGGAAGAGCCACCAAAGCGGGTCAACCCCAGCCGTACGCTCGCTCCCCACACGGAGCGCGACTATCATGCGGCGTCATGTTCGTTTGCGCCCCGCTCTCATCGAGAAAGATGAGCGCGCTCGCCTCTCACAACGCGCTCATCGTCCGAAAGGCGGCGGGCACCGCGTCGTCCCGCTCCGTCGCAATCAGGCTCTTGTTTCGCGTCCACCCCACGCGCTGCTGTGCGCGGTACATCGGGCTTTCGCCGACGCGTACCCCGGTGCATGCTTCCCACCGCGCGCAGTAAATCGCGAGGGAGGCGTCGGGATCGGCCGCGAACTGGGTGACGAACGTGGCCTGATCGACCGGCGGGAAGGCGCGCGGGCGACCGGGACGGGTTTGCGTCGCGAGCGAACCGGTGATGCACCACTGCTTGACGTACCGTTTGGCGCTGTTGAGGCTGACATTGTAGCGATCAGCGACGACGGGTTGCGACGCGCCGTCATTGACCGCTTGGACGATGCGCTGGCGGAGATCCTCGGAACATGCTTTCATGACCTCACCATCGCATCGTCGCAATAATTACGCAAATCGCTCTATTTCGGCAAGATCAGCAAGTAACGACAGATCAAAGCACCACGAGGATGATGAAGACAAGGGAGCAGAGAAGGCCGAAGAGCCAGAGTTTCGCGGCGGGCCGGTGCGGGTCCACCACCATCAACCCGACGGCGAACGCGCCGAGCAGGAGCGCGGGCGCGAGCGGGAACGGCAGCCCGCGCACCCGCGACCCCGCCCCGAGCGCGAGGATGGTGAAGGCGGCGATCAGGCACGGCCCGACGATGCCGATGAAGCGGCGCTGCCGCTCCGCAAATGCCCGCCGCCGGTCCGCGAAGGTTTCCATACCGATAGTGTACCCCATCTCGATCATGCCCAGACGATCGCGACGAACGCGCCGTCCGGCGCGAAGCGGGCGATGCCGAGACGGAGCCGTTCGTGCCCCGCCGGGTCGCGCTCCTGGTCGGCGATGAGGAGCGGCAGGAGCGGGCGGGCATTGTCAATCAGGGGGAGCGCCGCCAACTCCTCCGGCGAGACCCAAGCGAGCCGCCCCTCCGGGCAATCCGGCAGCACGCGATGTTCGAGCGTGCCGGTGAAATAGAGGAGTGTCGTCAGCGGCGCGCCGGGGCGGGCGTGGAAGACGACGCGCCGGAGCGTGAAGTCGCGGACATTCTCCGCGCCGATGCCGCTCTCCTCCCGCAACTCGCGCAGCGCGGACGCCGCGAGATCGCCCATCTCATCGGCCTCCACCCGGCCGCCCATCCCCGTCCATTTTCCCGGCTGGACGCGCTTCGTCCCCGCGCGTTCGAGCAGGAGATACTGCCCGCCGTGCCGCAGCACGATCACCGTGAAAAGCGCCGCCGCATTCGGCTTCCCCGCGTGTCCTTGTTCCATCTTTCTCCCCGCACCACGTCCCCCACATAGCGCCACATCCCCCCTTCATGGTACACCGTGCCGCGCATCCGCGAGATCGGACGCCGCCACTCCCGGCACATCGGCAATCGGTGCTATGATGAAGACTTGATTGGAATACCTCGCAGTGGAATTCCCCTTCCCACGCCGGAGTGACGGAAGGGGGTTGGGGACCAGATATGCTGACCGTCACCCGGGCGAACGGCGTCGCCACCGTCACGCTCGACCGGCCGGAAGTGCGCAACGCACTCGATGCCGAACTGATTGCGGCGATCCGCGACCGCTTCACAACGCTCGCGGCGGATGACGCGGTGCGCGTCGTCGTGCTGACGGGGGCGGGGACGGTCTTCAGCGCGGGCGCGGATGTGCGATGGATGCAGGAAGCGGCGCGCTTCACCGCCGAGGAGAATGCGGCGGATGCCCGCGCCCTCGCGGCGATGCTGGCGGCCGTGGATCGCTGCCCCAAACCCGTCGTCGCGCGGGTGAACGGCGCGGCGTTCGGCGGCGGCGCGGGGCTGATCGCCTGCTGCGATGTCGCGGTCGCGGACGAGGGCGCGCCGTTCGCCTTCTCCGAAGTCCGCCTCGGCATCGTCCCCGCGACGATCGGGCCGTTCGTCCTGCGGAAGATCGGGGCATCGCAGGCACGCGCGCTCTTCCTCACCGGCGAGCGGTTCGATGCTGCCCGCGCGCAGGAAATCGGCCTCGTCCACGCCGTCGCGCCCGCCGATGAACTGGATGCCGCCGTCGCCCGCCAGACCGAGATGCTGCTGCACGGCGGCCCGCGCGCCCTCGCCGCCGCGAAGGAACTCGTGCAGGAACTCCCCGGCATGGCCGAGGGGGAGCAGCGCGCCTACACCGCCGCCCTCATCGCCCATCTCCGCACCAGCCCCGAAGGCCAGGAGGGCCTCCGCGCCTTCCTCGATCGCCGCCCGCCTTCATGGGAAACGGAACCCGCGCGGAAATAAGTCTCCTATGAGACTAACCAGTTCTCTAACGATAAGCCCGCGACACGCTGGAAGTGCCGCT
>JAICIL010000215.1 GCA_025924435.1 Chloroflexia bacterium | reverse complement strand
AGTTCGTCATCGCCATGCCGAAGCGGCGCATCTCCTTCGCCTTCGGGCCGGTATAGTTTGCCATATGAGGGTCTTCTCCCTATGTTCGTATACACCATCAAAAGCCGCAGCCGCGCGGACAGACGTGTAGTGTACCCAAGATGGGGCGCTGCCGTCAAGGCCAAAAAAGTCGTGAGTCGCGAGTAACGAGGGATGCGGTGTCCTCTTTGTTACTCGTTACTCGGGACTTCTCAGGTGTACCAATGCGGCGCGCGGCGGAGGCGGGGCCACTGGTCGGGATCGTGGGAGAGGAAGAAGGTCGCGTCGTGCTCGCCCGCGAGCCGGAGGAGGTGGGCGCGGCTCGCCTTCCACGCCGGTTGATCCGGCCCCGTGCCCTGGCTCGTGCCGTCCAGGCACTCGCGCATCGGCAGTGCGTCCGCCGGGAGGAGCGCCGCGCCGCTCTGCGGCAGCTTCACCATCAGCGAGATGTGCCCGATCGCATGCCCGCGCGTGTGGATCGCGGTGACGCCGGGCGCGATCTCTGTGGTCTCCTGAGCGGGTAGGAATTGATAGGTATCGGCGGCGGAGAGGAAATCCCGCTTGCCGACGCGCGGGTTGACCTCCTTCGCCCACGTTTCCAGGCAATCCTGCCGCACATAGACGTTTGCGCGCGGGAAGAGATGCGTCTGGCCGCAATGATCCCAGTGGAGGTGCGAGAGGATGACGGTGTCAATGCTGTTCGTCGAGATGCCCATCTGCTGCAGCCGGTTCGGCAGCAGGTCGTTGTAGGTCATCACGGCGGGCATCAGGCCCGCCGACGGCGTCCCGTCGTACGTCGCGTCCGGATGGCCGATGTGATCGGGGTGCATGCCCGTGTCGAAGATGATCCGCCGTCCGTCGTCCGTCTCGATCAGCGCGCTCCAGACCGGCACATGGACGCGCACGCCCACATCCACGCCGGGCGTGATGGCACGGCCCTTGTCGAGGTAAACGGAACCGCCGGGGAGCAACGCTAATCGCATCGCGGCCCTCCTGTATCCGGTGACGAAGCAATATGTGAATCGCGCCTAGTATACCCGATATTCATGATGTCCGATGATGCCGGCCGGTAGACCCGCTTAATCATGGCGTAATTTGTAACTCTCGGCGCTATATCGTCGTATAATTGCGTGACGAGGGCGCGGTGTCCCTCGCGGGTGTTTCGGAGAGGATCATCACGATGCGTGGATTTTCCGGCGTTCGATTGGTCGTGTTCCTGATTGTCGCGGCGCTGCTCGCCTTCCTGATCGCGAAGGCGCTGGCCTTTGCGCTGCACTTGTTCTGGGTGCTCACGGGGTACGTGTTTGCGTTCATCATCGCCGTCGTGCTGCTCAGTTGGCTCTGGGGCCGATTCGCGAAGCCGAGCAACGGCGCACGCGCCCGGTACGACGAGGAGCGCGACGAGTTCGGGCGGCGGCGGTACTGATACGGCCGCACGCACTTCGCCACGGTAGCGCAGGCTGGAAAGCCTGCGCTACCAATGCGAACCGGGATGGCATTCCGCCATCCCGGTTCCGTAGCTTGCGATCTTCGGGCGGGTTACTTGCCCTTTGCCGCCATCCGGCCCGTCTTGGTGAGCGTGCGCAGGGCGCGGGCGGAGATCTGAATGCGCACCATCTTGCCGTCAATCATCACGCGCTTCTTCTGGACATTCGGCAGCCAGTATCGGTTCGTGCGGTTCTTGGCGTGCGAGACGTTATGCCCGAAGGAGCGCTGCTTGCCGGTGATTTCACACTTCATCGCGGTCCGTTTCCTTTGCCACGCTCCGCGCCCTCCGCTACAATGGCGGCGCGGGCCCTTTGCTGCATCTCCGTCGTTTCGTGTCGCGCTCGGGCGGCACCGTTCGATGCCGCAGCCTGCGTATGCTACCATCCCGCCCGCGTGGATGCAAGCGAGGGCAGCGACCGATGACGATGGTATTGAGTGAACCAGCGAACGCGCCTGCCGCGCCGGGGAAGATCGTCGTCTCGGCGCGCGCGATCGGCTCGGTTGCGTACCGGGCGACGCTCGGCTGCTACGGGATCGTCGAACTCGTGCCGCAGGACTTGCGGAGCCGCGTTGGCCGTCGCTTCGGCCATCCGCCACCGCCGGACGCGCGGGACGGTATCGCCGTCCAGTTGGACGGCGACCGCGTGACGATCACGCTGCACGTCGTCGTGGAATACGGCTTGCCAATCGCGGAGGTGGCGCACAACGCCATCCGGGCGGTCTATTTTTCCATCGAGCGGGCATTCGCGCTCCGGCCCGTCGCGGTCAATGTGCACGTCCACGGGCTGCGGTTCAGCGAGAACCAGGGAGAACGAGCGGTATGAGCGCGGCGACGCGTCGGGGAGGGCGAGTGCGAGTGGCGCGGCAGGGTGGGACGGGGGAGACGGAAAGCGGCCCGCCGGCGCGGGCGGTCGTGGATGGCGCGGGCCTGCTGCGGGCGCTGCGCGCGGGGAAGGATTGGCTCGAACGCAATGTCGCGGGCGTCAATGCGCTCAACGTCTTCCCGGTGCCGGATGGCGACACCGGCACGAACATGTTCCTGACAATGCAGTCCGCGTCTGCCGCCGCCGAGGGGGGTGACGGCGACGGGCGCTCCGTCGGCGAGGTGGCGAGCCGGGCCGCGTACGGCGCGCTGATGGGCGCGCGCGGCAATAGCGGTGTGATCCTCTCGCAGATCTTTCGCGGCATGGCGAAGGCGCTCGACGGGCACGCGACGCTCGACGGCGCGCTGCTCGCCGCCGCGTTCACCGAGGCGTCCGCGATGGCCTATCAGGCGGTGATGAAGCCCGTCGAGGGCACGCTCCTGACCGTGTCGCGCGGGGCGGCGGAATCCGCCGAAATCGCCGCGAACGATGGCGGCGACGTGCAGGCCGTGCTGGACGGCGCGCTGGCGGGCGCCCGCGCGACGCTCGCGCAGACGCCGGAGATGCTGCCGCTCCTGCGCGAGGCGGGCGTCGTGGACGCCGGGGGGCAGGGGTACGTCGTCATTTTGGAGGGGATGCGCCTCCATCTCGCGGGCCGGAGCGCCGAGACGGAGGCGTTGCCGGACATCGCGCCGGGCGGCGCGGCGATGGCCTTCGATGTGGCCGGGATGCAGGAGAAGCACGGCGCGGACGACTACGGCTACTGCACGAACTACCTGCTCACCGCCGCGCCCGGCGCGCCGCTCGATTTCGCGACGATCCGCGAGCGGATGGCGGCGATGGGGCACAGCGCGGTGATCGTCGGCGACGCGCAGTATGTCAAGGCGCACATCCACACGACCGATCCCGGCGCGCTCCTCTCGTACGCCGTCCGGTTCGGCGCGCTGACCCAGATCAAGATAGACAACATGGACACGCAGGTCGAAACCCTCGAAGGGGCCGTGCCGCCCGACACGACACCCGACGAACCGGCGGGGCATATCTCGGTCGTCGCGGTGGCGGCGGGGGAGGGGCTGTCCGCCGTGCTGCGCGGCCTCGGGGCGGCGAGGATCGTCCGTGGCGGGCAGACGATGAACCCCTCGACGCAGGAATTGCTGGACGCGATCAACGGCGCGCCCGCCGATGCCGTGATCGTCCTGCCGAACAACGGCAATGTCGTCCTCACGGCGCGGCAGGCGGCGGAGATGGCGTCCAAGCAGGTGCGCGTCGTGCCGACAAAGTCCATCCCGCAGGGGATCGCCGCGCTCTCCGCCTTCACCTTCACCGCCGACCTCGACACAAACGCCGAGGAGATGGCGGAGGTGGCGAGCGGCGTGCGCACGGGCGAAGTGACGCGCGCCGTCCGCGACGCGACGATCGGCGGCGTCGCGGTCGCGGCGGGGGAAGTGATCGGCCTGCTCGACGATGTCCTCACCGTCTCCGGCGACGACAGCGCGACGGTCGCGCTCGATCTCCTCGGCAGGATGGACGCCGAACACGCCGAACTCGTCACGCTCTACACCGGCGCGGATGTCGCCACCGCGACGGCGGAAACGTTGCGCGCGCGCATCGGCGAGCGCTATCCGAATGTTGCGGTCGAAATCGTCGCGGGCGGGCAGCCGCACTACGATTTCATCGTGTCAGTGGAGTGAACGGGCAGTGGGCGGTGGGCGGCGGGCAGAGGAGTAAATTCGTCTGCTCACCGCCCACTGCCCACTACGGAGGGTTAAATGGCAGCGCCCGGACTGGTGCGGATCGTCACGGACAGCACATCGGACATCCTGCCGGAGTTGCGGGAGCGGTATGGGATCGTCACGGTGCCGCTGACGGTGCAGTTCGGCACGGATATCTATCGGGACAATATTGACCTGACCCCCGAAGAATTCTATGCCAGGCAGGAGGCGGGGCCATTCCCGACGACCGCGCAGCCGCCCGTCGGCGCGTTCGAGGAGGCGTACCGCCGGTTGCAGGCCGAGGGCGCGTCCGGCGTCTGCGCGATCATCTTCTCGTCGAAATTGAGCGGCACGTACAACTCGGCGGCGCTCGCGGCAAAGAATCTCGAAGGCGAGTTTCCGGTCGAGGTGATTGATACGTTGAGCGCCTCGATGGGCGTCGGCTACCTCGCGCTGGAGGCGGCGAAACGCGCCGAAAGCGGCGCGTCGCTCGAAGCGGTGGGCGCGCGGGTGCGGGAACTGATGCCGCACATCGAGGTGCTCTTCCTCGTCGAGACGCTGAAATGGCTCGAACGGGGTGGGCGCATCAACAAGGCGAAATCGCTGCTCGGCTCCGTCCTCTCCATCAAGCCGCTGCTGCGGCTGCACGAGGGGCAGTTGGAGCCGTTCCAGCAGCCCCGGACGCGCTCGAAAGCGATCGAGGCGATGATCGAGTGGATCAAGGGATTCCCCGACCCGGCCGGTGTGACGATCCTCTACGACGGCACCGCCGCGTCGCGCCCGGAAGCGGAAGGGATCGCGGACCGGCTCGGATCGTCCATCCCGCGCGACCGCATCACTGTCGCGCACTACGGCACAATCTACGCGGTCCATCTCGGCCCGCGCGGCGCCGGGGCGATCATTCTCAAGCGGGATTGAATCTCGGAACGGCGCGCGGACCATCCGCACCGCTCGCGCGGGATCCCGCAATCTGCAATTTCCGCACGCTGTCGTTTCGCGCCAAAACCACGCGTAGTACAATGCCAAAACAGGTAGACGCGGTGTTGCCTTGCCGTGGTACACTCTGTACGGACAAGTCGAACGGACATGAAGGGCCTGCCATGGCGACGATTGCCGAAACAGGCAAGCGAAGCAAACGGGACGAATTGCTGGCGCTCTTGCGCGAGGAATGGCGGCGCGGGTTCGATAACGGCGTCGTCGTGGGTGGCATGCGCGCGTTGCAGGCGGAGTACGGCCCATTCGTCCCGCCGGAGGTCTTTGCGGCGCTTCGCCATTACAGCACGCTCGACGCCCAGGCCCGCAAGCAGGCGCTGACCCTCGCCGGGAAGATGTTAAGCGCGCCGCCGAAAACCCTCACCCCCGACCCCTCTCCCTCAAGGGGCGTGGGGAGCGAATCGCAGATCGTCGTGTCGTCACCTCTGTCGCGCATGGTGGGGGCAAAACCGCCGCCCAAGCCGAAAGCGCCCCCTGCCGTCAAGCCGATGTCGCTGGGCGACGAAGTGACGTACGTGCGCGGCGTCGGGCCGAAGAACGCGGCGCTGTTCGAGAAGTTAAATGTGCGCACGGTCGGCGATCTGCTCTCCCTCGTGCCGCGCCGCCACGACGATTACTCGCAACTCCTGCCGCTCGGGCATCTCAATTACGGCGATGTGGTGACCGTCGTCGGCACGGTGCTGCGGATCGCGGAGGTGCCGACCGCGACCGGCAAGCCGCGCACGCAGGCCGTCGTGATGGACGAGACGGGCACGATCAACGTCACCTGGTTCAGCCCGTACGTCGCGCGGCAACTCCACCAGGGCGAGCAGGTCGCGCTCTCCGGCACGGTCGAGGAGTTCCGGGGCGTCCTGACCTTCACGAACCCGGAGTGGGAGCGGATCGAGCCGGGGACCGACCTCGGCAGCCGGATCATGCCCGTCTATCCGCTCACCGACGGCCTCTACCAGAAGACCGTCCGCTCGGCCGTCCGCACGGCGATCGCCGCGACAGAGGGGCAGATCGCGGACTGGCTGCCCGAGGCGGTGCGGCAAGCGCAAGGGCTGATCCCGCTCGGCGAGGCGTTGCCGCAGTTCCACTTTCCCGCGTCCCTCGACGCCTACCATCAAGCCCGGACGCGGCTGACCTTCGATGAATATTTCCTGATGCAACTCGGCATGCTCCAGCGCAAGCAGGCGTGGCAGGCGGAGGCGAAAGGCGCGGCGATGCCCGCCGACGCCGCGATGCGCGACGAATTCCTCGCGCGCCTGCCTTTCGCGCTCACCGGCGCGCAGCGGCGGACGCTCGACACGATTCTCGGGGAGATGGCGGGTGAGACGGCGATGAGCCGCCTCATACAGGGCGATGTCGGCTCCGGTAAGACGGTCGTCGCGGCGGCGGCGATGGATGTGGCGGTGCGCAACGGCTATCAGGCGGCGCTGATGGCGCCGACGGAAATCCTCGCCGAGCAGCATTTCCGCACGCTCAAGCAACTGTTCCATGCCTTCCCGGCGGATCGGCGCCCCTACGTCGAACTATTGACGGGCAGCACGCGCGTCACGCAGCGCCGCCCGATCCTCGACGGCCTGCAGAAGGGCGTCGTCCACATCCTCATCGGCACACACGCGCTGATCGAGGACCCGGTCGTCTTCGCCAACCTCGGCTTCGTCGTCGTGGACGAGCAGCATCGCTTCGGCGTCGGGCAACGGGCGCGGCTGCGGGCGAAGGCGCGGAATATCGCCCCGCACATGCTCGTGATGACGGCGACGCCGATTCCCCGCTCGCTCGCGCTGACGCTGCACGGCGATCTCGACGTCTCGACGATTGACGAACTGCCGCCCGGCCGCACGCCCGTCATAACAACCGTGATCCGGGGGGACGAGCGGGAGCGCGCCTACGATGCGGTGCGCGACGCGGTCGCGCTGGGCAATCAGGCGTTCATCATCTGCCCGCTCGTCGAGGAGTCGGAGACGCTGGAGGCGAAATCGGCGGTCGCGGAGCATATGCGGTTGCAGGAGACGGTCTTCCCGGAACTCTCGCTCGGCCTCTTGCACGGCAAGATGCCGCCGCGCACGAAAGACCGGGTGATGAACGCCTTCCGCGACGGCGCGTACCAGGTGTTGGTCGCGACATCGGTCGTCGAGGTCGGCATTGATGTGCCGAATGCGACGGTGATGCTGATCGAGGGCGCGGATCGGTTCGGCCTCAGCCAGTTGCACCAGTTCCGCGGGCGTGTCGGTCGCGGGAGCGATGCCTCCACCTGCCTGCTGATCGCGGACGATGTCAGCCGCACGGGCCGGGAACGCATCATGCTGATGGAGTCCACGAACGACGGGTTCGTGCTCGCGCAGGCCGATCTGGAGATGCGCGGCCCCGGCGATTTGTTCGGCACGGCGCAGAGCGGCTATGATCTGCCGCTCCGCGTCGCGGCGCTCGGCGACACGCGCACGCTCGAACAGGCGCGCTTCGCGGCGGAGGCGCTCCTGGCGGCGGACCCGCATCTGATGCAGGCGGAGCACGCCGCCCTGCGCGACCGCCTCGACCATTTCTGGTCCCGCGAGGCGGGCGCGGGGGACAAAAGTTAGGACTGAGGACTGAGGACTGAGGGGGT
>JAICIL010000214.1 GCA_025924435.1 Chloroflexia bacterium | reverse complement strand
TCCGCGACGCCGAGATCGCGATACCGCTCCAGGGTGGCCGCGAGCGCGGGATCGAAGAGGTCGTGCTGCTCCGCCAGGGGCGCGGCGTAGCGACCCGCGAGCAGGCCGTGGAAGAGCACGTCAATCGCGTGGCGCGGGTCGGCGAAACCGGGATCGGCCTCCTCGACCGCGCAGCCGAGTCCGGTGAATCGCCGGGCGGCGGCGGTCGCGATCGCGCGGACTTCCGGGTCCACCGTCATGGAACCGAGATCGGCGCTCCACGCGACGCGCAGGCCCGCGATGCCGCCGTCGCACGCGGCGAGGTAATCCACGCCGCTCGCGGGGAGGGACTGGCGGTCGCGCGCGTCCGGCCCGGCCAGCGCGTTCAGCATCAGAGCGGCGTCGCGCACCGTGCGCGCCATCGGGCCGAGGTGCGCGACATCGAGGCCGACGGTCGGCGACGGGATGCGGCCATATTGCGGCTTCATGCCGAAGATGCCGCAAAAACTGGCGGGCGTGCGGATCGAGCAGACGCCGTCGCTGCCCGTCGCGATGGGGGCCATCCCCGCCGCAACGGCGACCGCGCTGCCGCCCGACGAACCGCCGGGCGTCCGCTCGGTGTCCCACGGGTTGACGCAGGGCGGGCCGAGCCGGTTGTCCGTGGCGCCCTTCCAGCCGAACTCCGGCGTGTTCGTCTTGCCGACGATGATCGCCCCGGCATCGAGCAGCCGGTCCACGATCGGGTGGTTCTCGTCCGGCACGAACTCCTTGTAGAGGAGCGAGCCGCGCGTCGTGCGGATGCCCTTCGTGTACGAGAGATCCTTGATCCCGACGGGGATGCCGTGCAGCGGGCCGAGCGGGTCGCCGCGCATCACCGCCGCTTCCGCCTCGCGCGCCGCTGCCCGCGCGTGCTCGTCCGTCACCGTCAGGTAGGCGCGGAGGCGCGGGTTGAGGCGGCCAATCCGCGCCAGCACGGCCTCCACCAACTCGACGGGCGAGAGCCGCCGGGCGCGGATCGCGGCGCTGAGTTCGGTCGCGGGCATCCAGCAGAGCGCGTCATCGGCCACGGGTCTTCTCCTTCGCTGCACGTCGAACGGATTTCGCGCAGTATCGCACAGGCGGTGATTCCGCCGACTCTTCGGTCAGTCGAGGCGGCGGATGCGGCCGAGGAGACGCCAGAGGAGCAGGCCGAAGCAGATGACGAGGAAGCCGTTCGTCGCGAGGGCGGCGGGCACGCCGAAGAAATGCGCGAGCGTGCCCCCTTCGAGGTTGCCGATCGGCGTCAGGCCCCAGATCATGCTGTAGACCGCCATCACCCGCCCGCGATAGGCGTCCTCCGTCACCGTCTGGACGAGCGTGTCGTTCATCGAGCCGTAGAGGTCGGCGAGCATCCCCTGGACGAGCAGGATCGCGCAGGAGAGATAGAAGTTGTGCGAGAGGCCGAAGCAGAGGAGCGCGAGGCCGAACCCCGTCATCCCGCCGAGGACGATCTTCCCCCGGCCATGCACGCCCGTCAGCATCGCGACGATCAGCACGCCGACGAGCGCGCCCAGCCCCGCGCTCGCCTGCAACGCGCCGAGGCCGCCGCTCCCCCGGTGCAGCACGCCGCTCGCCAGCGCGGGCAGCAGGCCGAAGTAGGTCATGCCGAGCGTGACGGGGATGAGGTCAATGGAGAGCAGCGCGCGCAGCGTTTTGTGCGACCAGATGTACGCGTACCCCTCGCGCAGCGTCGCGAACGGGTGATGATCCCGCCCCGTCGGTCGCCCCAGGTCCATGCGCAGCAGCACCGTGAGCAGCGTGAGGATGAACGGGACGTAGCAGAAGGCGGCGAGGAAGAAGCAGCCCGTCACGCCGAGCGGGCCGATCAGCAGGCCGCCGATTGCCGGGCCGATGATGCGGCTGAAGTTGAACGAGGCGGAATTAAGGGCGACGGCGGACTGCAACTGCGCGCGCGGCACGAGGTTCGGCACGAGCGAGAGGCGCGCGGGCCAGTCGAACGCCGACGACGCGCCGATGCAGGTTGCCATCACGTAGACGTGCCAGACTTCGAGGCGGCCGAGCGCGCTGAGCACCGCGACGCCGAACGCCGGCACCGCGTTGCCGATCTGGATGACCGCGAGCAACTTGCGGCGGTCGAAGCGGTCCGCCGCCACGCCCGCCAGCGGCGAGAGTAGGAGGACGGGCAGACCCGAGAAGAATTGCACGAGCGCAGTCTGGAAGGGGTCCCGCGTGCGGTCATAGACGAAATAGCCCTGCACGAGAATCCGCATCCACTGGCCGGTGAGCGCGACGGTGATCGCGGGCCAGAAGAGCGCGAAGGCGCGCGATTGCAGCGCGCCGAACGAGGATGCGCCCGATACGGCGCGACGCTGGCGGAGTGTTTGGAGCATCCCGATTGACACCCTTCCAGGCGGCGATGCGCGGCGGTAGGGGGCGAGTGTATCAGCCGGTGTCAAGCACGCCGCTCCGCCGACGGAATGCGGCGACGTGGCACCCTTCTTGCTCCATTTTCTTCCGTACTGGCGCGTCGCGAAGGACGGGCCGCACTTGTCGCACTGCATACCGGAAAGGAGTCCACCGATTATGGCGACCGTAGAGAAGACGATTGAGATTAATGCCCCCGTGGAGCGGTTGTACGCGATCTGGACGAACCCGCAGATGTTCCCGCGCTTCATGGAGAACATCGAGGAAGTGAGCACGATCGGGCCGAACAAGACCCACTGGAAGATGGACGGCCCGCTCGGCAAATCGCTGGAATGGGACGCGATCACCACCGAGCAGGTGCCGAACAGCATCATCGCCTGGAAGTCCGTCGAAGGCTCCGGCAACCTGGAGAACGAGGGGCGCGTCACCCTGAAGCCGATGGGGCCGAACAAGACCGAGGCGACCGTCTCGCTCGGCTACTCGGACCCGCCCGGCGGCAAAGTCGGCGAGATCGTCTCCAAGGTGATCGCCGATCCGACGCACCGCCTCCAATCCGACCTCGAACGGCTGAAGAAGCTGGCCGAGGGGCAGGACCCGAACGCCTAGGGGTAACGAGTCGCGAGCAACGAGTAACGCGTAACGCGTGAGAACGGGCGGGCATCACCATATGCCCGCCCGCTTTTTTGCCTCTTTGCCTCCGACGCCGGTCGGTGCTACGCTGTCGGCATTCAGGAGGGACGGCATGGCGGAGCGACCGGAGCGGCCGCATTTTTCCCGGCTCTTCACGCACGCGGACGCGACCGCGTTCCTGCCCGCACTCCGCCCGCGCCTGCGGCATCTCGCGGCGATGAAGCGGCGGCTCGACGCGGTGCAGCAGGAATTCAACGCGCTCCGGCAGCAGGCCCGCGCGAACGGCCACGCGAAACGGGCGCAGGTGCTGGAACAGGAACTCCATGCCCTCGTCCACGATCTGAACGCGGAGGTCGCCGCCATCCAGGCGCTCGGCGTCGAGGTGAAGGACCTCGCCATCGGCCTCGTGGACTTCCCCAGCGAGCGCGACGGCCGCGTCGTCTATCTCTGCTGGCGGATGGACGAACCGGCCATCGTCGCGTGGCACGAACTGGACGGCGGCTACCTGGGCCGCGAACCCCTCTGAAGCACCGATCCCGATTCCGATTATTGGGAAGGTTTGCGACGCCGCGCGCGTTCTCAACATAGATGGGGATAACTGAGAAGCTTGGAGAAAGCGTCACGATGAGGAGATGACAAATGGATGCAGAGGCGCGTCTGGCGCGCAAGGTCACGGCGAAAGATGGCAAGTACTCGTTGCGATACAGGCCGAAACAGGTTGGGAGATCGGTCTTCACGATCCAACAGATACAGGCCAAACGAGCTGAACAAGTGCAGGGCGGGAGGGTTGAAAAGCCCTCCCGCTCACATGTTTCTTGCCGAGTGTGCTATTCATTGCCGCTGAGCCGCCTCGCGACCCGCTAGCGGCGCAGGCGCATCCCCTCTTTGGCGAGGACGGCGTCGAGTTCGGCGCGGGAGACGACGCAGAAGTCGCCGGGGACGGTGTGTTTGAGGGCGGCCATCGCGTCGCCCATCGCGACGGCCTGCTCCTCATCGTCGGTGGTCAGGAGGCCGTAGAGGAAGCCCGCGCCATATGCGTCGCCCGCGCCGATCGGGTCGAGCGGCTGGAATTCCGCGCCGGGGCTGGTGAAGACGCCGCGCTCCGTCGCCACGACGCTCCGCCGCGCCTGCATGCCGCTCGCCGCGTTGCCCCGCCGCTTGCCGACGCTCGCCACCGGCACGCCGAACTCCGCGCGCAGCCACCGCGCCAACTCGGCGGGTTTGCCCGTCGCGCCGAAGATGATCTTCAGGTCGCTGCTGCCCGTGAGGATGACATCCACCTGCGGCAACAATTCGCGCAGGCAGGCGGCGGCTTCCTCCGGCGTCCAGAGTTTGGAGCGGTAGTTGAGGTCGCACGAGACGGCGCAGCCCGCCTCCTTCGCCGCCGCGACCGCCGCGAAAGTCAGCGCGCGGCACGTTTCGGAGAGTGCGGGCGTGATGCCCGTGATGTGGAGGACGCGCGCCTCGCGGAGGAGCGCGGGCCAGTCCCAGTCGTCCGGCGCCATCGTCGAGGCGGCGGAATTTGTGCGGTCGTAGACGATCTCGCCCGCGCGCGGCGCGGCGCCCGATTCGAGGAAGAAGGTGCCGAGCCGGGAGGTCGCGGCGTCCGTCCAGATGATCTGGCCCGTCTCCACACCGTGGATGCGCGCCTGATTGCCGATGATATGGCCGAGCGACGTATCGGGCAGTTTCGAGAGC
This sequence comes from Chloroflexia bacterium, assembly GCA_025924435.1. The sequence goes on along the minus strand of JAICIL010000214.1, from coordinate 3,014 downwards.
CACGCCGTCCGCCCGCCGATCCGGCTCATCGCGACCGCGACATTCAGTTCCGCGCCGCCGACGGCGATGTCGAGCGAGAGCGTCTGCTCGATCCGCAGCCCATGCGGCGGCGTGAAGCGCAGCATCGCCTCCCCGACGCTGATGAGGTCGTATCGCCGCCCCGCCGCGCCCGGCAGGAGCGGCGCATCCCGCCTCTTCGGCGCTTCCTCGTCCGCCTCTCCCATCTCGCTCACATCGTCCCGCATATGCATCCCTCCTCGTATCGCCCGGCGTTCCCCGTGAAACGGAAACTATTGAACCACGAAGGCGCGAAGGACGCGAAGCCCGGAGAAGAAAGGTGGAGAGGGCATCCATTTCCTTCCTTGCATTTCCTCTTCTCTTCTTCGCGTCCCTCGCGCCTTCGTGGTTCAGAATCCCGGAGCCTGCGGCTCTCTGGAGGATGCTCAGAGCAGCGCTGCGCCGCCGTCCACGGTGATCATCGAGCCGGTGATCATCGCCGCCTCGTCCGAGACGGCGAAGAGGAATGCTTTGGCGATGTCGTCCGGCGTCTGGAGGCGGCCGAGCGGCGTGTTGCGCAGGCGGCGCTCGTAGTTCTCCGGGTTGTTGATGCTCGTGCGCGGGTCATTCGGGCTGTACGGGTTGTCCTCCCGGATGAATGGCGTGTCCACATGGCCGGGCGAGATCAGCAGGCAGCGGATGTTCGCGCGCGCGTACGAGGCGGCGGCGGAGCGCGTCAGGCCGACAAGCCCCATCTTCGCCGCGCCGTAGCCGGGGCTGCCCGCGCCGGGCCGGATCGAGGCCAGGGAGCCGAGATTGACGATCACGCCGCCGCCCGCGCGGCGCATCGCGGGCGCCACCGCCTTGATGCCGAGGAACGAGCCGGTGAGGATCGTGCCGACGATCAGCCGCCACATCTCCTCGGTCTGCTCGTCGAAGCCGACGCGCACATTGGCGCCCGCGTTGTTGCAGAGGATCGTGACCGGCCCGAACGCCCGCTCCGTCGCCGCGACCGCTTCCGCCCACTCGTCCGCGCGCTGCACATCGAGCCGGACGGCGAGCGCGCGGCCCCGGTCCGCAGTGATCTCCTTCGCGACCGCCTCCGCCTTTTCGGGATAGAGGTCGGCGACGCAGACCGCCGCGCCCTCGCGCGCGAAGAGCCGCGCCTGCGCGCCGCCCATCGCGCCGCCCCCGCCGGTGATCAGCGCCACCTTGCCTTCGAGCCGCATCCGCCACCTCCTGCACAACGTTGTCTATCTCCATCGCATACCGCCCATGTCAACGATATTCCATTCTCATTCTCCGTGCTCTCTGTGTCGCCTCCGCGCGCTCTGTGGTTCAATAGTTTCGACCGATCGGCAATGGAAAGGAGGCGCACGATGGCGGACGGGCGACTGGCGGGGCGGATCGCGCTGGTGACGGGGGCGTCGAGCGGCATCGGGGAGGCGATCGCGCTCGGCTTCGCCCGCGAGGGGGCGGACGTGATCGTCCACTACCGGACGCGCAAGGCGGAGGCGGAGGAGATTGCCGGGGAGATTCGCGGCATGGGGCGGCGCGCGCACGTCGTCCAGGCGGACATCGCGGACGCCGCGCAGGTGGCCCGCATGATGGAAGAGGCGACGGCGCTCGGCCCGCTCTCCACCGTCGTCTGCAACGCCGGGGCGCACCGCCGCGTGCCCTTCCTGGAGATTGACGAGGCGATGTGGGATTGGGTGCTCGATACGGACCTCAAGGGGCCATTCCTCGTCGGGCAGGCGGCGGCGCGGCAGATGGCCCGGAGCGGCGTGGGCGGCAGCATCATCGCGACCTCGTCGGTGAGCGCCCACAGCGCGCAGCCCGAACTCGTCCACTACCAGGCGGCGAAGGCGGGCGTGGCGATGCTCGTGCGCGGCATGGCGCTCGAACTCGCGCCGCACGGCATCCGCGTCAATGCCATCGCGCCGGGGTTGGTGGAGACAAACCTGACGACGCGTATCTTCCGCACCCCGGATGTGCTCGCCGCGCGCGTCGGCCGCATCCCGCTCGGCCGCGCCGGACAGCCGGAGGATATGGTCGGCGCGGCGGTCTTCCTCGCCTCCGACGAATCCGCCTGGATGACCGGCACGACGATCACCGTGGATGGCGGCTTCAGCGTCACTTGACGTGAAGGTAAGGAACATATGTATCCTCCTTACATTGGTTGCATATCATTGTCTATGAGGTGCCACAGTGAAGGAGATCATTTCCACCATGACAAGCAAGGGGCAGGTAACGCTTCCCGCCGAGATTCGCAAGCGGCTCGGTCTCACCGCCGGAGACAAACTCTCCTTCGTCATCGAAGACGAAGGGAGAATCGAACTGCGCGCTCCTATCTAGCCTCTGGTGCGGCTCACCCATTTTCAGGTGCGGAACCGGCGCGTCGTACTCGAGGCATTGCGCTTGTACGGAACGACCAACGGTCTCGACTTTGGCGACGCGCTGCTGGTTGCAACGATGCAGCAAAACGCCAGCGAGACGCTCTATTCCTACGAACGCCATTTTGATCGAATCGCCGCGATCCGGCGTCAAGAGCCGTAGCGGCTTCCTTTTCGCTCATTCGCAAAAATAGACACGGCTGCGGCCGCTCCGCTATCGTGGCACGATACTTGCGTTACCCGCGTGCAGTACGCATGTGGTTTTCCGTATTGTAGGAGGTATCGCACATGGCACTGCTGGAACTGGCGAAGATTAACTTCGGTTTGGGTATTATCGGCTGGATCATCGTCGGCCTGATCGCCGGCTGGCTCGCGCACATGGTCGCGGGGTCGGGCGGCGGCAATCTGATCTCCGACCTGATCGTCGGCCTGATCGGCGCCTTCGTCGGCGGCATCATCCTCGGCCTCTTCTTCAACGGGACAACGGGCATTGTCCTCTCGATCGTCGTCGCCTTCATCGGCGCGCTGATCCTCACCTGGATCGTCCGCGCGATCATGGGCAGCCGCTCGCCGGTCTAAGCGGCACCGATTCGTACCGCAGAGAGCCGCCCCGTGGGGCGGCTT
>JAICIL010000213.1 GCA_025924435.1 Chloroflexia bacterium | reverse complement strand
GATCCCGGTCTGAGAACGATTCATGAACCGCCAAGACGCCAAGGACGCCAAGAGGGAAAAAAAGAATACGAAATTTCCCTTCCTTATTTTCTTGGCGTCCTTGGCGTCTTGGCGGTTCAGAGATACTCTCATTATCCCTCAATCATCGCGATGTATCGCTCCGCCGAGCGGGCCACCGCGCCTTTCGCGTCCGGCGCGACGATGCGATCCCACCAGCCGCCGTAGAGCGTGTCGAACGCGAACGGCTCCACCGCGCCGACGATCCGGCGGATCGCGGCGGCGGGGAGCGGGATCGCGTTCGGGTAACTGTACATGAAGGTGACGAAGCGGCGGTCGGAGACGACCTGGAGCGTGTCGCCCGTCAGGAGCGCGCCGCGCCCCTCCGCGCCCGCCGCCCAGTGGAGCGCGGCGCTCCCGTCAAAGTGTCCGCCACAGCGGACGACCGTCACGCCGTCCATCAGCGGCAGCGTGTCGCCATCCCAGAAATGAATGCTCGCATCCGGTCGCATCACCCACTGCCGATCTGCCGCCGGGAGATAGACGGGCGCATCGAACGTATGGCTCCATTCGACGACTGACGAGTAGAAATGCGGGTGCGAGATGGCGATGGCGCTGATGCCGCCGAGCGCCCGCACCGCCGCGATGGTCGGGTCATCGAGGAGGCTGATGCAATCCCACAGGACATTCCCGGTCGGGGTCCGCACGAGGAGCGCGCGCTGCCCGATCGCGAAACCCGGATGCGTGCCGATCCCGGTCAGGCCCGGCGCGACGGGCTTGATGACATTGTGGTACTCCCCCGCCCGCATCTCCGCCAGCGTCGTCCATTGCTGCCCGTTATGGCCAACATATTGCCGCTCGTCGTCGCAGATCGGGCACCGCTCCGGCGGCGCGTCGGTAGCGGCGAACTGCACGCCGCAGGTCTTGCAAATGAAGCACTCGCTCATGGGGCTCACCTCGCATCCGATACACAATGGCCGGTTGCCCCTATTCTACGCGATGCGCGCGACCGATCGGGGAATGCCGCCGCGCTCCCCGGCGTTGCAGGCGAGCGAAGGAGGGTTATCACCGATGGCCGACACTGCCAGGGAACGTATCGCCTTTCTGCGCGGCCTGAATGCCACGCGCAACTTCCGCCCCGATCCGGTGCCAGACGATGCGCTCAGGGACATCCTGAACGTCGCCCGCTGGTCCGGCAGCGCGAGCAATGTGCAGCCGTGGGAATTTCTCGTCATCCGCGACCGGGAGACGCTGCGAAAACTCGCGGAGATCAGCCCGAATGTGCGCCACGCGGCGAATGCGCCGCTCGGCATCGTCCTCGTGATGACCGGCGACCCGGCGAAAGTGACGCACGAGACCTACGACGAAGGCCGCCTGAGCGAGCGGATCATGCTCGCGGCGGAGGCGCACGGCCTCGGCTCCTGCATCGGCTGGTTCCGCCCGGAGACGATGGCGGCGGCGAAGCAGGCGCTCGGCATCCCGGAAAACCGCCTCGTCCGCACGGAAATCTCCATCGGCTACCCGGATGAGGAGGCGCAACGCGCCCGCCAGAAGCCCGCCCAAGCCCGCAAACCGCTCGGCGAAATCGTCCACGAGGAGCACTATCGCGGGTAAGCGCCGCGAAGCCGGTTGAACCGCAAAGGCGCAGAGATCGCAAAGAGAGAAAGCAAAAGGGAACAAAGCAAATACACGCCTTCACTCATTCCCTTCTTTGCGTCCTCTGCGCCTTTGCGGTTCAATTGTTTTCCGTGGTCGGAGGAGTGGAACGCATGGAAAAGTCCCGGCGCGTCGAGTTCGATCAGGTGGATGAAACGACCGACCCGGCGGACTTCGTGCGCTACCTCGACGCGACCCGCGCGACGGATTTCTACCAGGAGATCAAACAGCGCAGTTACGACCTGCTCGCGCTCCATGAGGGCGAGGCGGTCCTCGATGTCGGCTGCGGCACGGGCGGCGATGTCGTCGCCCTGGCCGCGCGCGTCGGGCCGGGCGGGCGGGCCGTCGGGCTTGATTTCAGCGCGACGATGATCGCGGAGGCGCGGCGGCGGGCGGCGGACGCAGGCGTCACCGCCGAGTTCGTGCAGGGCGACGCGCATCGCCTCGATTTCCCGGACGCATCGTTCGATGGCTGCCGCGCCGAACGCCTCCTGCAACACGCGCGCGATCGGCGCGCCGTGCTGGCGGAGATGGTGCGGGTCGCCAAACCGGGCGGGCGCGTCGTGATCTGGGAATCGGACCTCGATATGCTCGTCTTCGATGCACCGGATCGCGCCGTGAGCCGCGCGATGCAACGATACATCTGCGACGGCTTTCGCGATGGCGCAATCGGCCACCAACTCTACCGCATGTTCCACGAAGCCGGGCTGACCGATGTGCAGCCGACGCTCTTGGGCCGCGCGTTGACCGACTTCGCCCTCGTCGAAAGCGCCTTCGATCTGCGCGCTTCCGCCCGCCGCGCCGCCGCAGAGGGCGTCATCACCGCGACCGAGGCCACCGACTGGATCGCCGCGCTCGAAGCGGCAAATGACGCGGGACATTTCTTCTGCGGCGTCGCCGGGTTTCTCGTCTCCGGTCGCAAGCCGTAGCGGTTGCATGTACATGATGGCCGCGATATGCTTAGGGTTGCGCTACACAAGGAGGCGAGGAATGGCAATCGCGCGGCCTCGATCCGATACAATAGCGAATGGGAAGACGAACTGCGGCGCATCCGCTTCGTCATCGGTAATGACGCCCCCTGAGTTTTAGACGAACGGCACGCTGTGCATAGACGCACCGAACGACGCGGTTGCTCGTGAAAGGACGCATTCCGATGGAGGCAGCCGCAATCACCCAATACATCACCGATACGTTTGCCGGCGTGGATGTCCTCGTTGCATCGCGGGACGCGGGATCTCCTGAAGTAGCATGGGGCGACACCTTCTTTTTCTACGACCCTGACCGCATCCTTCCTCCCGATCGGCGGTTTCCCTTCGCCACGATTGTGACCAAAGATTACGGTGATTTTGACTGCGCCTCCAATCTCAACCGCCCAGGCGTCTTCCGGCTGAATATCGGCGTCAGTAGGGAGACCTATCGCGCATTGTTCGGCGCAGAGCCGCCCCGTGCCGCCGCGGACGATGGCGGTGGGCGCGACTATGACTTCACCGCTTTGGATCAACTGCTGCCGCATCCGGTGTATGGGCGGCAGTATTGGGTCTGCGTGCTCACCCCCAGCGCGGCAACGTTGCGGAACGTGGTGCGGCCACTACTGGCCGAGGCGTACGATCGGGCCGCGAGCGCGTACGCGAAACGCGCGGCCCGCGGCTGAATCGGCCACGTTGCAGGCAATCCACGGCCCAACTCCGGTCGCATTGCGGGGCGGTTGACCCTCCCGCTCCGCGAGCGTACGATTTCCTCCGTCCGCAAACGGGAAATCGGAAGGGAGAAGCGCATGGCGACACGGTATCCGGAGAAGCAGCACGCGATGGACTGGATCGAGGAGAACCGGCGGCGATTCTCCGCTTTCGACATGGAGATCTGGCGGTACGCCGAACCGGCGTGGCGGGAGTACAAATCCGCGCGGGCGTATGTGGACCTCCTGCGCGCCGAGGGGTTCGATGTCGAGGAGGGATCGGGCGGGATGCCGACGGCCTTCGTCGCGACGTGGGGCGCGGGGAAGCCCGTCCTCGGGGCGTACGCGGAGTACGACGCCGTGCCGGGCAACTCGCAGCAGGCCGTCCCCTATCGCGCGCCGCGCGAGGGGCTGCATCCGTGGGCGGCGGGGCACACCGACCCGCACTCGCAACTCGGCACGACCGCGCTGATCGGCGTGCTCGCCGCGAAGGCGACGATGGAAAAGTACCACCTCACGGGCACGCTGAAGTTCTTCGGCGAACCGGCGGAGAAGGTCTGCGGCTCCAAGCCCGTCCACGCCGCGAAGGGGTACTACGACGGCTTCGACGCCTTCATCGCCTACCACCCGAACATCAACAACTCCGCCGTCTGGGAGACGCACTGCGGCTCGTACTGGAGCGCCGTCTTCACCTTCGAGTGCCGGACGCCGGAGGAGTGGATTGACCGCGACCTGCTGCCGAAGCCGGGCGGCTCGCACGCGACGGCGCGCTGCCCCGGCGCGATTGACGCGCTGATGCTGATGTACACGAACACCAAGTACACCAAGGAGGCGATGTTCCCGCATACCGGCACCTGGACGCTCAACGAGTTCGTCCTCGCCGCCGGGGACGCCACCTCGGATAACCTACCGCCGCGCTTCAGCCAGATCCAGTATTCGTGGCGTGGGCCGACGCTCGGCATCCAGGAGCAGATCGCCAATGTGCTGATGAACAACGCGAAGCACGCCGCCGCCGTCACGGGCTGCGAAGCCTCCCTGCGCTGGGTGACGAAGACGCGCGTCGGCCTCGCGAATAACGCGATGGCCGATCTGACCTACCGCAACCTGTCGCTCGTCGGGCCGCCCATCTACCCGGAGAGCGCCCGCGCCTTCGCGCGCCGCATGCAGGAACATCTCGGCGTCGCGCCGATGGAGAACCCCTTCGCGCCGGAGAACGAGCGGCTGACCGACCCGCGCGACGTGGAGACCGCGCTGCGCGGCGTCCTCCCGCCGTGGCAGAAGAACTTCACGTCCGATGACTACGTGGAGTATTGCTGGCACGCGCCGACCGTGCGGCTGTTCACGGCGCGCCCGACGCTCCGCGCGCCGGAAGGGAGCAGATACGGCTACCCCGCCTGGACCCACAACGCGCTCGGCGGCGTGGCCGACGCGATTGACCCCGGCATGTTCGTCGGCGGGAAAACAATCGCCGCGACGCTCCTCGATCTCGCCACCCGGCCGGACGAACTCGCCCGTGCCCAGGCCGAATTCGTCGAGCGGACGGGCGGCGGCATCGGCGGCGAGCGATGGGTCGCGCCACTCCTCCCGGCGGACTTCCACGCGCCGGTGGATCTGCGCTGGCCCGAATACGTCACCACGGCGCGCGGCGAGGAATGGTGCATCCCGACGCCGGTTGAAGGGGCGGATGTGAAGTTGTAGGGAGACCTCACCCCCCGGCCCCCTCTCCGTCACGCGGAGAGGGGGAGCGCTCCCGGAGAGATCGAGGCATCTGGGAATGTCAGAGCATTGCAGAGAAGACACCCCTCTCCATCGCAATGGAGAGGGGCTGGGGGTGAGGTTCCCCCACCCCCACAAAACCCTTAATCGGTGCGATACTTGACGGTAAGAAATCCGCAATCGCCACGGGCGATGATGGACTGGCGCACCGAGCGCATGATGGACGGTCCATGCTCAAGGCTCAACAAAGGGGAGTTATTCGATGGAAAGGCGAGAAAAGGCCACCTTCGCGGCCGGGTGCTTCTGGGGTGTCGAGGCGGCGTTCCGGGAAATTCCGGGCGTCATTTCCACCGCCGTTGGCTACATCGGCGGCAAGACGGAGAATCCGACCTACCGGCAGGTCTGCTCGCACACGACCGGCCACGCCGAGGCGGTCGAGGTGACGTACGACCCAGAGAAGGTCTCGTACGATGATCTCTTGAAGGTCTTCTGGGAGAATCACGACCCGACGCAGTTGAACCGGCAGGGGCCGGACATCGGCGACCAGTACCGCTCCGAGATCTTCACCCACAACGCCGCGCAGGAAGCGGCGGCGCGCGCCTCCAAGGAGCGGCTGCAACAGTCCGGCCGCTTCCGCCGCCCGATCGTCACGGCGATTAACCCCGCCGAAACGTTCTACATGGCGGAGGATTATCACCAGCAGTACCTGGAGAAGCGCGGCATGGCCTCCTGCCACGTCAGCATGGCGCACTGAGCGACGGCTGGGGCGAAAGCGCATCGGGGAGCGGCGGCAACGCCGCTCCTTTTCGTGTTAACATAGCGGTGCAGCGAGAGACGAAAGAAGAGAGTACGCGCGAGGAGCAGACGCCATGCAGACACGGTTCCCATCCACCGAGGGGCGGATCCCATTTCGCGGCCACGAGACGTGGTATCGGATTGTCGGCGAGGGCGAGGAACCGGGCAAACTGCCGCTTCTGACGCTGCACGGCGGGCCGGGCGCGTGCCACGACGATCTGGAATCCATGGAGGCGCTCGCCGCGACCGGGCGGCGCGTCTGTATGTTAGGGTGCGAAGGAAGGGGATTGACTCAGAATCGGGGTGCGCCGTGACGCTTTGCGTTGAGCCGTCGCCCTCTTCTCCTTTTGGTACATGGTGGCAGACCGGGCGGGAGCGTGTATTCACTCTATGACATGTCGCCGCCGTTACGGTTCAGAACTGGCAGATGATGTCGCTCACGGCTATCTTCATCGCCGGGGTGGCTCCCACCGCATCATCTTCGCCATCGCTGGGATTAACTTGTTTCGCGCATGCTCGATCATTGGGTGACGGGCTATCACATCGAGATATTCCATCGAAGACGCACGCATCCGTCATTGGTTGACAGTGTTATCGGCGAGACTGATACTCGACGCAGCGATCACACCCCCGGTGACTGGCGAGAAGGGTGGGGCGACCACGAGAGAGCCGGGGAGATGGGTACTGCGCGAAATGTAGCCGCTCGCCTGGGCTGGGACGCCGACGAGTCTGTCCGCGTCCCGTTTGTTTATCCGGCATACTCTGCCGGTTCGGCGATGGAGGGACGCGGGATGGCAACCACGGTCGGGCAGCGTTCACTGCTGACAACCTATCTCGAAAAACTGGCGGGCGCGCCGGTCAATTCGGCGGCGGCGGCCTACTACGCCGCGCTCGATTACCTGAACATGACCGCCCCGACCGTCGCGCGGGCGATCGTCGCCGAGTTCCGCGACCAGCGCCACAATCTCAAACTGATCGCGAGCGAGAATTACTCGTCGCTCGGCACGCAACTGGCGATGGGCAACCTCTTCACCGATAAATATGCGGAGGGATATGTCAATCACCGCTTCTACGCGGGCTGCGACAATGTGGACACCGTCGAGGCGGAGGGCGCGCGGATCGCCTGTGAACTCTTCGGCGCGGACCACGCCTTCCTCCAGCCCCACTCCGGCGCGGACGCGAACCTCGTCGCCTTCATGGCGATCCTCTCCGCGAAGGTGGAAGCCCCTCTCCTCACCGAGATCGGGCAGGAGGACGCCTCCAAAGTCTCGCACGACGATTGGGAGAAGGTGCGCGCCGCGATGCACGGCCAGCGCATCATGGCGCTCGACTACTACTCCGGCGGCCACCTGACGCACGGCTACCGGCACAACATCTCCAGCCAGTTGTTCGACGTCTCCCCCTACAAGGTGAACCCGGAGACGAAACTGCTCGATCTCGACCAGATGCACGCGCAGGTCCGCGAAGTGAAGCCGACGATCCTCCTCGCGGGCTACAGCGCCTACCCGCGCCTGATCAACTTCGCCAAGATGCGCGAGATGGCGGACGAGGTCGGCGCGGTCTTCATGGTGGACATGGCGCACTTCGCGGGCCTCGTGGCGGGCAAGGTCTTCACCGGCGACTACGACCCGGTGGCGCACGCGCACGTCGTCACCTCGACGACGCACAAGACGCTGCGCGGGCCGCGCGGTGGCCTGATCCTCTGCACCGAGGAGTTCGCGCCCTGGGTGGACAAGGGGTGCCCGATGGTGCTCGGCGGGCCGCTGCCGCACGTGATGGCGGCGAAGACCGTCGCCCTCAAGGAGGCGTCGACACCAGAGTTCCAGACGTACGCGCACAAGATCGTGGACAATGCGCGGGCGCTCGCCGCGGGATGCATAGCCGAGGGGATGAACGTCGTCACTGGCGGCACGGACAACCACCTGATGCTCATCGATGTGGCGCAGACAT
>JAICIL010000212.1 GCA_025924435.1 Chloroflexia bacterium | reverse complement strand
CGCCGCCTTCATCATCGCCTTGCGCGCCGCCCGCACGCCCGGCATACTGCCGCACGATGGAACGGGCGACGAGGGGGTTTGAACCGCCAAGACGCCAAGGACGCCAAGAAATACAAAGAGGGCAGATTTTCTCGCGAACCGCGTAACTCCTACTTTCGTCTTCTTGGCGCTCTCGGCGTCTTGGCGGTTCACGAGCGTACGAAAGGGGCTGCGAGTGGTCGCGCGGGAAGTGGTGGAGCAGTATCGGACGACAGACTTGCTGCGCATCCGCGTCGAGACACACGCGCGGTACAGCGAGCGGCAGATTGATCTCGACGCGGAATGTGTCCGGGCACTCGGCCTGACGGGGGTCGAGGCGCTCCTCGATGTCGGCTGCGGCCCCGGCGCATTCCCGCGCTACCTGCGCGCGCACGGCCACACCGGGCGACTCGCCGGGCTGGATCAGTCCGCCGCGATGATCGCGGCGGCCGGGGAAATATCGGCGGGGTCGGAGATCGCATGGTCCACGGGCGAGGCGAACGCGCTCCCCTTCCCCGACGGTTCGTTCGATATCGTCTCCGCGCGGCACATGCTCTACCACGTTCCGGACATCCCCGGCGCGCTCGGGGAGTTCGCCCGCGTCACCGGACCCGGCGGCGCCGTCCTCGCCGTCACGAACGGCCAGCGCGACGTGCCACACATCGCCGCCCTGCGCGGCGACATGCTCGCCCACTTCGGCCTGCCCATCCCGCCCCTCCCCGCCGCGACCTTCGGGATCGAGAACGCGCCGGGCATCCTGCGCGCCACCTATCCGGTGGTCGAGGAGACAATCGTCTCCAACGCCTTCATCTTCACCGAGCCGGAGCCAATCGTCCGCTATCTGATGACGATGATGGCGGTGCGGCAGACGGCGGAGCATCCCCACCTGCTCGCGGAGGTCCACGACTGGCTGACGGCGGAGGCGACCCGCCGCCTCGCGGCGATGGGCGGCATCTGGCGCGATCCGAAGGATGTCGGGCTGTACCGCTGCCGGGCGGCCTAACCCCCGACCCCTTCCCATGTCGGGAAGGGGAGCGAATCTCCGGGAGGTCGAAGCATTACGGGGAAGGGCATGGCATTGCGATGCGTCACCCCTCCCTTTTCGGGGAGGGGCCGGGGGAGAGGGCGTCCAACTGCTCGCGCAGGCCCGCCGCGCTCCACTGCTCCCATCGCGCAACGAGGTCGGTGTGCCGCTCGCGCCGCTCGCGCATCGTGCGGGCGAGGGCGGCGGCGAGGGCGGCCTGCTCCGCGACCCAGGCATCGTCGGTGACGAAGGCGCGGCACCGCTCCTTGAATGATTCGATCTCCTCGTCCGTCTGTACCGCGCGATCCGCGAGGGTGCGGGCGCGGGCGGCGGCGAGTGTCTCCAGATGGGCGCGCAGGATGTCCGCATGCACGTCGTGGTCGTGGATGTCGCCGACGATCTCCTGGAACTCCTTGATGCGCTCGATGCACGCGGTGGTATCGGGGCCGAGCGCGTCTGCGAAGAGTTCGAGCGCGTAGCGGAGGCGCTTGGCGGCGATGCGCATGTCGTGCAGTTCGCGGACATTCGTCGGGTCGGCGAGCGCGGGCGCGAAGGCGAAGAACTCGTCCGTGCGAACGGCGACGATCTTCCGCGCGTTGGCACGGACGGTTCCCTTCGGTTTCAGGCCGTGGACGGTGCGCGCGCGTGCCATCGCTCCTCCAGGGGAAGTAGTCGGTAGTCGGTAGACAACGATTTGTGCCCGATGCCGTTCCATCTGTCTACTAACTACCGACTACTGACCACTCGCATCGGGGTGCGCGATGGCGGCGCGGAACCGCTTCGCGTAGCCAAAGGCCGCCAGGTCGTCGAGTTCATGGAGCATCGTCGCGCGGCGGGATTCCCGTTCGTCGCGGATGCGGGCGATGAACCCGGCGATGGCGGGCCGTTCGTCCGGCGGTATCGTCGCGGCGTATGCCTCCATCCGCGCCAGCAGCACATCGCCGTCCCGCACGCCGCCGAGCGCGTCGGTCAGCGCCTTCGTCCGCTTCGCGACCCGCGCGAACTCCTTGCTCCGATAGCAAACGGCGAACGCCTCCACCGCCGCCCGCAGCCGACGCGAGGCGACGCGCATATCGTGCAATTCTTCCGGGTCCGCCCCCGCCCGCGTGCCCGCTTCATGCGCCATCACCGCATCGAGCCGTTCGGCCAGCACCCGCGCGGCGGCAGCGCGGAATGTCGTCTTCGGCCCGAAATGCGCCGCATCCTTGCCCATCCGTTTATCGCTCCCTATGGCCTGCAGAGAATTTGAACCGCCAAGGCGCCAAGAAGAGGGGAAGGAGGCCGGTCCCTGCTTTCTCTTCATCTCCTCTTGTCTCTCTTGGCGTCCCTGGCGTCCTTGGCGGTTCAACGCTTTCCCATCCGAAAGCCGTACTCGCCGCGCATCGCCGCGAGCAGCGTGCCCTCGCGGATGCCGCCGGGGGCGACGGTCGCGGCGGTGAGGCCGCACGTCCGGGCGAGCGCCCGGACGATGATCGCGCCCGCCGCCATCAGGCCGACGCGGGTCTCTTCCAGCCCGATCTTCGGCGCGAGCGCGGCGGCGGGCGCGGATTGGAGCGTCGCGAGCGCGGTGGCGAGCGCGGCGGCGTCGAGCGTCGCCGTGCCTTGCAGCTTGCCGAGGGCGGACGCCGTCCCGCCCGCGAGCAGGAGCGCGGTTGCCCGCACCGGCCGCAGGGCGCGGAGGGCCTCGTCGGCGGCATGCGTCGCGGCGGCGAGATCGGCGTCGGCCGGCGGGTCGTGCGCGATGGTCCGCTCGGTCAAGCGGCCGGAGCCGAGCGGCACGGAGACCCGCTCGCGGATCGCGCCATCCACCGCGATGATCCGCTCCGTGCTGCCGCCGCCGATGTCGCCGACCGCGAGCGTGCCCGCGAGTGGCTGCCCGGCCGTCGCGCCGAGGAAGGTCAGCGACGCTTCCGTTTCGCCATCAACGACGCGGCAGGCGATCCCCGTCTCCCGCTCGATCCACGCGAGCAGCGCGGCGCGGTTCGGTGCGTCCCGCACGGCGGCGGTGCCGACCATCAGGATCGTCGCCGCGCCCGCCGCGCGCGCCTCCCCGACGAGCGCGATTGCCGCCTCGGCGGTGCGGGCGACGCTCTCCGCCGCCAGCGTGCCATCCGCGCCCGCGCCGAGACCGAGGCGGGACATCCTCGTCGTATCCCGCACCGGCGTCAGGCTGTCGCCTTCGCAATCGGCGACGAGCAGCCGGACGGTGTTCGTCCCGACATCGAGGACGGCGACGCGGCGCGCCATCGCGTCAGTGTGCCCCATTAACAGCCGCGGCGATGTCATGCGCGGTGATCGCGGCCTCGTCGGCGACGAGGGCGTCCGCGACGGTCTGAAGATCCACCGGCCCGGTGACGGCATGCATCGTGACGGCCTCCGCGATACGCTGGAGGCGGTGATAGTTCGGTGGGAGGGTGGCGCGCAGCTCGTACAGCCCGTAGGAGCGGGTCGCGTCCGCCAGCGCCTCGTAGGCGTCGGCGCGGGCGAGCGGAGCGACGGCGGATGTGCCCTCCGCCGCGCCCCCTTTCCATCGGAGCGCGACGATCATCTCCAGCGCACCGCCGGTCTCGATCCCATCCGCGCCGAAGGCGTCCGCCGCGTCCACGACGTAGCGCGCCTCGATCTCCCGCAGATCGCGCCACGTCTGCCCCGCGTAGCGCGCGCGCTCGTCGTCCGAGAGCATGGCGCGGAGGGCGGGGTGCGCGAGCATCGCGGCGGGGCCGAGGCGAAGCAGGCCGGGCAAACCGCGCATCTCGACCCGCCCGGCGGCGACGCGCACGAGCAGCGAATCCTCCGTAACCCATCGGAAACCGCGCCCGAGGAGCGCGACCGCGAGCGCGCGGCGGGCGGTATCCGGCCCGCCGACGAGGGCAACGCCCCGCCCGTCCCGCGCGAGGGCGGAACCTTTGAGCGTCAGATAGCCCCGCTCGACGAGGGCGAGCGAGAGCATCGCGTCCAGCGCGCGCGTCACCTCGCCCGGATGCGCCCGGAGGTCGCCCGTGATCGTCCATCCGTCGGGCCGGATCGTCGTCACCACGCCCGTCTCGCGGCGAAGAATCACGCGACCGTCGTCCGTATCGGCGGTCGCGACCCGCGCCGGTTTGTGTGCGCCGGAGCGTCGCGGCACATCCGTCAGGCGATCGGCGTCAATGGCGGGGACGCCTTGAAGGGCGATCAGTTCCTGCCGCGTTCCCGTCGCGGCCGGCGGCTCCGCCGTGCGATAGCGCCGCACCAATTGGGCGACGTGCGCGATCACCACCGCGTCGTTCGAGCGGACAGCGAACGGGACATCGTGGATCGTGAAGAGCAGCGCCTGGGCGTCGTCCGGTGCAATCGTGCGATCAGGCCACATGGACATCGTCGCTCTCCTCTTCCGTTCGCCCCGGCGAGCGGCACACAATTTCCTATCCTGTATGTGCCACGCCGAGCCAGCACTCCAGGCGCATGGTAGCAGAAAGCGCGCAGAGTGTGTGTAAACGACGAGTGAACACCGAACGGTGACGACTTCGGCGCAAAAGGGGGGGCCGCGCATGCGCGGGAAGGCGAAGCGGCGGAGTGATTTAGTTTTCTCCGCCGCTTTTTTCGCCCGCTGCCCGCCGCTCACTGCCCCGTTCGCGCATCCGGCAGTGGCGCGGCGAAATGCGCCGCGTCGCGCAGGTCGGTATAGACCGTCGCGGCGTGGGGAATCGCGGTGTGGAGCGAGAGCGAGCGCCCGGCGGCATCCGGCGTCCACGTCAGGTGCGTCGCGTACGGGAGCGCGTCCGCGCTCGCCTCCGGCACGACGCCGTCTGTATGCTCCCCGGTCGGCGGCACGGCGGCGATGGTCGTGATATGGGTCGCGGCGGGATCGGGGTCCCAATAATGGGAGAGGTCCACGCGGCTATTGAAGGCGGAGACGAAGATCGGCGACAGGTCGTGCAGCGCGCCGCTCGCGCAGGGGGAGAGGAAGATGGCGAAGAAATTGGTCGCGGCGTCCGTCCCGGCGTCCGGGCTGGCGATCTCCACGAGGTGTGCGACGACGCCGGGGTGCTGATATGCCCAGAGCCGCGTCACCAGCCCGCCCATGCTGTAGCCGACGAGCGTGACGCGCGGCGAGAGGCCGGGGCGATCGGGGCCGTACGCGCGCCGGAGGAAGGTGTAGCCGTCGTCCAGCGCCGGGAGTTGCTCCGCGACCGTCAGCCGCCCGTCGCGCGCGGGCGCGCGGGAGGGGATGCCATCCGCCGCCAACCAGCGGCCCCAATCGTTCCACGTGTCCGTCGGGTCGGTCGGGCCGGGGCTGCCGCAGGACAAGTCCGCCCCCGCCATCAGGAGCGCGGGCGGCGTGCCGGGCACGATGAGGCGCAACCAATCCAGCGACGCCGACGCGCCGGTGAGCGTCAGCGTGTTGGCGCGCGGGGTGAGCGCGCTCTGCCCATCGCCGGGCGGCGGGAAGAGGACCCGCGCGGTCGGGAAGGTCAGGCGATAGACGCGGCTGACCGGCCCGGCGAGTTGCCACGACCCCTGCACCGCGACGCCGTTGATCGCGACGGAAAAGGCGGGTTGCGCGCCATCCGTCGGCGCGACTTCGAGGGCGGTATCGGTCGCGACGCTCGTGCCGATCAGATCGGCGCGGAGATGCCCCGCGTCGTCGGCGAGCGGGCCGTACGCACGGTCCACCGGCACGGAAACAGCCGTCGGGTCGCTCACGGTCGTCGGCCCGACTTGAAAGGTGTCATCCCCCGCGAGCGGGATGTCCGCCACCCGCTCCGGCACCCGCGCCGCGACCGGAGCCGCGATCTGCAGAACGAAAACAAGCGCGACGAGCCACCGCCCGTACCGCGCGATCAGATCAGTCGCTCTCATGGTTCCCCGCTGCTCCCGAAACGCCCCCGGAACTGCCGTCACATCGTATGGTAACACCGGGCGGGCGCACTGTGTGACAGAAACCCAACCCCGGCCCCTTCCTCCTGCCCAGGGGGCGCCCGCGGGAAGGGGCCGGGGGTAGGTCGCTCGCGCAGGCTGGAAAGCCCGCGCTACCAGATCACGGCAGCCGGGCGGTAGATGTCCCCTCATCCCCCGAAAGCAGGACGAGGCCGTCGCTCGCGAGGGCGCGGACGAGGGCGAGGAGCCATGCCGCGTCGGCGTCGGTGTACCCTTCGCGCACTTGCGCGCCGAGGAGCGGCAGGGGCAGTGCGTCGCCGTGCGGCAATGCGCCGAGCGCGCGGAGGATGCGGCCGCGATACTGGCGATTGGAGCCTTCCCACTTTCCCTGCGACTTCGTCGGGCGCGGCGCGTCGGGCGGCAGGATTGCCCACTCCGGCGCGGCACGGCACCAATTGCGCACCGGGCAGCGGTCGCAGAGCGGGCGGGGGCGGCAGATCGTCGCGCCGAGGTCCATGAGGGCCTGATGCCAGTCCGCGCTGCGGCCGTGCGGCACGGCGGCGCGCGCCAGCGCCCAGATTTCCCCCTCGGAGAGCCGGTAATCCGGCGTCTCCGCGCCGACGAAGAGGCGATGCAGCAGACGGCGGATATTAACATCCACCATCGCCACCGGGCGGTTGTGCGCGAAGGCGGCGACGGCGCCCGCCGTGTACGGCCCGATGCCGGGCAGCGCCTTCAGTTCGGCGACATCGTCCGGCACGCGCCCGCCGTGCGCCGCGACGACTGCCCGCGCGAGCCGCTGGAGATTGACCGCGCGCCGGTTGTAGCCCAATCCCGCCCATGCCCTGATCACTTCGCTCGTCGGCGCGTCGGCGAGCGCGGTGATCGTCGGAAACTGTGCGAGCCACGCCTCCCATTTCGGGATGACACGGTCCACCTGGGTCTGCTGCAACATCAGCTCGGAGACGAGGATCGCGTACGGGTCGCGCGTGCGGCGCCACGGCAAATCGCGCCCTGCGCGGGCGTACCAATCGAGCAGTGTCCGCTGGATGATCGGGAGATGCGTCAGATCGGGCGTTGACGGCGGCGCGGACGGGTCGGCGTTCATGGCACTATTGTAGCACCCGCGCCCGCCAAACCGGGGTATACTTCGGTGTTCATAGGAGGTTTGTCCGCGTCATGCCCGAACTCCCCGAAGTAGAAACCGTCCGGCGGGGGCTGGAAAGTGCGCTGCCCGGCCGCCGGATTATCGCCGTCAGCGCGCCCGAAACGGAGCCGACCTGGCTGGCGTGGCGGGCCGCGTGGCAGGCCGCGCTGACCGGGCGCGCCATCCACGCCGTGCGGCGGCGCGCCAAATTTCTCATCCTCGACCTCGATGACGACCTCGCGCTCGTCGTCCATCTGCGCATGACGGGCGCGCTGACCGTGAACCGGGCCGACGAGCCGCCCGCCCGTTTCCATCGCGTCGCCTTGCGCCTCGACAACGGGACGGAACTGCGCTTCGCCGATATGCGCCGCTTCGGCACCGCCGACGTGCTCGACCCGGCGGGGCTAGCGGCCCGCCTCGCCAATCTCGGCCACGAACCGCTCGACGACGCGCTCGACGCGGCGGCGGTGCGCGCCGCGCTCGGCAATTCACCGAAACTGGCGACGAAAGCCGCGCTCTTGGATCAGACGCGCATCGCCGGCCTCGGCAATATCTACGCGGACGAAGCGCTCCATCGCGCCGGCATCCACCCGCAAACGCCCGTCGGCGCGCTCACCGATGCGGAGGTTGCCCGTTTGACCACCGCCATCAAGGAGGTGATCGCCGGCGGCGTCGCGCATAACGGCACGACCTTCGATGCGGAAGGATTCCGCGACGCCTTCGGCAACCCCGGCGGCAACTTGGAGCATCTCCGCGTCTACCACCGCCACGGCCAGCCCTGCCTCACCTGCGGCACGGATACCATCATCCAGATGCGTCTCGCCGGTCGCAGCACCCACTGGTGCCCAACGTGCCAGCCGAAGAGAGAAAAGTAATGAGTTGAAAGTAGCGAGTGGCCAAGTAATGGTTCTCGATACTTCCAACTTTCAACTCGTTACT
>JAICIL010000211.1 GCA_025924435.1 Chloroflexia bacterium | reverse complement strand
CGGGATGGCTGGGCTGGGCGGTTCGCGAACCGCCCCTACGGAGGAATGAGCCGCATCCCGTCGTTCAGCGCGCTAGCGTTACCGCTCCAACTATCGAGGGCAGCCCCACGGCGTCGTTGAGTGGGCGCCACGCCTCGGCCATCGCCGGGTTCGCTACGTCACCCGCCCGCGCCGCCAGTTCGTCGCCGAGCGTGCGGGCGAGGGCGACGGCGCGCTCGGTCGTCGCGTCCACGAGGGCGCGGAGGATGGCGACGGCCCGCGCGTGGTCGCCGCGCACGAGCGACCGCTCGGCCTCCGCCTCCGCGTCGTCCGCCTCGGCGCGGAAGGCGGTTTCCAGCGCGTGCAGCCGGGCGCGGGCAATAGGCGCGAGCGCGGGGGCGGCGGCGACGATCCGCTGCATCCGCTCGAAGGCCCACCACGGCGACGCGGGGTCGTACGTCGCGCCGCCGCGATCGAGGACGGCGGGCAGACTAACGGCGCACGGATAGACGGGCCGGAAGACGCTCAGGCAGGGCGAGCCGAAGGCCGTCCAGCAGGTGACGGCGAGTTCGCGGTGCCGGTCCGGCCGCAGGTGGCAGACCATCGCGGCGGCCGTCTCGCCCGTGCGGTCGGGCGCCAGGTGCATGCAGATGGAGGGGAGCGGCTGCGGCCCGGTCGGCAGATCGCCGTCGTCGTGATCGCGCAAAAGCGCCTGCATCTCCGCGACGCGGACGGGCGCGCGGTAGCCGCCGAGCACGGCGCGGGCGCGGTCGAGGCGGCAGGCGCGCGGGCGCAGGTCCGCTTCCGGGTCCTGGTAGGCGGCGGCGAAGTCGAACGGCGCGCCGCCCCAGCACTGCTCCTGCGCGTGTTCCACCGCGCCGGGTGAGCAGGCGTCCCATGCGTCGCGGATCGCGTAGAGATTGGAGATCGCCGCGCGCTCCCGCACGCGCTGCGCGACCCAGCGGCGGCCCATCGTCTCGACGATCCACGCGCCCGTCGGGTCCGCGACGATGAACGAGTTGTGGTAGGTGCGGAAGCCGCTCGCCTCGCACGAGCCGCCCTGCCCGTACCGCTCGACGAGGTTGCCGATGATCCGCACGGCGAGGTCCGCCGTCCGCGCGCGCTCCAGGCCGAGGCGGACGAGGTCCATGCCGATCAGCCCGGTCTCCTCGTACGGCTCGCGCGACAGCACCGCCTCGTTGCCGATGGCGACGCCCCACTCGTTGACGCCCATCTCGAAGCCCCAGAGCCAGTACGGGCGCGAGCCGATCACCTCCCACGTCTCCTCCGCCTGGGGGATGGTGATGTACTGGCAGCGCGCGGTCGCTCCGGCGGGGTGCCGGTGGCGCGGTGCGTGGAAGAGCGGTTGGCACTCGTTCGCCGCGCGGTCGCTGTTCTTGGCGAAGATCACCGAGCCATCGAACGTCGCGGCCCCGACCACGACCGACGTGTCGCACGACAGCGCATGCGCGAAGCGGCCCCCCGTATCCATCCGTCGCCCCCTCCCGGTTCATTCCGATCGCTGGCCGACAGTATACGGCAGCGCGACAGGAAAGAAGACGTAGCGCCGAGGACGCGGAGGGCAAATTCTTTTCTGCGCGTTCTCTGTGATCTTTGCGCTCTCTGCGTCCTCGGCGCTTGATCGGGGTGTTGTTTTTTAGACGACGCGGGCGGTTTGCGCGACCGCCGCGAGTTGGCGCAGTTCCTTCCGGTAGATACGGCGCAGCATCGGCGGGGCGAAGAGGCGTTCGACCACCCCCCGGATGCCGGGGCTTGCCGCCATCTCCGTCGCGATCCGCACGCGCACCCGCCGGTCGTCGTCCAGCGGCGTGAAGGTGAAGGTGGTCGCGCTGTCGGCGTCCAGATCTGTCTCAATCAGCACGCGGCCCGGCTCCGGCTCCGTGACGCGATGGCGGACGGTGCGCTCGTCGGCGCCGACGCGTACGCGGGCGCGGATGACCGTCCCCGCGCCGTACCCGCCCTCTTCGACGGCGAGATCGCGAAAGTTCTCCTTCGGCACAATCGCCGGATGCCCCGTGCGGTAGTCCGCGACGATCGCGTATGCCGCTTCCGGAGGCGCGTCAATGACCGCCGACGCCTCGATCTGTATACGCCCCATCGCTTTGCTCCTCCATTCGTGGATGCACCGAACGGTGCATCGCGTTTTCGCTATCAGCAGGATAGCGGGGCCTCCGGAGAGAAGCACCGGGCGTTGGGGCAGTCGCGCGCCGGACGAAGGGTCAGGGACGGCGTGTACGAGCGGACAGGGAGCGCGGTACGCCCGCCTCTCCGATGATGCATCCAATCCGCCCGCCGTCGCGTCTTGATGTATGTTCGTGGCAAGACAGGAAAGGGAGGCGGAGATGACGAGCGGAGACAACAAAACGATTGCCCGTCGCTTTTTCGAGGAGGTGGCGGGCGGGGGGCATCTCGACCGCGCGGCGGAGTTGATGGCGGGCGATTACCGGCACCACGATCCCGGCCTGCCGCCGGAGATGCGGGGGAGCCGGGATGCGTACGTCGGCCATTTTCCGATGTACACGGCGGCCTTCCCCGACCTGCGCACCACCGTTGACGATCTGGTCGCGGAGGGTGACAAGGTGGCGATCCGGTGGACGATTGCGGGCACGCACAATGGCGAACTGATGGGCATCCCGCCGTCCGGCAAGCGGATCAACTGTTCCGGCATCACCATTCAGCGCATCGCGGACGGCAAGATCGTCGAGGGTTGGACGAACTTTGACGCGCTCGGCATGCTGCAACAGATTGGCGCAATCCCATCGCCGGGGCACTGAGCGCGGTCGTCATCCGTGCCAGTCGAGGATGCAGCCCATCGCCTCGGAGCGGCGCTCAGCCAGCAATGCGAAGAGATCGGGCGCGCGTTCCGCCGGCTCGCGGTGGCTGACGAGGGCGTCCACGTCCACGCGCCGCTCGGCGAGCAGGCGCAGGGCGATGGCGCGGTTCGTCCGCATCGTCCAGCGATTGGCGAAGTTCGGCTCGGCGGGGTGCGTCATCAGATGCGCGCCGATGATCGTCACGCCCGGCACGTGCACATCGCCGTAGAGGTCGAACTGCTCGACGGTGCCGCGCGTGCTGCCGAGCGCGACGAGTCGGGCGTGCCGCGCCGCCAGGTGCAGGGCGGGTTTCAGCCCGCCGGGGCTGCCCGTCGCCTCGAAGACGACATCGAAGCGCCCGTCGCCGGAGAGCGCGCCGGCCTGCGCCGCGAAATCCGCCGCGGCGGGGTCGAGGGCAGCGAGGCCGACCCGCGCGGCATAGTCCCGGCGGGCGGCGAGCAGGTCCGTGCCGACGACGGGCATGCCGCCGCAGACGCGCGCCTGCTGCAACGCCAGATTGCCGATCAGCCCCAGCCCGACCGCCGCGACGCGGTCGCCCAGTTCGATCTTCGCCAGCCGCACGGCGTTCATCGTGATAATCAGCAGCGTGACGAACGCCGCCTGCACGTCCGTCACGCCCTCCGGCACGACGGCGACATCGCGCGGTTCGAGCAGCGCGACCGACGCGTGCGGCCCGTGCCCGCAGACGCGGTCGCCGACCGCGATCCCCTCCACGCCGCCGCCGATCGCGCGCACGACGCCGACGTACGAGTAGCCGGGCCGGTACGGCTTCGCGCGCCAGTCGTCGCCCATCGCGCGGCGGTCCACGGTGATGCCGGTGTAGTTCGCCAGTTCCGTCCCGGTGCTGATCAGCGTGCAGGTCGTCTCCGCCAGCAGATGGCCCGGCGGCGGCGCGTCGGGTAGATCGAACGCTTCCTGTTCCAGCGTGTACGGTCGAAACGCCACCAATCGTTGCCCGCGCATCGTCGCCTCCATCAAAACTGACGAAACCACAGAGATATAGAGAGCACAGAGGAGCGCGGAGCGGCGCACACGAATCGGACGGGGCATATTCATTGTCGGGATCAACCTCACCCCCGGCCCCTCTCCGTCACGCGGCGCGGGGTGACTCGCCCGAAGTGCCATGACACTCCCCGAACATCGTCCTCTCTAAAGTCACTCCCCCTCGCCATCGCAATGGAGAGGGGGCCGGGGGTGAGGTTCCCCTTCCCCCGGTCGGTGATAGAATGCATCACCGTTCCATCGGTGGCAATCGGCAAGGGGAAGCGATGCATTCAACAACCTCTCTGCGTATCGCGCGCGATCTCGCGGTCGCGCGGCACACGATGGTCGCCGCGAAACATCCGTGGGCGGTCGAGGCGGCGCTGGACATCCTCGACCGGGGCGGCAACGCCGTGGATGCGGCGGTGACCGCCGCCTTCGCGGTCGGCGTCGTCGAGCCGTGGATGAGCGGCATCGGCGGCGGCGGCTTCATGACGATCCAGATGGCGGGCGGCGCGCGCCACGTCGTTGACTACTTCAGCCGCGCGCCGCAGGCCGCCGCGCCGGAGATGTACGAACTGACCGCTGGCGCGCGCGCCAGCGTCGTCGGCTTCGGCGGCGTCAAGGACGAGGCGAATGCCTACGGCCCTTTGTCCGTCGCCGTGCCGGGGATGGTCGCGGGGATGGCCGTGGCGTTGGAGCGATTCGGCACGAAGGAGATCGGCGAGGTGGTCGCGCCCGCGATCGCCTTCGCGGAGCGGGGTTTCCCGGTGGACTGGTATCGCGGCATGCTGATCGCGGCCGAGCAGCCGGTGGTCCGGCGCGACCCGGAGACGGCGCGCATTTTCCTGCGGGACACCGTCGCCCCGGCGCCGCTCTTCGGCAAGCCGCCGCCGCTCATTGTGCAGACCGACCTCGCCAGCACCCTCCGCCGCATCGCGGACAAGGGGCCGGATGGCTTCTATCGGGGCGAGACCGCCGAACGGATCGCGGCGCATCTGCACGCGCTCGGCGGCATCCTGACGGCGGACGACCTCGCGCGGTACGAACCGACGGTCGTTGACCCGCTCGTGCTGCCGTACCGCGATGTCGAACTCGTCCTGCTCCCGTACCAGGCGGGCGGCATCACGACGGGCGAGGCGTTCAACATCCTCGACGGCGTGGACCTGCGCGCCACCGGCTTCAACACCGCCGCGACGCTCCACCAGATCGCGGAGGCGAGCCGCCGGGGGTACGCCGACCGCTTCGCCTATGTCGGCGACCCCGATTTCGCCGACGTGGATTGGGCGCGGCTCGCCTCGAAGGGATACGCGGCGGGGCGCCGGGCGGAGATTGACCCGCACCGCGCCTCCACGCCGCAGCCGGGCGCGGGGATCGCGCGCGGCGGTGTGGCGGAACGCATGGCGGTGCAGGCGGACGGCGGCTGCACGACGCACCTCTCGGTCGTGGACCGGGAGGGGAACATGGTCTCGCTGACGCAGACATTGACGCTGATCTTCGGGTCGGCGGTGACGGTGCCGGGGACGGGCGTGCTCCTCAACGACACGATGAACCTCTTCGACCCGATCCCCGGCGGGGCGAACGAAATCCGGCCGGGGAAGCGCCCGGCGTCGAGCATGGCGCACATCATCGCCGTGCGGGACGGGACGCCGATCCTCGCGGTCGGCGCGCCGGGGGGGCGGCGGATCATGGACACCTGCCTGCAGATGGCGCTCGACGTGGTTGATTTCGATTTGGACATCGCCGCCGCCTGCGCCGCGCCCTTGATTGATTGCGCGGGGCCGGAACTGCTCGTGGACGATCGCGTGCCCGCCGCGACGCGGGAGAGACTGCGGGCGATGGGGCACGATGTCGTGGATGTCGAGGTCTCGTTCTCGCCGCGCGGCTTCGCCAGCCCGACGGGCGTGGCGGTGGACGCCGCGACGGGCCTGCGCCACGGCGGCGCGGACCCCTTCGCCGTGGGGATCGCCACGGGACGCTAACCCGCTCGCGCGGGCCGAAAGCCCGCGCTACCAAAGGAGACGAGAGATGACCGTCCAACTCACCGCCCCGGATACCGCGACGCAATCCGATGCGATCCGCCACCCGCTGGAGCCGCTGACGGCGGCGGAGATCGCGGCGGCGGTCGCGCGCGTGCGGGCGAGCGGCAGGCTCGGCGCGCGGACGCGCTTCGCCTCGATCGCGCTGCACGAGCCGTCGAAGGAGCGCGTGCTGCACTATCGGGCGGGCGACCCGATCGAGCGCGAAGCGTTCATCATCCTGCTCGATAACGACGCGAACGCCGTCTCCGAGGTGGTTGTCTCGATCACGCGCGACCGCGTCGTCACTTGGCGGCAGATCCCCGGCGTGCAGCCGCACATCATGTACGACGAGTTCGTGGAATGCGAGGCGGCGTGCAAGGCGGACCCGGCGTTCCGGGCGGCGCTCGCCAAGCGCGGCGTCACGGACATGGACCGCGTGATGGTCGAGCCGTGGTCGGCGGGCGACTACGGCGACGGGGACGACGCGGGCATGCGCCTCACCCGCGCCCTGATGTTCGTGCGCGCCGCGCCGCACGATAATGGCTATGCCCGCCCGGTCGAGGGATTGGTCGCGGTCGTTGACCTGAACGCGATGCGAATCGTCCGGCTCGAAGATACCGCCGTCGTGCCGCTGCCGCCGGAGGCGGGCAACTACGCCGCCGAGTACATCCCCGCGATGCGGACGGACCGCAAACCAATCTCCATCACCCAGCCGGAGGGGACGAGTTTTTCGGTGGACGGCCACGCCGTGACGTGGCAGAAGTGGCATTTTCGCATTGGCTTCACCCCGCGCGAGGGGTTGGTGCTGCACACCATCGGCTACGAGGATGGCGGGCGCGTCCGGCCCGTCATCTACCGCGCCGCGCTCTCGGAGATGGTCGTGCCGTACGGCGACCCGCATCCGAGCCACAACCGCAAGAACGCCTTCGATGTCGGCGAGTACGGCATCGGCCTGATGGCGAACGCGCTCGAATTGGGGTGCGACTGCCTCGGCGAGATCCGCTACTTCGATGCCTTCCTCAACGACAGCCGGGGCGAGGTCGTGCGCTACCCGAACGCCGTCTGCATGCACGAGGAGGACACGGGCATCCTCTGGAAGCACTTCGACTGGCGGACGAACCAGACCGAGGTGCGCCGCGCGCGCCGCCTCGTCGTCTCCTTCATCGCCACCGTCGGCAACTACGAGTACGGCTTCTACTGGTACTTTTACCAGGACGGCGCGATCGGCTACGAGGTGAAACTGACGGGCATCATCAACACCGGCGCCTTGCCGCCGGGAGAGACGCGGAAGTACGGGACGATGGTCGCGCCGCAGCTCTACGCGCCGAATCATCAGCACTTCTTCAATGTGCGCCTCGACATGATGGTGGACGGCCCCGCGAACTCCGTTTACGAGGTCCATACCGTCGCCGAGCCGCCGGGGCCGGAGAATCCGCACGGCAATGCGTTTTATGCGGAATCCACCCTGCTTGCAACCGAGCAGGAAGCCCGGCAATCCACCGATCCACTCAACGCGCGGTACTGGAAGATCGCCAACCCGGCGGTGCGGAACGGCCTCGGCCAGCCCGTCGCGTATAAACTGGCGCCGGGGGAGAACGCCCGCTCCTTTGTGGACGCGGACTCGTTCGTCCGGCGGCGCGCGGGCTTCATGGGCAGCCACCTCTGGGTGACGCCGTACGACCCGGCGGAAAAATACGCGGCGGGGGACTACCCGAATCAGCATCCGGGCGGCGCGGGCCTCCCTGCCTATACGGCGGCGGACCGCTCCATCGAGAACACCGATCTCGTCGTCTGGTACACGATGGGCCATCACCACATCCCGCGCCCGGAGGACTGGCCGGTGATGCCCGTCTCGACGATCGGCTTCACGCTCAAGCCGCTCGGCTTCTTCGACCGCAACCCGGCGCTCGATGTGCCGCCGGAGATGGCGCACGGCGCGTGCTGCCACGAGGAGTAACGAGTGGTAGCGCGGGGGGTGGCACCCGCGGGGGCGGTGGGCGGGGGGAGAACCCCCCCCCCTTTCCCCCCGCCGCCCTGACATATTGGTGTTGCGGGGGCCACGCCACCGTCGTACGCCCCCCCTGCGGGCAACCCCCGCGCTACCACTCGTTACTCCTCGTGGCAGCACGCGCCGTGCGCCATCTCCGGCGGCACATCGAGCGCCGGGTTG
>JAICIL010000210.1 GCA_025924435.1 Chloroflexia bacterium | reverse complement strand
CGCACCTCCGCCCCGCGCAGGCCGTCCGCGCCGCGCGCGCCTGGCCGCTCGTCCGGCGCATCCGCGAGTTTCGCGGCGAACCGGCAGGCGGGCAACGACTTCTTCGCGGAGTACCGCACGCTGGCGAAGGGGACGCCGGAGTACAAGGCGGCGCTCTCCGACCCGGCGGTGCGCGGCATCCTCGGGCAGAAAGGCGTCACGGCGGCGCAGTACGAGGCGGCCCTCGCCGCCCTCCGCGCGGACGAAATCAAAGCCCGCACGGCTCCGCAACGCCCCGCTGCCGGGCTGCCGGGGGCTACCGGGCTGCCATCGGCTGCCGGGCTGCCGGGCAGCGGGCATCTGCCGGGCTACCATCCGCAGTTCCTCCACGGCACGACCGAGGACATCCTCTCGGCGATGCGCGGCGTGCCGACGGGCGCATTGGCGGACGCGCTGGCGGGGCGCACCATCGCGCGCTTGCCGGGGAGCGGCACCCTGCCGGCGGGCGGCACGCGCGCCCCGGCCCCGGCGGCGGGCGGCAAGGTGTACACGGCGCAGCAGCAGGCGAACTACGCGGCGATCAAGGCGCAGGGCGGCAAACTGCCGCCGCGCAAGCAGAAGGCGGCATAGGGGGGATGGGATGAGTGTGACGAACCGGCGGCCCCTGGCGCGCACGCTGCCCTCGGGGGCGGTGCTGAGCGAGTTCCACGACGGGCACGGGCAGCGCACGGTGGAGGTGCTGCCCGCCACGGGCGGCGTGATCGTGACGATCACGCACAGCGACGGGCGGCGCTTCGAGGCGACCGTGCCCTGCCGTTGACGCCCGATTGACGGCGTACGTACGGATGTGCTAGACTGGCGGCGAACAAGATAAAACAGGACGCGCCCTTTGCGCTCCGTCTGCCCCATGATGCGCCCCCTGCGCTCTCACCGGCAAATGGAGCGCTTTTTTCGTGTCCGCGACCACCGAGACCACGACAACCGACGCACCGAACCCGCGCGGCGCGGCCCTGATCGACGCCGCCTTCGGGGAGTTGCGCGACGACTTCCTCACCCCCGACGAACTCGCCCCGCCCGCGCAGGACGGCGCACCCCCCGCGACCACGGACGAGGCATCGTCCGCGGCCGGGCGCGCGCCCGCCGACGCAGCGGCCGAGGAGACGGAACCCGGCGATGACGATGCCGCGCCCACCGAGGCCCCGGCGAAGGTCACGCTGACCGAGGAGGAACTTGCCCGGCGCATCGAGGCCGAGACGAAGCGCGCCCGCGCCGACCAGGCGAAGGCGAACGCGGAGTTGGCGCAGATGCGCAAGGAGTTGAAGCGCGCGCAGTTGGAGCGGGACGCCCGCGGCTACGCATTGCAGAAACTCCAGGCGGACGGCGGCCAGCGCTACCTGACGGCGGCGGACGCGATGGAGGAACGCCTGCGGGTGGAGACCTTCG
Organism: Chloroflexia bacterium; assembly: GCA_025924435.1. Next base: position 6,590 of record JAICIL010000210.1, on the reverse strand, counting down.
TCGCCAACACGCTCGCCGCCGAGGAGCAGGGCGTGGCCGAGGCCGAACGCGCCACGGCGAACCTCGCCTCCGAGAAGGAAGCGGTGGCCGCCGCCCATTACAAGGACGCGCTCCTCGCACTGGTCGAGGATGGCGCGCCGCTCGGCTACGACCGCGCCGCCGTCCACGCCCTCCTCAACGAACTCGCCGCCTCGGACGAGGACGCGCGGGATTTCCTCGAGGAATACCAGCGCGCCGCGACGACGGCCGACGCGGACAAGGCGGCGCGGCGCATGTACCGCGCGCTCGTCAAGGCGGGCAAGGCGACCTTGCAGGCCCGGACACTGGCCGAGATCAAGGACGAGGAACCCGCGAAACCCCGACCCCAACGCACCCAAACGCACGGCACATCCGGCAACGTCGGCGCGGATCGCTACCGCGCGCTGCCCATCGGGGAGCGCGGCAGGCGGCGACTGGACGACGCGTTCGCCGCGTTTGCCTCAACAGCGGAGTAACCACCCATGTCTAGCGGACAGCCCGTCACAATTGCGGACATGGCGGCCGCGCAACAGGTTGACCTCAAACGGGGCAGCCTGGAAGTGATCGCCGACGAGTTCGCCCTGGCCGACCTCCTCACCTTCCAGTCCACCAACGGCGCGATGTCCGTGCGCAAGGCGCGCATCAACCCGGACGACCAGCCGCCCGCGAAGTACCGCAACATCAACTCCGCCGGCGTCTTCGTCGCGGGTTCGATGGAAGCGATCACCGAGCACCTGCAAATCTTCCACGCGGCGGCGCAGATCGACAAGTACATCATGGGCGACTCGACCCTCCTGTTCAAGCCCTCGGAGCAGGTGACCTTCATCGCCAAGCAGATGGCGCGGGAAATCCTCAACGCCTTCATCAACGGCGACCCGGACAAGGCCTTCAACACGGACGGCAACAGCAAGCCCGCCTTCCAGCCGACCGGGCTGCGCTACCGTCTGCAGAACGCCACCCAGTTCGGCATCGACCAGGACATGTGGACGCTCGGCATCACCGGCGCCTCCATCGACCTGTCGGGCGCGATCACGGCGACCATCGCCAACAACCTGATCGACAGCCTGGACGAGATGCAGCGCAACACGATGGCGAACACCTGCTTCATGTCCCCGCGCATGTACACGGTCTGGGCGCGCTCGATGCGGCTCGGCAACTTCCTCAAGACGACCGAGGACCAGTTGGGGCGCAAGTGGACGGAGATCCTCGGCATGCGCGTGATCGTGACGAAGATCAAGACCGCATCGCGGCGCATCTTCAACACCGCCGACACGACGAACTGGGTGCAGCCCTGGGAGGACGTGAACGGCAACACGACGCCGACGGCGGGCGCGGGCAGCCAGTTCAACACGATCTTCACGGCGCGCGTCGGCAGCGGCTATCTCGAAGGGCTGACGGCGCAGGGCATCCAGCAGGAAGGCCCGGTCAAGCTCCTGCCCCCGAACGAGGGCAGCGCCTACCAGACCTCGTTCGGCTACGGCTTCTTCGTCAACACGCCGCACGACATCGCCGGGCTGCACGGGATCAAATTGGGCTAATAGGCGGAAAGGAACTACAGCAATGCCTCGTTATTCTGCCGACCGCCTGACGACCTTCCGGGACGGCTCGACGGCCTGCACCGCGACGGAAGCGGCGGGCACGAACAAAATCCTCCTGCCGCCGGGCGAGTACAAGGTGGAGGTGGACGTGCCCGGCGCGCCGACCGGCACCTCGCCGACGCTCGTCGTCTCCTTCTCGGAGGCGGCGGACGGCGCGACGTGGGTGGCGGCGACCGCCACCTCGCTCACCCCCTCCACGACGGCGCGCAGCGTCCAGACGGGCTACCTGCGCGTCTCGGCGCAGGCCAACGCCGGGGTGACGGCGAATGTCACGGCGGTCTGCACCGTCGGCGGCACGACCCCCAGTTTCCCCAGCGTCTTCATCGGCGCGACCCCGCTCAACCGGGGTGGCACGAGCGGATTCGACGGAAGGCCGTAGTCAGCCAGCGGGGGGCGGGTAACACCGCCCCCTTCCTCTAGGGGTGCGTCGTGGTCTTCTACACGCTCGCCGGGCTGCGCGGCGACCTCGTGGCGGAACTGCCGGGCGGGGTCGGCGGCGCGGCGCAGACGACCTACCTGAACCAGGCGATCCGCGACGCGGTGGCGTACGCGGGGACGTGGGTGAAGGACACGGCGCGCCTCGATTTCGTGGGCGACGGCGTGACCCGCCGCTTCGCGCTCGTCGGCGTGGACTGCGACCTCGCGGACGCCGCCTACCAGGAGGCGCCGGTCGGCCTGAACACCGCCGCCATCGCCGGGCCGACCGTCGCGCCCGCGCTCACGGCGAGCGGCAGCGGCAGCACCTTCACGGCGGGCACGTGGTACGTCGGCTACGAGTTCACCGACGGGCTGGGGCGGACGAACGTCTCGGCCATCGCCAGTATCGCGCTGGCGGCGGGGCAGAACATCGTCACGGCGGCGCTGACGCTGCCGGCGGGCATCACGGGCGTCAAGTGGTACGTCGCGCCCGCCGCGCAGAACCCGGACATCCAGCTGGTGGCGACGGTGGCGAGCGGGGCGACGCAGACCTTCACCGGCCCGCCCTCCGCATCGGCGGGGCGGCCCCTGAAGGACTTCATCGGCCTCTTCACCTACAACCCCTCGACGCAGCTGGAGCAGGACGTGGCGGTGGACGGCACGGCGGCGGTCGGCACGGCGACGCTGACGCTCGGCACCGCCCCCGCCCTGCACGACCGCTTCCGCGCCGTCTACACCTGCAAGCCCGCGCTGCCGAGCCTGGACACGGACACGATCCGCGTGGCGGAGCAGACGATCCGCGTCGTCGCGCTGATGTTCGCGCATCGCACGCTCGCCTACGTCCACGAATCGGGCGACACGACGCAGCACCTCGACGCCTACCAGAAACTCGACCTGCTCGTGCAGGACATGCAGAAGAAGACGCCGAGCCGCCCGCGCCCGCGCCCGCGCATGCCCAGCCCGACGACGTAAGGGGAGGGGACGATGGCGAACATCCAGTTGTACCCCACCGGCGGCGCGCAGGCGTGGTACGTCCTCGATGCGAACCCTCAGACGCAAATGTTAAGGGGTGCGCTAAAGGAGCAGGACATCACCCCGACGTTCAAGCAATCGGAGGAGGGGGCGGCGGGGGCGACGGACACGCAGCCGACGGCGGAGGTGGTCTGGAGCGACCTGTCGGGGAGCATCGGGCTGTACAAGCAGTCGGTGGCGGCGGGCGACCTGACGCGCAGCTACCTCTCGGACGCGGACACGACGCGCCCGAACCAGATGACGGCGTGGCTGCAATGGCCGCACAGCGGCACGGTGACCATCGGCGCGGACAACCTCGGCAAGCACCCCGTCGCCATCAACGCGGTCGTCGCGGCCCCGGCGGGCATCGGCTTCACGGCCATGTGCTCGGATCTGTCGCATAAATCGTACTGGCGCTGGGCGAGCGGCAGCCCCGGCAGTTTCGCGTGGCAGCGAGTGGTGCAGAACACCCCGATCATCACGACCTCGGCGCGCCTGCCCGCCCCGTCGGATGTCTACAACAACGGCGGCGCGGGCGGCTACCCGGCGCCGGTCGTCGTGCCGACGCAGACGAGCCTCTGGTCGCCGAGCAGCGTGCAGGGGCTGGCGGACGTGTCGGTGGCGGCGGCGCCGGAGGTCGGCGTCCACCACACGCTCTGGACGTTCGTCTACTTCGACATCCTCTTCGCCATCTCGCAATCGGGGCCGGGGCCGTTCAGCGGCACGACGGGCGACCTGCTCATCACGCCCTACCGCCCGAACACCCCCGGCACCGGCAACGTCCTGCAATCGGTGACGTACAGCGGCCTCGCGCCCGCTTTGGCGACGCTGCCCGGCGAGACGGTCTGCCTCGGCGCGGTGGCCTGCGAGGGGGCGGTCTACATCGTCACGGATCGCTCGGTCTACGCGATGTCCTGGAACGACAACACGAACACGATGCTGACGACGAAGCTGCTGGAACTGCCGCGCCTGACCAGCCCGCCGTGCGTCTGGAACGGCGAGGTGTACATCGGCGCGGACAACCGCATCGTCCACATCACGCCGGGGCAGCGCGGCTACGACTGGCGGCTGCCGGACCCGTACGGCGTCATGCCGCCCCCCTTCTCCGGCACGGTCGTGGCGCTGGTGGCGTGCGCCGACGCGCTCGCCGTGCAGGTGGTGGACACCGCCGGGGCGGCGAGTTCGACCGGCTGGGCGATCCTCAGGATGGACACGCAGGGCGCGTGGAGTTGCTGCTACCTGGACAACAGCAGCGCGGGCGTCGCGCGCCTCCCGGCGGGGCCGCCGCTGCCCGTGGCGAGCGGCGGCGACCCGTTCGCCCTCGCCGTGCCGATCTGGAACCCCAACGCGGACGGCGCGGGCGTCGGCGCGTACGACACGGCGACGCTCGTCACGCTGCCCGCGTCCGGGCGCAACCCGCGCACGCTCGCCACGACGCAGCGCGCCCAGCGGCCCGGCCCCTTCCGCACGGTGCTGCCGTGGTACGACCTCAGCAGCGAGACGGCGCAGAAGATCATGGAGCGCCTCCGCGCGGCGGTGCTGGACGTGACCAACGCCCTGCCGATCAAGGTGTACTACCAGACCGACTACGCGGACGAGTTCAGCGGCGCGGACACCTTCACGAGCGGCGCGGCGAAGGGGACGGGCACCTGGCACCAGTGCGCGCAGGTCGTGCCCTCGGGGGCGGCGGGGACGAACTACTTCGCGGGCGGCACCGACGCGGCGGGGCGGGGCGTCGCCTGGTACGAGTTCGACAACGCGACGACGTACACGACGGTCGGCAAGCTGCCGCTCTACCCGACGAACAAGCAGGTGCGCTTCTGCATCGAGATCAGCGGCGACGCGACGGGGGCGAAGGTGCCGACCTTCGCCTCGCTCGCCTACCAGCGCATCGAGTTCGTGACGAAGGCGTACCAGACCGAACTCTCGCTGCGGCTGCGGATCGGCGACGACCAGGGCAAGGCGCAGGGGACGGGCGGCGGCACGGTGACGTACGCGAACGCGGCGGCGATTGTCGCGGCGAAGAACGCGATCCGCGCGATGGTCGGCGGCAAGACGCCCTGCACCTACGTGGACGAGTCCGGCACGAGCCGCACGGTGCTCGTCACGAAGTACATCGCCTCGCTGCTCTCCGTCGGCGCGGACGGCAATCCGGGCGAGTACGCGATCACGCTGACCGTCGAGGACATCGTGCTGCAGGGGCAGAACTGATGGCGAAGCGGCAGGTGCGGACGAACCGCGTGGGCAGGCTGGACAAGGTCGGCTCGGTGAAGGCGAAGGGGCTGACCTTCGCGCAGGCGACCTTCCGGGGCGGCACGTCGCTCATCTCGCCGCGCGCCTCGGGGCCGCTGGGGCCGAACATGGCCCCGAAGTTCGGCGCCTTCGACACGCTGGCGCAGGCGTGGGTGGCGAAGGCGCTCGCCGTGCCGAACATCGCCAGCCGGGTGCGGCAGACGCACGCCTCGGGGGCGGAACTGGTCGTCGCGGGCTACTTCCTCGCGCTCGGCTACGTCGAGGGGCGCGACCTCTTCTTCCAGGAATACAAGTTCGTCATCGACGACCGGACGCGCCGCTCGCACCGGTTGTTCGTCGTGGACGACGCGATCAACAGCAAGGACGGCGGGACGATCTTCCTGAACATCGACGGCGTGGAGTACCACAAGAAGACCGAACTGGAGATGTTCAAGGACGCGATCCGCGACGGGCGGCTGCGGGCGAAGGGGAAGGTCGTGGACGTGCCGGACACGGCCTGCTACACGGGCGAGGACCTCAAAGCCTTCTTCCTGCGGGAGGGGGTGCCGTGATGCAGGACACCGACCGCTCGCAGCCGCCGCAGGCCGCCGCCGCGCCGGACGACGTGCGCAACTACCACGCGAGCGTCGTCTTCGGCACCATCGCCAACGCCCTGAAATCGGGCTGGAACCACGTCGCGCTCTTCCGGCAGAGCCTGCGCGTCGGGGCGGCGGGGCGGCTCGCGGCGCTGGACGGGCTGGACGGGCTGGTGATCGCCGACGGCGCGACGAGCGGCTTCGCCTTCGGGGATCGCGTCAGCGGCACGAACTACGGCCTCTGGTGGCGCAGCGGCACGAGCCTCAACCTGAACAGCGCGGACGGCGGCGCGCTCTGGGCGATCAACGCCCTGACGGGCGTCGTCACCTCCCCGGCGGGCACCGCCGTCACCTTCGCCAACAGTTGGGCGAACTTCGGCGCGCCGTACGCGGCGGCGAAATACAAGAAGTACCTCGACGGGACGGTGCAACTGCGCGGCGTCGTCAAGGGCGGCGCGGCATCCACCATCGCCTGCACGCTGCCCGCCGGGTTCCGGCCGACGGAGCGGGTGCCGATCACCACGGAATACTTCAACGGCTCGGTCTTCGGCGCGGGGGCGGGCGGCTATATCGACACGACGGGCGACCTGCTGCTGGTGGACAACGGCGCGGCGGCGGGCGCGTTCGTCGCCTTCAATTTGCGCTTCGACACGACGGCATAGGGGGGACGGATGGTGCGCGCGGTCTTCGTGGGCGACTCGCAGATGGACAACCGGGG
>JAICIL010000209.1 GCA_025924435.1 Chloroflexia bacterium | reverse complement strand
GGCATGACGTCCGTCGGGTGGTGATGCCACTTCGTGCCGCGCCGAGAACGCAGTGCCTCTTCCGACAACTCGAAACCCGCCATAGTTGATGTACTCCTCCATGAAATATCCGCACGCGAACAACGGGGCGCAGGCCCCGATTCCAATGATCGCTCGCACCTGAATAACATCGCCCAATGCCGCTGTCAAGCGCCGTTCCTCACCCCAAGCGCCCAATTTTTATTCCGATTTCAGGGCGAAACGCCCATCAACGTCGGTCGCGCGGGCTGCTCCGGCAGATCGGCGGGGTCGGCGTAGACGATCACCTCGCCATTCTCGACGCTCACAGGATAGGTCTTGACGCGCACCTTCGCGTCCACGAGGCAGCGGCCGGTGAGGATGTCGAACTCCCAGAGGTGCCACGGGCAGCGGATGATCTCGCCGTCGCGCACGAGATCGAGGTTCGTGTTGTCCATCGTTGGCGGCGCGTCCGCGACGACGCGCCCGCTCACCCGCCCGGTGCAGAGCGGCCCCGCCTTGTGCGGGCAGAGATTGCGCAATGCGTGGTACGTCCCGTTGACGTTGAAGACGCCGATTCCCGCCCGCCCGCGAAACGGCACGATGATGCGTCGCGTCCCGGCGGGGAACTCCGCCGCCGGGCCGACGACGACGCGCCGCGTATCCAGGTCCGAGGACTGAGGACTGAGGACTGAGGACTGAGGGTCTTGCGTCCGCTGCTTACGGCTCTCCTTGCGGCGTTCGTCAACCATGCAGCGTCCCTCGGTCTCTGTGAAGCATGCTCGTCCGTGTCACCTTGTCCTCAGTCCTCAGTCCTCAGTCCTTCGTCAGAGCCCGAAGAGTTCGCGCGCGTTGTCGCAGAAGACGCGGCGGTGCAGCCGCTCCGGCAGCTTCGGGAAGGTCGTCGCCGGGTCGTCCCAGTCCCAATGGGGCCAGTCGGACGAGAAGACGAGCGTCTCCTCGGCGTGCATCGCGTCGAGCATCGTGAAGAACTGCGCGTTGTTCTCCGGTTCGAGCATCGGCTGCGAGCCGACCCGGATGTGTCCGCGGAAATACTCGCTCGGCAGGCGCTTCACCCACGGCGTCTGGTCGCGCAGCGACTTCCAGTCCGCGTCCATATGCCACATCAGCCCAACCGCCCAGAATTGGTCGCACTCGTCAATCAGCACCTTCAGCCCCGGATACTTCTCGAAGACGCCCTCCGCGATGAGGGAGACGGAGTGCGCCATCGCCATCTGCGGGCGCGCCATCCGCGTCTCGATGTAGTAGGTCGGGTAGCCGACGCCCGTCGGCGACCCGGCCATCCCCGCGCCCTCGTTGCCGGGGTGGATGCCGACGACCAGCCCGTGCCGCTCGCACGCCTCCCAGATCGGGTGGTAGAAGCGGTTGCCGTACGGCATGCGATTGCCCGTCGGCAGCATCACCGCCCGCACGCGCGGATCCGGCCCCAGCCGCTCGATCTCCGCGACGGCGAGGTGCGGGTCGCTCGTCGAGATGGAGAGGGCCATCATCAGCCGGTCGTCTTTTTCCAGCCACTGCTCGATCGTCCAGTCGTTGAACGCGCGGCAGAGCGCGGCGGCGAAGTCGGGGTCGGGGAGGACGGACGCGCCGTAGGTGCTCGCCCCGGTGAGCAGCACCTTGTCCACATTCCAGAGGTCGAGGTGCTGCTCTTTGAGCCGCTCGTAGGTGGTGCCCATCTGGCGGCCGTCGTGCTTCGGCAGGTCGCAGTTGGTCGCCAGATCGGTGCGGGCGGCGTCGTTCGCGACATTGAAGTAGCCCGAACCGGGGAAGCGGATGCCCTGCTCGGTCGCCTGCTGGCGGTAGACGCGGGAGAGATACGGCAGCAACTCCTCCAGCGCGGAGACCGTCTGGTGGACATCGCAATCCACGAGCGCGAGATCGGTATGCGCGCCGCCGGACCAGCCGGGGGCCTTGATCGGTCGTGCGCCAACTGCCATCGCCATCGTGTCGCCCCTCCCTCGTTCTGTGCGAACCGCCATCATCGCGCGGCCACGAATGGATTGGTACCGTTCCTCCCATCCATTGTGCGCCACGCCACCGCCGATGACAAGCGAACGCGCGGGCACGCTGCTCTCAGCGAAATCGCCTCTCAGCGGGCGAACACATCCGTCCGGGCGAAAACGCGGTATCCTTCTCAGTACCGTGCGGCGCGGCTGGATCGGCCGTGCATCGGCGGCGGTTCCGTCGCAACGGCGCGACGCGCGTCAATGGCAGACGAAAAGAGTGCATCCGTGTTTTACGCCTTCGGTCGGTTCGTCTATCGCTTTCGCTGGGTCGTCCTCGCCTGCTGGGTCGTCGTCCTCGCGGTCGCGCTCCCCTTCGCGCCGCGCGTCACCGAGCCGTTGCGCGTCGGCGGTTTCGCCGACCCCGCGCTGGAGAGTTCCAAGGCGGCGGCGACGCTCGCCGATGACCTCGGCTACAGCACGAGCAGCGTGATCGTCACCTTTTCGAGCAACGACCCGTCCCTGCGCGCCACCGACCCGCGCTTTATCGCGGAAACGAACGCATCGCTCGCCGGGTTGAGCGGCCTGCATGTCCGGACGACCGTCCTCAGCCACGCCGCGAACCCGCGGCAGATCTCGCGCGACGGGCGCACCGCCTTCGAGGTCGTCAGCCTCGCCACGGACACCGAGGCGGCGGCGAAACTGATGCCGGAGATCACCGCCGCCCTCACGCCGCCGCCCGATCTGACGATGCGCGTCGGCGGCGGCCCCGCCTTCTACGCGGATGTCGAGAAGGTCAGCCAGCACGACCTCGCGCGGGCGGAGGAGGTGGCCTTCCCGATCGCCGTCGTCGCGCTGCTGCTCGTCTTCGGCAGCGTCCTCGCGGCGGGCCTGCCGGTGCTCGTCGGCGGCGCGGGCGTCCTCGTGATCCTCGCCGTGATCTACGCGCTCGGCACGCTGATGGAGCTCTCGATCTTCACCGTCAACCTCGCGACGCTGCTCGGCCTCGGCCTCGGCCTCGACTACTCGCTCTTCCTCGCCAGCCGCTTCCGCGAGGAACTGGCGCACGGGCACGCGGTGCCGGAGGCGATCGCGCGGACGCTCGCCACGGCGGGCCAGGCGGTCGCGTATAGCGGCCTGACCGTGCTGATCGGGCTGTGTGCGCTGCTCACCTTCCACATCAACCTGCTCGTCTCCATCGGCATCGGCGGGGTCGTCGTCGTCGTCGTCTCCGTCCTCGCCGCGACGACGCTGCTCCCCGTGCTCCTCTCGATTGTCGGCACGCGCATTGACGCGCTCTCGGTGCGCAAGGTGGTGGCCTTCCTGCGGGGAGGCAGGGCGCAACGCGAGGGTGAAGGTCTCTGGGCGCGCGTCGCGCATCTCGTCATGCGCCACCCGGTCGCCGTCTTCTTGCCCACGCTCGCCCTCCTGCTGCTGCTCGGCGCACCCTTCCTGCACATCGCCTTCAGCAGCCCGGATGCCTCGATCATGCCCCGGTCGGTGCAGAGCCGGCAGGTGTACGACATCCTCAACACGGAGTTCAACGCGAGCGAGACGACGCCGATCCTCGTCGTGGCGAAGACCATGCCGGGGACGACGGCCTTCGACGCGGCCAATTTGGCGTATTTGTACGATTTCGTGCGCAATGTCCAGGTGGACCCGCGTGTCGCCCGCGTGGACAGCATCGTCTCGGTGGATCCGCGCCTCACGCTCTCGCAATACCAGGTCTACTACCGCAACATCGCCGCGTTGCAGGACCCGTACCTCACCCAATTCGCGCGCCAGTACGCCCGCAACGACACGACGCTCGTCTCGATCATCGGCAAGTACCCGTCGAATTCCGCCGAATCGCGCGCCCTCGTCGCCAAGGTGCGCAACAGCCAGATCGGCAACGGCATGACTTTCCAGGTGACGGGCGCGACGGCGGGCGTCACTGACGTGGTGAGCGGCCTCTACCACTCGTTCCCGCTCGCGCTCCTCCTCATCGTCCTGACGACGTACGCCGTCCTCCTGCTGCTCTTCCGCTCGGTCGTCCTGCCGCTCAAGGCGATTGTGATGAACGCCCTGAGCATCATCGCCAGTTACGGCATGCTCGTCTTCGTCTTCCAGGACGGCCATTTCGGGCGCGCGTTGAACTTCACCGCGCTGCACTTCATCGAGCCGACGCTGCCGATCATCATGTTCTGCACCCTCTTCGGCCTCTCGATGGACTACGAGGTCTTCCTGCTCAGCCGCATCAAGGAGGCGTACGACGCGACGGGCGACAACGCGCACAGCGTGGCGACGGGCATCGAGCGGAGCGCGCGGATCATCACGAGCGCCGCGCTGATTGTTGTGCTCGTCGCGTCGTCCTTCGTGACGGCGGACATCGTGCTCGTCAAGGCGCTCGGCCTCGGCGTCGCCGTCGCCGTCGCCGTGGACGCGACGGTCGTGCGCGCGCTGCTCGTCCCCGCGACGATGCGCCTGCTGGGGCACTGGAACTGGTACGCGCCCCGCTGGCTGCTGCGCTTCCTGCCCCGCCACGCGCTCGCCCTCGAAGGCGAATTGGGCGATCGAGCGGTCGTCGGGCGTCGCAAGGAACGCGAGAAAGAACCGGTCAGCACCCGGTGATAGGTCGAGGAGTGCCACACATGGGCCGACGCTTGCCATTCCGCATACTCTTCGTCGCGCTGTTCGTCCTGCTCGCCGGGTGCGGTGGGGCGGGCGGCGGGGCATCGTTCCCGACGCCGAAGCCGAACCCGGACGCGGCGACCATCCCGGCCAGCACGCCGGGGCCGGTGCCCGGCACCGTCGTCCGCTTCCCCCAGGACGAAGCGCCCCATCCGGTCATCACGGAGTGGTGGTACTACACCGGCCATGTCGAGACCGCCGATGGCGCGCGCTACGGCGTCGAGTACGTCATCTTCCAGGGCAGCCGCGCCGACTTTCCGATCGGCTATGCGTCGCACTTCGCCGTCATTGACCCGCAGACGCGCGCCTTCTCCTTCGATGAGGCGTCGTCCATCGCGCGGGACTTGGCGTTCGGCGGCGCGGACGGCTTCGATCTCCACGTCAACGATTGGACGATGCGCGGGCTGAATGGCACGGACCGACTGCACGCGGCGATGAAGTCCGGCGCGTACGCGATTGATCTGACGGCGACGGACAGCAAAGGCCCGGTCTTGCAGGGCGGCGGCCAGTTCAGTTACGGGCCGGGCGGCAGCAGTTACTACTACAGCCGCACGCGGATGCGACCGGGCGGGACGATCACCGTCGGCGGGGCGACGAAGCCGGTCGTGGACGGCACACTCTGGTTCGATCACCAATGGGGCAACTTCCTGCCGACAAACGGCGGCTGGGACTGGTTCAGCACCCAGTTGGACGACAACAGCGAGATGATGATCTACCATCTCCGCGACGCCTCCGGCACTATCCTCCAGACCTTCGGCGAGTACGTCCCGCCCTGCCCGCAGGGCTGCTCGCCGACGAAACCCGTCCCGTCCGTCGAACTCTCGCAGGATCAGTTTTCGATCACACCGCTTGGCACATGGACCAGCCCGACGACCGGCATCACCTATCCGAGCAACTGGCATGTGACGATACGGGCGAAGGGCGATGTCCCGGCGATGGACCTGACGTATACGCCGGTGATCCCGAACGCCGAGTTGGACACCCGGCGATCAACGAGCGTCATCTATTGGGAAGGCGACTGCACGATCGCGGGGACGAAGGCGGGCGGACCAATAGCGGGTTCGGGATATGTCGAATTAACGGGATACGACAAGGGGAAGTGACGATCCGCCCGGTTCGGCGGCGTGCGGCAGCAGGCCAAATGCGCTAGCATACCCTTCTGATCGTTCACCCGCGGCTCACGGGAGGAGTTTTCGATGGATCTCTCTCGACACTACGTATTCCACGCGCCGACGCGCGTCATTTTCGGCAGCGGCACCGTGCAGACGACGGGGCGCGAAGTCGCCACGCTGGGCGGCACGGCGGCGCTCGTCGTCACGGATCGGGGGGTGGTCAATGCCGGGCTGCTCGACGGTGTGACGGCGAGCCTCGCCGCCGCCGATGTCTCCGCGACGGTCTTCGATGCGGTCGAGCCGAACCCGAGCATCGGCACGGTGAACGCGGCGCTCGCGGCATACCAATCGGGGGGCTGCGACGCGATCGTCGCGGTCGGCGGCGGAAGCCCGATGGATGTGGCGAAGGCGGTCGGCATCCTCGCGTCCAATGGCGGCGCGATCACCGATTACGAGGGGAAGCCGGACGCGGTACGCGCCGATCTGCCCCCCTTCGTCTGCGTGCCGACGACCTGCGGCACCGGCTCGGAGGTGACGCCGTTCGCCGTCATCACCGACGAGGAGCGGCACTGGAAGATGTCCATCGCCTCGCCGCGCGAGGTGCCGCGCGCCGCGATCATTGACCCCGAACTCTTTTTGAAGATGCCCGCCTCGCTGATCGCCGCGACCGGCATGGACGCGCTCACGCACGCCATCGAGTCGTACACCAATCAGGACGTGCAGCCGTTCGCGGACGCATTGGACATCCACGCGATCCGGCTGATCGGCACGTACCTGCGCCCCGCCGTCGCGAACGGCAACCGCGAGGCGATGGCGCATATGGCGGTCGCCGCGACGATGGCCGGGATGGGGTTCAGCCAGAACCGGCTCGGCATCGTTCACGCCATCTCGCACCCGGTCACATCGTACGTCGGCACGCCGCACGGCATCGCTAATGCGATCATCCTCCCGTACGTGATGGAGTACAACGCGATCGGCGCCGGGCCGCGCATGGCCGAGATCGGCAGGGCGCTATCAGAGGTGGATCCGCGGGTGACCTGGAACCCGTCGCCGCAGGCGGGCATCGCGGCGGTGCGCGCGCTCAGCCGCGATGTCGGCATCCCGGAGACGCTCGGCGCGGTCGGCGTGGCCGAGGAACACGTCGCGGCGATCGCGGCGGACGCGATGAAGTCCGGGAATATCCGCATCAACCCGCGCCGCGTGACGCAGGACGATATCGCGCGCGTGATCCGCAATGCGATGAACGGCGTGCACGCGGAGCAGCGGCAGATGTCCTAGCGGTCGTCGGATGGAGAGGATCGGTCCCCACCGGGTTCGAGCGACGCGTCGCGGCTCGTCGCGGGGCGGTACTCGCCGAACGCTTCTTGATACTCGGCGCGCACCTCCGCATCCACGAGGTGGACGTAGACCTGCGTCGTCGCCAGGTTCGCATGGCCGAGGACACGCTGCACAACCGGCGCCGGGACTTTCCCTTCGACAAGGTGCGTCGCGAGGCCGTGGCGGAATGAGTGCGGCGTGATGTGCGCGACAATCCCCGCCTGCCGCGCGACCTCGTTGACGATGCGCTCCACGGAGCGGGGCGTGATGCGGTTGCCCGGTTTGCCGGGGCTGTCGCGGCCGCTGAAGGCGGGCAGGGTCGACAGCGCGACCGCCTGCGCGCCGTCCAGTCGGGCCGTCCAGTAGCGCAGCAGCGCGGCGGCGGTCTCGCTGTCGAAGTAGATGCGGCGGCTCTTGCCGCCCTTGCCCCGGAAGACGAATGCCGTGCCATCCTCGAGGTCAACGTCGCCCCGGCGCAACGCGCACGCCTCGGAGACGCGCGTCCCGGAGCGATAGAGGAAGCGGATCAGCGCGGCGACTTTCAGGCGCCGCAGTTCGGCCTCCGGCTTCTCCGCCCTCGGCTGCCGGGCGAGGAAGTCGAGGATGCGGTTCAGGTCGCGCGTGCGGATGTCCGGCGGCGGTGCGCTGAAACCGGATTGCTGCGCCGCCAGTTGCAGCCCCATCTTTTCGAGCGAGAGCGACGGATGGAGGTCGTTCGCGACGAGGTGCTTGTAGAACTTGCGCACCGCCGCGCAATAGGTCTGCGCCGTGCGCGTCGCCGCGACCTCCTCGCGCGTCTGCCGCTCGCGCGGCAGGAGCGACGCCGCGAAATCCACGACGTGCGCCGTCGTCAGTTCGCTCACGACGGCGGTGCTGATGTCGAACCCTTCGCTCGCCAGGAAGGCGGCGAATTTCCGCAAACCATACCCGTACGTCGCGACGGTCTTGGGGCTTTTGCGCATCGTC
>JAICIL010000208.1 GCA_025924435.1 Chloroflexia bacterium | reverse complement strand
TTCTGGGCGACGAAGTCGCCGCCGACGTTCCAGGAGACGAAGGTGAACGGCCCGGCGCCGACGGGTTTCTGGAAGAAGGGGTCCTTGGAGGCCTTGGAGAGGTCCTTGCCGTCGAGCAGTTTCTTCGGCACCGGGCTGACGAAACGCATATTCAGCAGGAATGACGCATCCGGCGTGGCGAGCGTGACGGCGAGGGTCTTCGGGTCCACCACCTTGATGCCCGCCACATCGGGCGCGGAACCGTCGGCGTATTCCTTCGCGCCTTGGATGGAGATCAATTTCGGCTGTTGCGGGCTGGCGGTTTGTTTGGCGAGGATGCCCTTCATGGTGAAGGCGACGTCGTCGGCGGTGAGGTCGGAGCCGTCGGAGAACTTCAGCCCGTCCTGCAAGGTGAAAGTGAAGGTGAGGTTGTCAACCTTCCAGGATTTGGCGAGGCCCGCCTTCGGCTCGAAGGTGTCCGGCTTGAGGCGCACCAGCTGGTCGAAGAGCATCTTGATGCGCCACGACCCCTCGGAGTCGCTGTTGATGAAGGGGTTGATCGAACTCGCCTCGCCGAGGGTGCCGATGAGGATGCTGCCGCCCGGTTTGCCCTGACCTGCCGCTGCCGACGCCGCGCTCGTCGTCGCGCCCGGCGAAACGGCCGCCGGTGCGCTCGCCGCCGTCGTGCCGGTGACGCTGCTCGCGGGCCGCGGCTCCGCTGCGGCGGAGCCGCCGACGGTCGTCGCGGATGCGCCGCTCGCCGCCGTTGGCGCGGTCGTCGGCCTGGCGGCCGGGGTATCGGTCGCCTTGCTCCCGCCGCAGGCGGCGAGGATGGCCGCCGCCGCGCTGGTGGCCGCGCCGCCGAGGAAGGCCCGCCGCGAATACGCCGGTCGTTTCGCCGTCTCGTTCGGTTGCCGGTTCATCCTGCTCGCCTCCTCGCTTCCATCGCGGTAACGCGCCGTGCGTCGGGTTGGGTGCGGATGTGGCGCGCGGATCACCGGCGCCATCCCGCGTCCGGAGAGACCAACAAAGGATCGCCTATGCGGCTCGTGTCTCGCGAGCGTTGTATCATCGGGCGAGATGCGCTGTCAATTTGGCGACGCGGGCAGCCCCACCGCGCGAGGGAGCCGATATTACGCAAGCACGGTCCAGGCGGGGGCGTTGGGGATATTCCGGATGCGGACGCCGCGCGGATCGAGCAGCATCGTGAAGGCTTGCCCTTGCGGCACGGCCAGCGTGCGGGGCGGCAGCGTCGCCGTGTCGGGTTCGGTGCCGCTGAAGAGGGCGACGAGCGCCCACGGACGCACATATCCCGTGAGCACCGGGAGCGACGGGGAGTACGGGGCGACGAAGAGCGTCGGGCCGATCAGCCGCGCGAAGCCGGGGAGCGTCGCGTCCGGCGCGCCGAGGGCGACGAGCAGACTTTCCGCGCCGTCCGAGAGGCGCAGATAGCCGCCGGGCGCCGCGCCGCTTTCCGGGTCGGCGGGCGGTTGCGGCACGCGGGCGCCGCCCGGTTTCGGCGCTTTGGCGGGCAGTTTCAGCGGGATGCCGTCCGGCGCGTCGGGGGCGATCAGGTCGAGCGTCGCGCCACCGGCGAGGGGGATCGTCGCATGTCCCCACAATCGCTCGGGGACGCGCCCCCGGTCGAGCGTGGCGAGTTGCCACGGGTCGTAGCGGGCGGGCGGCTTCGCGCCGGGGCCGCCCAGTTCGACCACTCTGCCGACCGTCGTCCGCCGGACAATTTCCGTCGCGCCCGGCAGATGGTCGCGGAAGGGCGGCGGGAGGATAAGCAGATCCACGCGCCGATCCCACGGCCGGGTCCTCTCGCTGAACGCCCGCAGCGCCGCGTCCGTCCCGCCACCGCCGACGATGATCCGCCGCCCGTCACCGTCCTCGATCAGGTAGGTGATCGCGTCGCCCACCGGCAAAACGGTGATGCGCGCCGGGCCGGTTGGCCTGCTCGCACCGATGCCGAAGGAGAGCGCGATCGCGAGCGCCGCGACGAAGACGAGCGCATTCTGTGCCCACCGCGACCGCACCCACCGCATCGCGCCCCATCCTTCCGAAAGGACCGACAACCCGGTTCGCCAGGGGACATGGAGAAAAGAGCGAAGGCATGTGCGATCTATCATAGAGATCGCCGCCGGTTTCGTATACCTGTTTTGTTCCGCTCTTTGCGTCCTCCGCGTCCCTGCATCTCAATCGGGGCCTCTCCGGGAGGCGGGGGCGCATTCGGCGCGGGGCCGATGCGCCCGACCGGCAGTAGCCATCCCGGATGGATTTCCCTCGCTCGTGCGGATGTGAGGACGCTTCGGCCATAATGCCCCATGGGGGAGCGGCGTATCGAGAGACGATGCGGCGGATCGTTGCGGGCAGCCGCACGGATCGTGAAGCGCGGAATGGGCCGGAGGAGGATTGGCATGCGGCGGTACCTCGACAAACTTCGCGATCGTCGGCGGGCGACCGGGGCGGCGACAGCCGCAGCCATCGCTCCGGCGGACGTCGCCGGCGCATCCGCCGCCGCGGGCCGGGGCCGCGCGCCGGTTGACGATCAGTACGTGACGACCGCGCCGAGCGACCAGAACGCGCTCGACATCTTCAAGGGCGAATGGTCGTCGCAACTACCCGGCCCCTTTGCGGAACTCGAAGCGGGATCGGCGCGGTTGTTCGAGGACGACCGCATCACCTGGGCCGCCGCCGCGTTTGGCGGGGTCGCGGGCAAGCGTGTCCTCGAACTCGGGCCGCTCGAGGCCGGGCATACCGCCATGCTCGAGCAACTCGGCGCGGAATCAATCGTCGCGGTCGAGGCGAATACCCGCGCCTATCTCAAATGCCTGATTGTGAAGGAGATCCTCGAACTGCGGCGCGCACGGTTTCTCTGCGGGGATTTCGTCGCGTATCTGCGGACCACCGACGCGCGGTTCGACCTCTGCGTCGCCAGCGGCGTGCTCTATCACATGGAAAACCCGGTGGAGTTAATCGCGCTTCTTTCCCGGGTGTGCGACCGCGTGTTCATCTGGACGCACTACTACGATGAAGCCATCTTCACGAACAACGCCGCGATCGCCGGGAAGATCACGGCGCACACCGCCGCCGAGCACCAGGGGTTCCGGCACACCCTCCATCAATACAACTATCGGGATGCGCGCGCCTGGGCGGCGTTCTGCGGCGGCAGCGGCCAGATCAGCCATTGGATGACCCGCGCGGACATCTTGGGATGCCTCGGACATTACGGCTTCACCGATATTCGGATCAACTTCGACCACCCGCACCACCCCAATGGCCCGAGTTTCGCCGTGGTCGCGATGCGCGGGTAGCGGCGACGCTCAGAGGTTGCCGCCGATCAGCCGGAGCAGCAGAAATGTCCCCACCCCCGCGCCGATGACGAGCGGCATCCGCCCCGCCGTGCGCCAGGCGACGAGCGCCGCGACGATGCCCGCCGCCAGTTCCGGCCCGGCGGTAATCTGCCCGTGCGGCCGCAGCAGTCCGGGCACGGCGAGCGCGGCGAAGAGGGCAATCGGGACGTACGCCAGCCCGCGCGTCAACCATGCCGGGAACCGCCATCGCGTCACGAGCATCGTCGCCCGGAGCGCGTAACTGACTGCGCACATGCCGAGGATCGTCAGCCACATGTGCGCCGCTCCTCCCATGTCTGCCATGCCGCGCCGATACCGCCCCCGCCGATACCCGCGATGACGAGATACCACGTCCCCGGCAGAAACGTCACGCTGAGCAGCGCGAGGATGCCGCCGCAGAGGGCCACGCCGACCGCACGGCGGTTGTTCAGGAGCGGGACGAGCAGGCCGAGAAAGGTGAGCGGGATGACGAGATCAATCCCCCATCGCGCGGGCGAGGGGATCGTCGCGCCGACGATCACGCCGACGATTGCCGACCCGACCCAGGGAGCCACCAATGCGAGGTTCGCGCCGAGGGCATATCCCGGTGTCGCCCCTCCCCGGAGGAAGCGCGCCGTCGCGACGGCGAACGACTCGTCCGTGAGATGGAAAGCATACAAGAGCCGCCACCGCAGCGGCCGCGTGGCGACCTGCGGCGCGACCGATGCGCCGATCAGGAGCGAGCGCGCGTTGGTGATCGCGGTGCCGACGACGACCGAGAGCGACCCCGCGCCGCCCGCGATCAGATTGACCGCCGTGAACTGCGCCGACCCCGCATGGACGAGCAAGGACATGCCGACGATCTCCGGCCCGGACAGCCCCGCCGCCCGCGCCGTCACCGCGTAGACGAGGCCGAAGAGCGCCACGCCCGGCCAGAACGGCAGCGTCGCGCGCGCGCCCGCCCACCATTCCCGCCGGGGTCGCACCCGCGCCTCACCGACGACTGTTGCTCCGAGAGATTGTCCGCTCACGCTTTCTTCTTCCCAATCGTGCGCCCGACGAGATGGCTAACCAACGACATAGCGATTGATGGGTGGATTGTATGCGCCTTCTCTGTAACCTGTCAAGATGCTATTGGCGGTTATCCGCCGTTAGGGGAGCGACAGTGTTCCCTCAAGCACGGGGACGGCGCTGCCGCCAACTTCGATGCCCGTCACCGCGTCCGCCTCGGTCGCGACGGCGATATGGATGAAACTCTGGCGGCCCATCTTCGTCCCCTGCTCGCTGACGATCCGCACCGGATCGCCGGGCGCGACGAGTCGGTTCCGGACGAGGTACGCGCCGAGCGGGCCGCTCGCGCTGCCCGTCGCGGGATCCTCCGGGATGCCGGAGGTGTGCGGCGCGAACATCCGCGCGTAGACGCGGCGGGCGGCGGGGTCGGCGTCCGGCGCGAAGACGAAGACGCCGACGGCGGTTGTGTCCGCGAAGCAGCGGAGGATCGCCGGGACATCGAGCGCCGCCCGGTCCACCGCCGCGCGGTCCCGGAGCGGGATGTAGAGGAAGGCCGATCCCGTCGTGCCGGTCTGGATCGGCGCGTCGAGGAGCAGGTCACCTTCCGCCAGGCCGAGGGCGGCGGCGAAAGCGGCGCGCGGCGCGAGCGGCGGCCCGAAGGTTGCCTCGCCGTGCCGCATCCAGAGGAAATCTGGGTCGGCGGGGTCGCCTTCCAGCCGCACCGGCACCGGGCCGACACCCTCTTCGAGGGCCAGCGCCCGCGCCCCGGCGGGCAGCATGCCGCGCGTCGCCAGCACGAAACTCGTCCCGATCGTCGGGTGCCCGGCGAAGGCGAGTTCGCGCCTCGGCGTGAAGATGCGCACCCGCGCGTCGCAATCGGGCCGCGTCGGCGGCAGTACGAAGGTCGTCTCGGAAAGATTCATCTCCCCCGCGATGGCCGCCATCTCGCCGTCCGTCAACCCGCGCGCATCGAGCACGACCGCCAGCGGGTTGCCGCCGAACACCCGGTCCGTGAACACATCCACCTGCACAAACCGATAGTCGCGTGCCATCACTCACTCCATTGAAACGCGAACCACAGAGACACAGAGAGCACAGAGAGACGCGAAGAGATTCTTTGAGCAAAGAGCCGGTTTTTTCTCGTTTTCTCCTCTGTGTTCTCTGTGTCTCCGTGGTTCAAACGGTATTAGACGACCGGGCGGGGGCCGGTGGAGGGGGCGTCGCGGGCGGGGGCGGCGTCGCGGCGGGCGAGGCGGCGGATGGCGACGGTCAGCCGTCGGATGCCCTCGGCGATCTCTTCCGGCGTGACGCCGGTGAAGTTGAGGCGGATGGCGTCCCGCCCCCCGCCGTTTGGCGAGAAGGGTTCGCCGGTGACGAAGGAGACGCCCTCGCGCGCCGCCTCCGCCGCCAGCGCGCGCGCCCGCATGCCGCCCGGCAGGTGGCACCAGATGAAGTAGCCGCCCGCCGGCTCCGACCACGTCATGCCGACGGGGGCCATCCGGTCGAGCGCGGCGAGCATCGCGTCCCGCCGCTCCCGATAGGCGGGGCGGAGATCCGCGACATGCTCGCTGAGCCAGCCGCGCGACAGGAAGATCTGGAGGATCTGCTGCATCGCGCTGTTCGGGTGGACATCCACGCTCTGCCGGGCGAGCGTCACGGCCTCCGCGACGGGCGGCGGCGCGGCCAGCCAGCCGAGCCGCAGGCCGGGGAGGAAAATCTTGCTCATCGTGCTCAGGTAGATGACGAGGCCGCGCCGGTCGAGGGCGGCGAGGCGCGGCGGCGGGTCGTCGCCGTAGGCCATCTCGCCGTACGTGTCGTCCTCGACAATCGGCACGCCGTAGCGCGCCGCCAATGCGAGCAGCGCGTGCCGCCGCGCGAGGGGCATCGTCGCGCCCGTCGGATTCTGGAAGGTCGGCAGCGTGTAGATGAATTTGGGCCGGTGGCGCGCGAGCACCTGTTCGAGCAGGTCCAACCGCATGCCGTCGCGGTCGAGGGCGACGGGCAGGAGCCGCGCCCCCGCGCCGCGAAAGACCTGGATCGCGCCGAGATAGGTGGGCGATTCGACAACCACCGCGTCGCCCGGTTCGAGCAGCACGCGGGCGACCAGGTCAAGCCCTTGCTGCGAGCCGTTGAGGACGACGACCTGCTCCGCCGATGTGCGGATGCCGCCGCGCGCCATCCACGCCACGAGCGCCTCGCGTAGCGGCAGCGACCCCTGCACTGGGCCGTAGACGAAGAGTTCCGGGCCGGACGATGCGAGCGCCTCGTCCATCGCGCGGCGGAAGCGGTCAACGGGGAAGAACTCCGGCGCGGGCGCGCCGGTGCCGAAGGCGATCGTGCCGGGCTGACGCATCGCGCCCAGCATATCCCGCAGCGCCGGATCGCGCAGCCGCTCGGTGGTCGCGCTGAAGAGCGTCTGCCAGGCGAGCGGTTGCGGCGGATTGGCCCCGTCCATCACCGCGTCGCTCACCCAGGTGCCGCGCCCGACGCGCGCCTCCACCATCCCCGTCGCGACGAGGTCGCGATACGCCGTGACGACCGTCGTGCGGTTGATATTGAGGCGGGCGGCGAGTTTCCGTTCGGGCGGCAGGAGCGTGCCGACGGGCAGGCTGCCATCCTCGATCCGCGCGATCACCTGCGCGACGATCTGACGGTACAGTGGTGTCGTGCTCTCCCGGTTGAGATGAATTTCCATGCGCGCTTCCTCCCAGTCGCACGCAGGATAGCGGGTGGAAGCGCGACGCGAAACGGCCAATGGTCGCAGAATGGAGCAATCCAATCGCGCGGCCATTGGCCCGAAGCATCGGGCCGTTTCTTGTCGCCCGGCTACGCCAGTGTGCTGAAGGTGCGTGTCAGCGCGACCATCTCCGGGGTGTCCGGGTCGGCATCGGGCCAGCCGTCGCGGGCGGCGGCGAGGCTCGCCGCCGCCACGTCCCGCTGCCCGGTTGCCGCCTGCGCCCGCCCCATCCAGAAATGATCCCGCGCGGTCTCGCGCCGCCCCAGTCGCGTTCGCAAGAGCGCCTCCGCCGCATCGAACCGCTCGGTCCGCAAGTATGCCTGGAGCAGCGTATCCTCGATCACCTCGCGCTGCGCGTGGCTGCCGCTGATCCGCACGACCTCGCCCATGATCGGGGCGAGCTGTTGGACCGTCTCGTCGTACGCGCCGTGGCTGAAGGCGTGGAGGCCGCGCACAATCGGGAGCGCCACGCGCCCCGCGGGCGGGTGCCCTTGCGCGTCGAGCGTGGAGAGTCCGCCGATCAGACGCTGCATCGCCGCGTCGTCTCCCGCCGCGCCGTACGCCATCGCGGCGTGCACATCGGCGAAGGCGAAGCCGGGCAGCGCGGCGGTGCGCTCCGCGATCTCCCGCACCGATTGCCACGGCAATGCGCGGTCGGCGCCCCCGTAGATCTGCACGCGCCACAAGAGCGACGCGGCATCGGCGAGCGCCAGCCGCGAGTACATGGCGGACGGCGCGATGTACCGATCGTAGACATCCAGCACCCGCGTGTAGTGCCCCGCCGCCAACTCGAAGAGCGCGAGGTGCCACGCGAGGTGCCCAAAGAGCGGCGCTTTGAGCGAATAGCCGGGCATCCACTCATTCAGGAAGGCGATGCCGCCGCGATGGTCGCTCGTCTCGTAGAAGACGTGCGACAGGCTGTGTGACGCCCCCGCGGCGCGCGGATACCGCGCCAGCGCGCGCTCGGCGTAGCGGCGCGATTCCGTAAAGCG
>JAICIL010000207.1 GCA_025924435.1 Chloroflexia bacterium | reverse complement strand
CGGGTCGAGCGGCCGCGCGTGGACAGCGGGCAACCGTTGGAGCGGAGCGGTGCGCATGGGCGAGGGCGGTCATGCCATCCGGGCGTGGGGGTGGCCCACGTCGCCGCCCCTCGGTGGCCCACTCTTTTCTTGCTTGCTTCTTCTCACATTGCCGACTGGAGTATAGACTGCGCGCTGCCGCAAGGCGGACGGAGACGGGGAGGAGTCCCCACCGTGCGCCGGGTGGGGTGCGTCGTCCGCTGGTGGATGGGGGGGTGCCGGGCGTGAGCGAACGCGGCGGCGAACCACCCGGTCCCATCCCGAACCCGGTCGTGCCCCCCGCCAGCGCCGGCGGAGTACTGGGCGGGCAACCGCCCGGGAAGCGCGGCCCTCGCGCGCGGCACCCCCCGCCTCACCAGCCTCCCTCTCGTCTTTGCCTCCTCAGCCTTGTTCGTGTCGCGGGGTGGAGCAGCGGCAGCTCGTTGGGCTCATAACCCAAAGGTCGTGGGTTCGAATCCCACCCCCGCTACCATTCTTCTCTCAATAGACGATGAAAACGCCACCGATTCGGTGGCGTTTTTGTTGCGTTCAGAAGAGTCCCAGTTGCTTGACCGGGCGCGCGTCGCGGGCGGCGGCGAGGTCGCTCGTCGCGCTCAGCAGCGGGAAGTGGTAGTCGTGATCGCGGGCGTCCTCGAAGAGGTCGGTGAAGCGGTCGGCCATGTCGCGGAGGCGGCGGAGCAGGTAGTTCGTGTCCTCGTCGCGGGCGTAGTTTTCCAGTCGGCCGAGGCTGCCATCCACGCGCTGATAGACTTCCAATCGCTCACCGACGGCGACACCGCGCGCCGCCTCCGCGAGCCGCCGGTTGCTGTCGCTCGAAAAGGTCTTCTCCGTCACGGTCTCCCAGCGGCAAATTGCGCGCGGGTCGTACTCCTTGCGCTGGATGCGGCCGGCGAATTTGAGATATAATTCGCGCACCGCTTCTTTCGATCCCTCAACAAAGAGCGTGACCGCCTCCTGGAGGAACTGGCGCAGGAGCGGTTCCTCGCGGCGGCTGCGGAGGCTGCTCCCCTTCATGATCGTCCGCCCATCGCGCTCGATGAGGGCGTAGTTCTTCATCTTCAGCGAGACCATGCCGGCATACGAGCCGTCGTAGGCGAGTTCGATGCCCGCCGGTAATGCCCCGGCGATCCGTTCGAGGAAGACTTCCTCGGCCGCTTCCTCGGCGGGCACGGAGGCGGGCGGCACGAAGTAGACGCCGTCGGTGTCCACCTCAATCGGCGTCGCGCCGTGCGCTTCGAGTTCGCGCACGACGGCTTTGATGATCTCCTGCCCGCGCAGCGTCACGTCTTCCGCCGCGCCGAAATCGTTGAAGAAGGCGCGCGAGTAGCCGAGATTGCCGTAGAACGAGTTGATGAGCACCTTGAAACTGCCCTGGATGCCCTGCCAGTAGCCGCGCTCGCGCCCCGTCGCGCGGCGGGCCTCCGCCTTCGCGTGCAGCCGTCGCTCCGTCAGCGTCCGCAGGAGCGGCAATGTGACGCCGAGCGGATCGCGCCGCGACCCGATGCGCCAGGTGAGCATGATGCTCGGATACATGCTCGCGACATCGCACTTGACGACCGGCGTGAAGACACCGGCGCGCAGCACGTCCGCGTAGCCGCCCGGATAGTCGCGCGCTGGCTCCGGCTTCGGGATGGATTGCCGCTCGCCGAGGTAGATGCGCACCATCAAGTCGTTGATCTTCTCGCCGGGGCCGCCCGTCGCGATGTCCTGCAGGGCATCGGGCACGATCTGCGACTGGTAGAACTCCGTCGGCACGCAGAGGTCGCTGAGGATCGCCACGTCGCGCACGTCATCCAGCGCGTACCGCACGACGCGCGTGCGGTCTTCCTCCCAGACGCGGGCGATCGCCTCTCCGGGGATAAACTCGCGACCCTCGCGGGTGTAGCCGAGCGCTTCTACGACATTCTTGAGGCCGTAACTGGAGAAGTTCCCCGCCACGTCGTACCGCTGGATTTGCTGGTACGTGTCAACGATGTGCCGCCCGTAGATGAAGTGCTGCTGATAGGGGATCGAGCGCGCGCCCACCTTGAACTGCGTGCGCGCGCTAGTGCCGGGGCGGAGCGGCGAACCGTCGCGCCCCCACGGCAGCGTCTTACCGTTCGCCGCCGCCCGCGCGAGGAAGTAGGGGAGATCGTAATTGAAGATGTTGTGGCCCTCGATCACATCCGGGTCAACATCGCGGATGAACGCCGTCAGGTCCTCGAAAATCGTCGCCTCGTCCTCACCCGCCGCGCCGAACAACCGCTCGTCGCCCGCGCTCGTGCGGACGCTGACGAGGAAGATGCGGGCGTGGGGCGCGAGCGGATCGAGCGAGGTCGCCTCGATGTCGAGTTGCATCCGCAGCAGGTCTTCGTAGACCATCCCCTTGAAAAGCGTCCGCCCCGCGCTCGTGAGGTATTGCTGGATCGGCGAGTTGAAGACGAGCGGTTCATCGCCCGCGTCGCGCAGGCGGCCGCGCGCATCCTGGAAGACATTCCAGTTCCGGCACTCGACGAACCAGCAATAGTCCGCGTCGCCCGCCAACCGCGTCGCGCGCACATCGCCCGCGATGTCCGCCCACACGGGTTCATGCGTCATCAGGAGCCAAGGCCGGAACGACGCGCGTTCCTCCACCACGCGGCCCTCGACCCGCCGGTAGACGCGCATCCGATCCGGCCCGCCGCGCTCGACGGCGACGATCCGCTCGGTCGGGTCCGCGCCATAGAGATAGCGGTTCAGGGCGTCATCCGTCACCGTCGCCTGTTCAGTTGTGATCGGTGCCTGGCTGTCGGTCATTCTTGCCCTCATTTCGCCGCGATAAGGATACCACGGCCCGGACACCGTATACTGTTCGCAGCAGAGAGAGGAGCGCGCATGCAACGACCGATTGTGGGCATTCTCGGCGGGATGGGACCCGCCGCGACCGCCGATTTGTACGCGAAGATCATCGCCGCGACGCCCGCGACGCGCGATCAGGAGCACCTGCACGTCGTCATCTGGGCCGATCCAACGGTGCCCGACCGCTCGACCGCACTGCTGCATGGTGGCGAGGACCCGACGCCCTGGCTGGCGCGCGGCGCGGCCCAATTAGTCGCGATGGATGCGTCGTTCATCGCCGTGCCATGCAACACGGCGCACGCCTTCTTTCCCGCTATCGAACGCGCGATCACCGTGCCGTTCATCCACATGATGGACGAGACCGCTTCGGCGGTCGAGATCGCGCATCCGTCCATCGAGCGCGTCGGCCTGCTCGCGACGAGCGGCACCGTCGCGAGCGGGCTGTACCAGGAGTGGTTCGCCAAACATCACATCGAGGTCGTCGTGCCGAACGACGACCTGCAGGAGCGCGTCGTGATGGGCGCGATCCACCGCGTGAAGGCGGGAGCGACCGGGCGAGAGACGACCGATCTGCTTCTGGAGGCCGCCGCGTATCTCGTCGAACAAGGCGCGGAAGCGTTGATCGCCGGGTGCACCGAACTGCCGCTCGTCTTCCGCGACGGTGACGCATCCGTGCCGGTGATTGACCCGACGCGCGTGCTCGCGGAGGCGGTCGTCCGCCGTGCCACGGTTACACCCTGATCGCCTGCTACGGTTGCACACCGCACCAGAATGAGGGTGGTAGCAGGCTTTCCAGCCTGCCTCACCGCGCTGAATGGCGGGCTGGAAAGCCCTGCTACCATCGGAAAAATCCGCGCGTGGTGATTCGCGAGAATATTATCCGGAAGCCGCGCTGACCGGCGAGACCGGCGAAGGAATTTCGCGGCGCAGCGTTCGGCCGGCGCGCACATCGGTCTGTGCATCCTGCCAGACGGCGGGTTGCCCGTTGACGAAGACATACGGGATGCCGATTGGGAACTGGCGCGGGTCGTCGTACGTCGCGGTTTCGGCGATCCGATCCGGCTCGAACAGCGCGAGGTCGGCGAACGCGCCGGGGCGGATCACGCCGCGATCTTTGAGGCCGATGATCCGCGCGGGGAGCGATGTGCTCTTGCGGATTGCTTCTTCGAGCGGCATCAGGCCGAGGTCGCGGACATAATGGCCGAGGATGCGCGGGTAGGTGCCGTACGTGCGGGGATGCGGTTTGCCGCCCATCAGCCCGTCCGTGCCCGGCGCGAGCCAGGGGGCGGTCATCAGCGTCTTCACGTCCTCCTCGTCCATCAGGTGATGCACCATGCCGACCGCGTAGTCGTTCTCGACGAGCAGTTTGACGACGGCGTCGTACGGCTCCATCTCCCAGAGCCGCGCGATCTGCGAGAGCGTCTTGCCGACCATCGCCTCGTGCGCCGGGTTCTTCACGCTCGCGACGAAGATGACATCGTAACTGCCCGCGACGACGGTGCTCTCCCAATCGTCGCGGCCCTGCTCGATCTGCGCCTTGATTTCGTCGCGACGCGAGGGTGTGCGGAGCAATTCCGTCATGCCGTCAATGCCGAGCGCGTGGATCCACGGCGGGAGGAGCGCGCCGAGCATCGTGCTGCCCGCCGTGTAGGGGTACTGATCGGCGGTCACGGTCAGGCCGGATGCGCGGGCGTCGTCAACCAGTGCGCGCAGCCGGTCCGCCTTGCCCCAGACCCAGCGGCCCCGCGCCTTGAAGTGCGAGATGTGCATGTGCCCGCCGGATCGCCGCCCGATCGCGAAGACTTCGCCCATCCCTTTCTCGATCGCCTTGCCCTCGTAGCGCATGTGGAAGATCATGAACGAGGCGTGCCGCGCGACGATCGCCGCGAGGCTGACCAGTTCGTCGGTTTCCGCATAGACGCACGGCGTGTAAATCAGGCCCGTCGAGAGGCCGCAGGCGCCGGCGCGGATGCTGGCATCGAGCGTGTCGCGCATCGCCGCGAGTTCGTCCGGCGTCGGCGCGCGGTTCTCCATGCCCATCACATAGTTGCGGATCGTCCCGTGCCCGACGAGCGCGGCGATGTTCGTCGCCGCGCCCGCGCACTGCGGGAAGTAGTCGGCGAAGGATTGCCAGTGCCACTCGGGCGACGGGTCGCCGTTGAGGCCGGAGAGGTGCGTCCGCCAGTGCGCGACCCCTTCGGGCCGCACCGGCGCTTCGCCGAGGCCGTCCTGGCCGATCAGGTCCGTCGTGATACCCTGGCGGATTTTCGGGCTGACGGCGGGCGCGAAGAGCGCCATCAGGTCGCAGTGGGAATGCATATCAATGAATCCCGGCGCGATCGCGAGGCCGTCGGCGTCCACGACGGCGCCGACCGTCGGGAGGGACGGCGCGACGGCGGCGATGCGGTCGCCCTCGATCCGCAGATCGGCGCGGACGCCGGGTGAGCCGGTGCCGTCAATGATCGTGCCGCCGCGCAGCGTGAAGACGGACGATGCCGATTGGCTCATGCGGGAACCGCCTCGCCGCGCGCGTACGCCGGGGTGAGGAATCGCCCGTCGCCCGCGCCTGCGACGATCGCGCCGTCCCGGTAGACCTCCCGGCCCCGGACGAGCGTGCGGACGACGCGCCCGCGATACGTCCGCCCCTCGAAGGCCGACCACTTCTGGCGCGTCAGCAGGCCGTCCCGCGTGATCGTCGCCTCCCCGGTCGGGTCGTAGAGCACGATGTCCGCGTCCGCGCCGATGGCGAGCGCGCCTTTGCGCGGGGCGAGGCCGAAGAGGCGCGCCGGCATTGTCGCCGTCCGACGGACGATCGCCGGCCACGACCAGCCGCGCACATTGATCGCGTTGTCGTAGACGACGGGGAGCATGTGCTGGATGACCGAGAGGCCCTGCGGCGCGTCGAAAATGTCGTTCCAGCCCGCTTCCTTCGACTCGATGGTGTAGCCGCAGTGGTCGGAGCAGACGAAATCGAGCGCGCCGTCGGCGAGGCCGCGCCACATCGCCTCGACATCGCCGCGCGTCCGCAAGGGCGGGGCGCAGCGCGCGAAGCCGCCCTTGCGCGCGAGGTCGGAGACATCCATGACGAGGTACTGCGGGCAGGTCTCGGCGGTCACACGCACGCCACGCGCCTTCGCGGCCTGGATGAATTCGAGCGCGAGCTGGCAGGAGACGTGCGCGATATGCAG
The DNA here is from genome assembly GCA_025924435.1 of Chloroflexia bacterium. The sequence continues at coordinate 2,018 of JAICIL010000207.1, read as the reverse complement.
CCGCCCGCCCGTCACTTCGGCGAGAAATATCGCGCGCTGCACCGCCTCGGCCTCGTACGGGGCGGGCCGCGACCGTGCATGGGCGAGCGGCTCGACGCGCCCCGCCTCCCGCATCCGCCGGATACCGTCCGCGACGAGATCGGCATTCTCCGCATGGACGGTGAAGATCATGCCGGTATCGCGGAGCGCTTCGAGGGTGCGCATGATGTCGGAATCGCTGACCGGCACCATCCCCGCCGACCCGCCGACCATGAACGCCTTGAACGCGATGGCCCCCGCCTCGCGCATCGCGGCGAGATCGTCCGGTACGGTTTTACTGCCGACGACCGCGCCGTACATCGCGACATCAATCACCGCGTTCCGCTCCGCCGCCTCCCGCCGGATGCGGAAGGTCTCGCCGTCCGCCGCGAGCGGTTCGGCCTGCGGCATCTCGATGATCGTCGTGATGCCACCGGCGGCGGCGGCCATCGTCGCGGTATGGAATCCTTCGATGAGCGGTTCGTCGGGGTCGCGCGCGTGGACGTGGGCATCCACCCCGCCGGGGAGGACGAGCAGCCCCGTCGCATCAATGGTGCGCCCCGCCGCGCGCGTGCCCGCGTCCGATGCGATCCCGACAATCCGCTCGCCCTCGATCAGCAGGTCGGCGCGGACGAGCGCCGTCTCGGTGACGAGCGTGCCCCCCCGGATGGTGAGCGTGCCGCCATTTGTGCTGTCCGCCATCATGTTCCTCCTTCATCGGTCACGGATCGGTACGACGCCTGCGGGGACGAAAACGGCGCGGCACGCCGCTCTCATGGCTCGTGATCGCCCGGTGGCGGGAGGTCGCCGCTCGTCCGGTAGAGCCGGTCGCCCGCGTCGCCGAGGCCGGGGACGATGTAGCCGTCCTCGTTCAACGCGCGGTCGAGCGCGGCGACATGGATGGGGACATCGGGATGGGCGTCCGCGAGCCGTTGGACACCGTACGGCGCGGCGATGATGCCGACGTAGGAGATGCTCCGCGCGCCCCACTCCTTGAGGATCGCGATCGTCTTCACCGCGCTGCCGCCCGTCGCCAGCATCGGGTCGAGGACGAAGCAGGTGTCCACCGTCGCGAGGCCGGGCAGCCGGTTGTAGTACGTGACGGGCTGGAGCGACGCCTCGTCGCGGTAGAGGCCGATGTGCCACACCTGGAGGGAGGGGAAGAGCGTGAGAAAGCCGTCCACCATCCCGAGGCCGGCGCGGAGGACGGGCACAATCGCGAATCGCTCGCTGAGCATCGTCCCTTCCGTCTCCTCCAACGGCGTCCGGACGCGCGTGGGCGTCGGGTGCATCCCCGCCAGCGCCTCGTATGCGAGGCAGACGGTCAGGTCGGTCATCGCGTGCCGGAAGGTGGCGCTGTCCGTCGTCATATCCCGCAAGATCGTCAATTTATGCGCGACGACCGGATGGCGCGACACCCGCAGCTGCGGCAAACCGGCGATTGCGCCGCGCGCGGGCTGCGACTGGCCGCGCATCGGCTTTCCCGCGTGTATGAACATCCCCGCATTCCTCCCCGGCGCCATGTGACGTGATCGAGCGATAGCGTATCACACATTGCCCGCCGGTTGACCGTTGGGGCTGCATCGGCTATGCTGGTATCCATTCGGGGTGTGGCGCAGCCCGGTAGCGCACCTGCTTTGGGAGCAGGGGGTCGGAGGTTCAAATCCTCTCGCCCCGACCAGAAAAACCCAGTGATAGCAAGGAAAACCGCCCCACATGCTGAGGCGGTTTTCGCATGTTCGGGCGATCACTTCACCGTTACTTCACCGGCATTTTCAGGCCATGCCAGCAAAGGCGAAGGCGGCGGGCGTGCGCATGTCGTCGCCCTGCACGTCCGAGAGGGCGTGCGCGTAAATCGTCAGGGTGATGCCGGGATTCGCGTGGCCGAGGCGACGTGATACCACGGCGACCGACCAGCCATCCTGCAATAGGTGAGTTGCGTGCGTGTGCCGCAGGTCATGGATGTCGAAGTCGGGTAGGACTTCGTCCGGCGAGAGGGG
>JAICIL010000206.1 GCA_025924435.1 Chloroflexia bacterium | reverse complement strand
CGCTGATGGGCGTGGCGACGGCGGAGCATCACTCCTATGTGGACCCCGATACCTACGATGCGACGGTGGACGCGGCGTACGGCGCGGCGGCCATCGCCCAGATCGCCGCGCGCATGCCGCCGATGCGGGAGGCGCGTTTCCTCACCGGTTGGGCGGGCCTCTACGACATGTCGCCGGACACCCATCCGATCCTCGACCGCGCGCCGGCTGTGGCGGGCCTCTTCATGATGGTCGGCTTCAGCGGCGCGGGCTTCAAGAAGGCTCCCGCCATCGGCGAGTGCATGGCGCAGGTGATCACTGGCCAGCCGCCCGCCGTGGACCTCACGCCCTTCCGCCTCGCCCGCTTCGCCGACGACTCCTGGCGGCAACCGTGGAGCGAGAACGAATACGTCTTCACCACCGACTTCGGCCACATCTTCTGAGGGGGTCGGATTGAACCACAGAGGCACAGAGAACACAGAGGAAGGGCGGAGAACGAAGAGAACGACGAGCGATCTCCGTTATCTTTTCTTCCCCTCTTCTCCTTCTCAGTGTTCTCTGCGCCTCTGTGGTTAGGAGTTTTTCGTTGCGATATCAGCGGATTGTGCTGGTTGGGCTGAGCGGGAGCGGGAAGAGCACGGTCGCGCGGCGGCTGGCCGAACGGCTCGGCTGGCGGGCGGTGGATTCGGACGAGGTCCTGGAGCGGCGGGCCGGGAAGCCGATCCCGCGCATCTTCGCGGAGGACGGCGAGGCGGCCTTCCGCGCGCTCGAATCCACCGCGCTTGCGGACGCTTGCCGGGAGCCACATGCGGTCGTCGCCACGGGCGGCGGGGTGGTGACGGTGGAAGCGAACTGGCCGGTGATGCGGCGGGACGCGCTCGTCGTCCATCTCGGCGCGTCGCCGGAGACGCTGCTCCGCCGCTTGGAGGAGCACGCGCGGCGCGATGGGCGGGATGTCGCGGCGCGTCCCCTGCTCGCCGGGGCCGAGCCATTGGCTGCCCTCCAGGCAATGACCGTGCGGCGTGCCGCCGACTATGCGCGGGCGGATGTCGCGCTCGATACCGAGGGGCGCGCGCCGGACGCGGTCGCCGGTCTGCTCGCCGCCTTCGTGCGCGGGGAACCCGCCGCGCTCTGGGAGGATCGGTTCGAGACCACGTCGCACGCCTCGCACCTCGCTGTCGGCTACGGGCTGCTCGGTCAGTTGCCGGAGCGGCTCGCGGCGCGCTGGCCCGGTGGGCTTTCCGGCGTCGTTCTCGTCACCGACGAGCGCGTGGATGCGGCGCTCGGCGACCGCGTGCGCGGCTTGTTGGCCGCGTCGTCGCTCCCGCCGAAAGCGACGCTGGCCGTGCCCGCCGGGGAGGCGAGCAAGAGCCTCGACCGGGCGGCGTCGCTCTACGGCGCGCTCGCGGCGGCGGGCGCGGACCGGAAGACGGCGATCATCGCGCTCGGCGGCGGGGTCGTCGGCGACCTCGCCGGGTACGTCGCGGCGACCTACCTGCGGGGGCTACCGCTCGTGCAGATACCGACGACGCTCCTCGCGATGGTGGATTCGAGCGTCGGCGGCAAGACGGCGGTGGACTTGGCCGCCGGGAAGAATCTCGTCGGCGCGTTCTACCAGCCGCATCTCGTCCTCGTGGACCCGGCGTGCCTCGCGACATTGCCGGAGCGCGAGAGGCGTTCGGGTTGGGGGGAGATCGTCAAGCATGCCTTCGTCGAGGGGAGCGTGCCGGGCGTCCGCGCGCCGACGCTCCTGACGACGCTGCGGGAGCGGGCCGCGCCGCTCGTCGCGGGCGACCCGCTGGCCCTGACGAGCGTGATCGCCCGCAATGTCGCGCTGAAACTCGCCGTCGTGCGCGGCGACGAGCGGGAGGAGACGGGGCTGCGCGCCATCCTGAACACCGGGCACACGGCGGGGCACGCCATCGAGGCGGCGGCGCTCGCGAATGCATCGGCGGGCGGGGGGACGCCGCTGCTCCACGGCGAGGCGGTCGCCCTCGGCCTGCGCGCGGAGGCGGCGCTCGCGGCGATGCTGGATGCCTGCACCGCCGATCTCCCGGCGGCATACGGCGCGCTGCTCGACGCCTTCGGGCTGCCGCGCCGCGCCGCCGATCTCGGCCTGTCGCTCGACATCGAGCGCGTCCTGCCCTACATTGCGCGGGACAAGAAGACCGTCGGCGGCACAACGACCTGGCTCCTCCCGGCGGGAAGCCCGGACGATGCGCGCATCGCCCCGCGCCGCGATGTGCCGATGGATGCCGCGCGCGCGGCGATCAGGGGCGTGTTGTGATATGGAGAACCTCACCCCCCGTTGCCCAGAGGGCGCCCGCCTTCCCGAAAAGGGAGGGGGAGCGAACCTCGTGAAGATCGGGGCGTGTGGGGCAGGGCACGATATTGGAACTGAGTCCCCCTTCCCGCGTCGGGAGGGGGCCGGGGGGTAGGGAACAAATGACCGACACCGTTGCGCCCGATGTGCTGACCGACATGGTGGACTACTACCGGGCGCGCGCCGCCGAATATGACGAGTGGTGGTACCGGCAGGGGCGGTACGATCACGGCGCGGAGCAGAACGGCCGCTGGTTCGCGGAGATGCACGAAGTCTACGCCGCATTCGACGCGCTCGACTTCACCGGCGACATACTCGAACTCGCGCCCGGCACCGGCATCTGGACGGAGCGGTTGCTGAAGACGGCGGATTCCATCACCGCCGTGGACGCCTCCGAGGAGATGGTGGCGATCAACCGCGCGAAAGTTGGGAGCGACAACGTCTCCTACGTAATCGCCGACCTCTTCGCGTGGCGGCCCGACCGACAGTACGATGGTGTCTGCTTCGGCTTCTGGATCTCGCATGTGCCGACCGAGCGGCTGGACGGCTTCCTCGCGGCGGTCGCGGGCGCGCTCCGGCCCGGCGGTAAGATCTTCTTCGTGGATGGCCGCCGCGAGCCGACGACGACCGCGAAGAATCACGTCCTCCCCGATGAGGGCGCGCAGGTGATGACGCGCAAACTGAACGACGGGCGCTCCTACCAGATCGTCAAGAACTTCTACGACCCGGACGCCCTCGCCGCCCATTGCGCCCGCACAGGCCTCACGATAGACGTCCGCGAGACGGCGACCTTCTTCCTCTATGGCGTCGGCACGCGACGATAGGGAATCGAACCGCCAAGACGCCAAGGGTCCTTGGCGTCTTGGCGGTTCAGTCTTCAGTGGCCATTGCCGCCAGGTCCGTGGTTCGTGAGGCCTCCGCCGCGATGTGTGATGACCGGCGCAGGAGGACGAGGGCAACGAGGCCGCCGAGAAGCTCGAAGGTGCCGGCAAGTGTGAAAACGGGGACGATGCCGAGGCGATCGCCAAGCACGCTGCTGATGCCCTGGCCGACAAGCGTCATGAACGCGACCGTCGTTGCATAGGCGCCGAAGACGCGCCCTCGATAGTCGTTCGCAACGCTCGCTTGCAGGAGCGTCTGGAGGCCGACCGAAAAGCCGACCACCGGGGCGCCGGCGAGTGCAATCGCCGCGAGGGCGACGGGAAGCAGCGGCAGGCCACCACGACCGGGGAGATTGGCGAGCGCGATATCGAATAGCCCGAAGAGGATGCCGCTGATCGGGATGAGGACGCTCGGTCGCACCCTCTTGCCGATCCGACCGATGAAGAGGCTGCCGATCAGCCCGCCAATCGCCTGCGCACTCACCAACCAGCCAAAATCCTGCGGGCCGCCGCGCAGCACGTCCTTGACGAACGGCACCATCAGGGTAGAGAAGAACCCCTCGCCGATCATCGCCGTGGCTATCGTCGCGAAGATCGCCGTGATCGTCGGGTCGGTGCGCATCAGCCGCATGCCGTCCCGCCATTCCCCCAGAACGGCTCTCCACGATGTGCCCCGCGCTGTAGTATCCACGCCGCGCGCGGGGAGGGCGATGCAGGCGATCAGCAGTCCCGAGATGAGGAACGACGCGCTATCAATCCAGACGACACTCGCCAGGCCGAACAGCCCGAAGAGCAGGCCGCCGAGCGCGGGCGCGGTCAGGCGCGTCAACTCGCCGCTCAGCGAATTGAGCGAGTTTGCCGGGATCAGGTCCCGCTCGCCGACGAGCAGCGGGATGACGGCGTTCTTCGCGGGGCTGAAGAACTGCGCGATCGTCGCCTGCGTGAAGGCGACGAGATAGACGATCCAGAGCCAGTGGACGGAATGCACCGTCAGCAAAACGAGCATGAGGGCCGCGCGCAGCAGGTCGGCGGCGATCATCGTCCGCCTGCGGTCCCAGCGGTCCACGAAGACGCCCGCGACCGAGCCGAGCAGCACGCGCGGCAGATTCGACGCCATGAACATCGCCCCCGTCGCCAGCGCGGAGCCGGTGAGGTCGAAGATGTAGAAAGGGAGCGCGATCAACAGCACCCAGTCGCCGAAGATCGAGATCAGTTGCCCGAGCCAGAAGAGCGAGAAGTTCCGTTGCCGCAAGACCGCGAGCATTATCGCCTCCGTTGCGATCCGGTTTCATGATTCGTTGGATGCGGCGAAACGGGGGAGAACCGCGATACCGGCGCGGCATACTACCACGAGCACCATCACCCCCGCCACGATATACCCGAAGCCCTGCACGCTGATGACGGGCACGATGCCGAGACGGTCGCCCAGCAGCCCCGCAATCACCGAGCCGACGAGTCGCAAGAGCGCGCCCGTCGTCCCGAATGCGCCGAGGATGCGCCCGCGATAGGCGTCCGATACCGCGGTCTGCTCCATCGTGAGCAGGCTCACCACCATCCCGGTGGCAAGGATGCCCGCGATGACCATGAAGAGGAGTGCGAGCAGCGTGCCGGGCACGAAGTATGGATAATAGAAAACGGCCAGATCGGCGAACCCGAAGAGCACGGCGGTCATGCCGAGCATGCGCGAGGGCGCAACCCTCTGGCCCAGATGGCCAATGATGAGGCTCCCCGCCAGGCCACCAACCGCCTGCGCCGAGAGGATCCAGCCGAAGTCGAGTCCGTTACCGCCCAGCACTCTGGTCACGAAGGGCACGAAAAGCGTCGAGATAATCCCTTCGCCAATGCCGGTGATGGCGATGAAGATAAAGAGCATGGCGAGGAATGGGTCGCCCGGCACGAGGCGCAGGCCGTCGCGCCATTCGCGCCAGACCGCGCCCCAGGCTGCGCCGGGTCGGTTCGCGGCGGCGTCGGCGGCGCGCTCCGGTCGTGTATGCGTGCTGATCAGCGCGATCAGCACAGCGGCGACGAGGAAAGAGGCGGAGTCGAAAACGACGACGCCATTCAGCCCGACGAACGCAAAGATGAAACCGCCAACCGGCGGGCCGACGAGCCGCGCGAGGGTCTCGCTCGTCGCCGTCAGGGAATTCGCGGATATCAGCTCCTCCTCGCCCACGAGCTGTGGCAGAATCGCCCCCTCTGCCGGCCGGAAGAACTGGACGATGGATGACTCCGCGAACTGGACGAGGTAGACGATCCACAACCGATCCACGCTATGCACCGCGAAGAGGGGGAGCAGGCACATCGCGAGCAGGAGATCGGTGAGCGCCATCGTTCGCTTGCGGTCCCAACGATCCACGAAGACCCCCGCGATCGAGCCGAGGAGGACGCGGGGGATGAGGCCGGCGATGAAGGTCGTGCCCGTTGCCAACGTGGAACCGGTGAGGGCGTAGACGAAGAGCGGCAGGCCGACGATCAGTGTCCAGTCGCCCAGGAGCGAGATCAGCCCACCGGCCCAGAGCAGGGCGAAATTCCGGCGACGCAGGACCGCGAGCATCATCCCCTCCGTGATGCGAAACCGACCGACGTTTCCTCGCCCCGGTTCATGTCGTGCAGCGCGGGCATGAAGAGCATCGCGATGCCGAGGGCGAGTTCGGCGAGCGTCAGGGCGACAATCGTGCCGTGCAGGCCGAAGGCCTGGACGGCGAAGCCGCCCACCGCCAGCCCCAGCGGCTGCGCGGCGGTGGCTATCGCGGAAAAGGTGCTGAAGACGCGCCCGCGTAGCGCCCGCGGGATGCGCTCGTGCCGGATCGTCACCAGGAGCGGATTGGTCGGCCCGGCGACGACGCTGCTCACGGCGAGCGCGCCGACGATCAATGGCAGGGACGTGGTGAAAACGAGGAGCATCCACGGCAGCGGCACAACGATGAACGCGGCGATCCAGAGGGTGCGGCGGGGCAGCCGGTGGCCGATCGCGCCGTAGAGTGCCGCGCCGATCACCTGCCCCGCGCCCGTCGCCGCGACGATAATGCCGAGTTTCGCCGCGCTCCCGTACGCTTGCTTCGCGAAGACGGGCAGGATGACGCCGAAGAACGGGCTGCCGAGCATGTTGCTGATCGCGAGGCCGATCGCGAGCGCGAGCAGCAGGCGGTCGCCGCGCAGGAAGCGCAGCCCCATGAGGAACTCGTCACGGTATTTGCCGCGCGCCGCATCCTTCGTCCCGGACGCGACGCGCGGGATCAGCGCGCCGACGACGACCGCCGACGCCGCGAAGGAGGCCGCGTCCAGCCAGAGGACGTTGCTCGCCCCGATCACGGCGATCAGCAACCCGGCGATGGGCGGGCCGAGCAGCAGCGAGAGATACTGAACGCCCTCGAACGACGCGTTGACCCCTTCGAGCCGCCAGCGTGCCAATACCGCCAGTTCCGGCAGCATCGCGCGGCGGGCGGTCAGGCCGGGGATGGCGAGCAGGTTGCCGACGAAGACGAGCGCGAGCAGTTGCCAGAAGGCGAGGCCGATCGTGTGATAGAGGAGCGGCACGCAGGCGATGCCGACGCCGCTCACCACGTCCGCGATTACGCTCGACCGCTTATAGCCGAGGCGATCCACCAATGTGCCGCCGAACACCCCGACGATAAGAGCCGGGAGCGCGACGAAGCCGCCCGTGATCCCCGTCTTCGCCGCGCTCCCCGTCGTCTGGAGGACGAACCACGGCAGCGCGATCAGCGTCAGCATGCTGCCGAGCAGCGAGATCACATTGGCGATGAGGAGCGCCGTGATCGGCGTGCGGTTCGTCGGCGCGTTGATGGTTGTCCCCATTGTCGCTGTCTGCATGAACCCTGTCCCATCTCCGCGCCGAGACCGCATCGGTACGCACAAAGATTAACCGATCAGCGGCCGATTGCCAATATTATTGATGATACTATTGATAAAATCAAGATCGTGGCGGTGAATGCAATCAAGCGTCAGAAGTTGTGCAGCCCGATCCAGACATTCGCGACGATCAGCGCGAAGACAAAGAGGAAGAAGAGGACGCCGAAGGCGAGCGAATGCAGGAGCAGCCCGACGAGCGCGGAGACGGCGACGATGAGCAGGAGCAGCCCCGCACAGACAACCGCGAGCCGGGCAAGTGCCCGCCCCCGCCGCTTCTCGCGTTTCAGGCTGGCGACCGCCTCGCGCACGGCGACGGCCGCCGGTGAGGGCGCATCGGCGGGGAGCGGCGCGGGCGGTGTGGCGGCGGCGCGGGTCGCGCGTTCGAGGAGCGCCCGCGCATCTCCGTACGACGGATCGAGGGCGACCAATCGCTGGAGCGGCGGGATCGCCTCCCACGGTCGGCCCGCGTCGAGCGCGCCCTTGCCCGCGCGGTACCACTCGGCGACAAGTTGCGTGCGCGTCTTGCCGCAGGCGTTGCAGAACTTGTCAGCCACCCGCATTGCCGCGCCGCAGTTTGGGCACGGCTTCGTCAGCGGCGTGCCGCACCGGGTGCAGAAGCGGTTGCCGCGCTCGTTGTCGTGCCCGCACTCCGGGCAGATCCAGCCGAGTACCAGCAGCATGCCCTGGCGCGGCAGCATCCGGGAGCGCGTCCGGCAGTGCGCGCAGACGAATTCGTGCGGATGCTCCGCGTCCCGCGTCAGTTCGGCGCTGCCGCAATGTGGGCAGACGAGCGCGGTTGCGTGCAGTGCGGGCGCGGCGAAACGATTGTCCATTCGAGCAGTATACGCGATGCATGCGACGGCTTGTGCGGAATCGCCCGCGGGCGTGGACGCGCCCGTGCCGGGCATTTCACCCGTCGGCGGCACTCGCGGCCGTCGCGACTTGCTGCGCCATCGCCTGCTCGCGCACGGTCGGGCGAGCGGGAATCGTCTCCCGCGCCGCGCTCTGCCGCCT
>JAICIL010000205.1 GCA_025924435.1 Chloroflexia bacterium | reverse complement strand
GTGCGGCCCCCCCCCCCCCCCGCCCGCGGCGGGTGTGGGGGGGGTGTGTGAGGGGTGGGGGGGGGGGTGTGGGTCTCCGGCCTGTTTCGGCCCCCCCCCCCCCCGTCCCGGGCGGGCGGGGGCCGGGGGTTAGGCCGTCGGGAAGGGCAGGGCGATGGCGTCGTGATGCACGTATCCGGGGCGGAAGCGGCCGAGGCGAATTTCGTCCGCAGGCAGATCGCGCACCGCGCCGTCCGCGATCAATTCGGCCATCTTCATGCCGAGCGCCGGGCCCCACATCATGCCGTGCCCGCCCGCCGCGAGGACGTAGAACCCCTCGCGCGGCTGGTCAATGATCGGCAGATGGTCCGGCGTGTAATCAATCGAACCCGCCCACGACCGCGAGACGCGCTGCCCGGCGAGCGCCGGGAAGACCGACTCCCACGCCGGGCGCATCTCCTCGAAGTAGTCCCAGTCGAAATCGAGTTGATAGCGGCCGGAGTGGTCCGCCTGCTCGTCGGGGTTGCTGAGGCCGAGCAGCGCGCCCTGCTCCTCCGGGCGCACGTAGATGCCCTTCGCCAGCGCGAAGAACATCGGGAATGGCGGGACATCCGGGTACGTGACGACGAGGTGCCGCGCCGCCGCAACCGGCACCTCGACGCCGACCATCGCGCCGATTGACCGCGCGCCGCGCGGCCCGCCCGCATCCAACACGCGGTCGGACTCGAAGGCGCCGCGCGTCGTCCGCACGATGTACGTAGTGCCGCGCTGCTCGATCCCCTCGACGGTGCAGCGCTCGAAAACATCAACCGCCGGGTGCCGCGCCGCCGCGAAGGTGATGTTGCGCGCGACAATCGGCGGGTGGACATACCCGTCGTTCGCGGTGTACGTCGCGCCGAGCAGGTTTTCCCAATCGAGGCCGGGGAATCGCCGGCGCCCCTCGGCGGCGTCTATCCATTCGTTCTCCATGCCGCAGGCGCGGCGCAGATCAACGAGGTCGAGGAAGGCGACCTTCTCCGCCTCCGTTTCCGCGAGGACGTAGTAGCCGGTCTCGGTGAAGCCGCTATCCAGCCCCAGTTCCGCACCGAGGTCGAGGTAGCGTTCGCGGGACCAGATGCCGAGTTTGATCGCCGTCTCGGAGCCGCCCTGCTGCCGCACGACGCCCGCCGACCGCGTCGTCGCGCCGAATCCCGCCCATGTCCGCTCGCAGACCGCGATCCTGCCGAACCCGCGCCCCGCCAGCTGGTGCGCCGTCCACAGTCCCAGATTCCCCGCGCCGATGATGATGAGGTCGTACGCCGCCATTTGCCTAACCCCCGGCCCCTTCCCGCGAGGAAGGGGTGACTCAATCCTAATGTCGTGCCCTACCCCAAACGCCCCGATCCCTCGGAGGCTCACTCCCCTTCCTCGCGGGAAGGGGCCGGGGGTTAGGTCATCCCCAGTTCCCCCAGCACGAAGTCATTGAAGCGGCGGATATGTCGCTCGCTCGGCACGAAGAGGCCGCCATCGGCGTAGACCTTCGAGCGGACGCCCTGCTGCGCGAGTTCGCAAACCGCCCAATCCTGCCGGTTGACGAGATCGAAGACTTCAACGACATCCATCGGGTCGAAACCGGGCGCGGCGATGGCGTCCGGGTGGAAGACCCAGTCGCAGACGATCCGCGTTTCGTCCGGCCCTTGCGGCCAGAGCGTGTGGATGACGGCGTGATCGGGCAGGAGGCTGATGAAGAGATTCGGCAAGGGCACGACGCCGTAGTATCTGCGCCGATCCGCCGAGGGCAGATCGGGCAGCGGCGGGCGGCTCGCCTTGCCGGAGAAGGTGAAGCCTTCGATACCCGCCGCGAACTCGGTGCCGACGCCCGACTGGTACGCCGCGCCGCCCCGGAAGCCGGGGAGCAAATCGCACAGTTCGGGGTGCATCGGCCCGCAGTGGTAGCACTCCATGAAGTTCTCGACGGTCAGTTTCCAGTTGGCATGCACGCTGTACTCGATCGTCTTCGCGGCGCGCAGGTCTTCGAGGTGGTAGCGGGCGAACGTCTCTTCCTCGCCGAAGCGATCCATGACCGACGCGCGGGTCTGCGCGAGGAGCGGCGGCGGGTCGTCCGCCAGATTGACCCAGATCAGCCCCGCCCACGCATCGAGCGCGACGGGCATCAGGCCGTGGCTCCCCCGGTCGAATTGCTCCATCTCCATGATGTTCGGCGCGCCGAGCAGCGCGCCATCCAGCGCGTACGTCCAGGCGTGGTAGGGGCACTGGATCGCGTTGCGCGTCTGGCCGCGCGCCGCCGTGCAGAGCCGCGCACCCCGGTGGCGGCAGACATTGAGGAACGCCCGCAGGACGCCGTCGCGCCCGCGCAGCAGCAGCACATTCTCGTTCGCCAGGTCGAACGTCCGGTACATGCCGGGTTCCGGCAACTCCTCCGCGCGGCCAACGCAGACCCACAGGCGCGCGAAGATGCGCCCCTGCTCCGCCGCGTAGAGCGCCGGATCGTAGTAGTAGCGGCCCGGTAGGGTACGTAAAAAGGTCGTATCGGCGTCGAGCGTCACCGCCATTCGTTGGCCTCCCTTCCATCCGCGTTCGCGCTGGTGCTGCTTGGTGGTCAGTGTCCGCATTCGCGGCCCGCGCGTCAAGCGCGAAGCGGGAACATGCATCCACTGGCGCATGCGGCGCGTTCTCCATCACATGCTGCCGAACACCACGCACACAGACAAGGAAAGGAGCAAGGCAACCGTGAATGACCACCGTTTGCACATCCCCGATGTCGAACTGACGCGCCGCACGTTCCTGCGGGCGACGCTCGGCGCGACCGCGCTCGCGGCGATCCCGCTCGGTTCCCTGACCGGCGCGCCGGTTGATGCGCGCGCCGCCGATCTGCCGGACGACATCGCCATCCTCAACTTCGCCCTCACATTGGAGCATCTCGAAGCGCGCGCCTACCGCGACGCGATCGCCAGCGGCAAACTGACCGGCAAAAACCTCGCCTACGCGCGGGCGTACGGCGCGCAGGAAACCGAACATGCGACGCTCCTCGCGCAGAGGATCGGCCAAGCGGGCAGGACGCCCGTGGGCGAGCAGGCGACGTACAACTTCCCCGCTTTCACGGACGAAAAGACGGTCGTCAGTTTCCTGCGCCTCCTGGAGGAGACCGGCGTCGGGGCGTACAACGGCGCGGCGCGGTACATCGCGGATAAGGGCATCCTCGCCGTTGCCGGGGGCATCGCGCAGGTCGAGGCGCGGCATGCGGCGATCCTCCGCCGCCAGGATGGCCTGCCGCCCGTGCCGAGCGCGGTGGAGAAAATTCTGACGCCAGACCAGACGCTGGCGGCCGCCGGGCCGATCCTCGGCTGAATGAAAGGGGCGCGACGGTGGTCACATTGAATAACGACCTGGACATCCTCAATTTCACCTTATTGCAGTACGTCGAGACGGCGTTCTACAAGGCCGTCCTCGCCAGCAACCTACTCAGCGGCACGGAACTGGATTACGCCCAAACCTTCAGCCGCCACCAGGAGGAGCACGAAGCGGCATTGAAGCGGACGATCGCGAGCCTCGGCGGCACCGCCGCGCCCGCGCTCCCGGCCTACAACCTGCCGCCGTTCACGACGCGCGACGACGCCATCCGCCTGCTCGCCTCGTCCGAGGACACCGGGGTCGCCGCCGCGCTCGGCCTCGCGCCGCTCTACCAGAGCAAAGATTTGCTGGAGACGGCGATCAACGCACACAACGTCGAGGCGGAGCATGCCGCGATCTGGCGGGACATCGCGGGCCTCCCCGCCGCGCCGGACACCGTCGCGAAGGGGCTGACGGTGGAGCAGATCGTCGCGGCGGCGTCCCAATTCCTGCAACCGCCCGCAGCGCCCGCCGCACCATCCGCCGCGGCAGCCACGCCCGCGCCGGCGGCGCCGAGCGCCCGCGCGAACTTCATCCGCCGGTTGGGCGACGGGTAAGCCTCACCCCCCGGCCCCCTCTCCATTCGTGGGCGAGTGGAGAGGGGGAGCGATGCGGGATGCGGCACGGCGCTTCCGGAGCAGGCCGATGGCGATATACGCGACGATGCCGAGAATAATGGCGGCCACCGTCACCGGCAGATACCACTGGCCGAGGCGACCGCGCACGCGATCCCACTGGCTGCCCGCCGCGTAGCCGAGGCCGGCGAGGAAGGTGGACCAGATGAACGCCCCGGCGAACGTCGCCAGCGCGAACGGCACGATAGGCACGCGCGCCGCGCCCGCCGGGAGGGTGATGATCGTCCGCGAGATCGGCAAGAGCCGCGCGAAAAATGCCGCCCACGCGCCCCACCGCGCGAACCAGGCATCGGAGCGGGCGAGCGCCCCTTCCACCGCCGGGAAGCGCCGCCGCAGCCGCGCGAGGAGCGTGTGCCCGCCGACCGCCATCACCGCATAGGCGACGAGCGCGCCGATCACCCAGCCGACCGCGCCGACCAGCCCGGCGAAGAAGATCAGCGCCTTCGATCCGCCGACCGACTGGACGAGCAGCCACCCCGCCAGCGGCATCGTGATCTCGTTCGGGACGGGCATCGTCGCACCCTGCAACGCCATCAGGAAGAGGACCCCCCACCAGCCGTAGCGGGTGACGAGGTCCTCAATCGCGTGCAGATCGAGGCCAAGCGCCGCAAGCGGCGGAGGACTGAGGAAAAGCGCCATCCGTTGCCTTTCGCATGTCAAATGCAAGAGCAAACATCGGATGCTGCCGATAATCGCTCCATATGCTCAGTCCTCAGTCCTCAGTCCTTCGTTCAGACGCGGCGATCGCGCGGGATTTCGTGGTCGAGGACGTCCGGGCGCGGCGATTCGGACTGCACTTGCAGCACGTACGCGTAGAGCGCGGCGGCAAGAATCGCGCCGAGGATCGGGGCGACCCACCAGAGCCACCAGTTCGCCCAGTGATTGCCGACGAGCGCGGGGCCGAAATGCCGGGCCGGGTTCATCGCCGCGCCGGTCGCGCCGCCGCCGATGAAGATGTCCATCGTGATCGTCAGGCCGATGGCAAGCCCGGCGATGGCGCGCGGCCCGCGCTCATCCACGGCGGTGCCGTAGACGACGAACATCAGGAAGAAGGTCATGATGACTTCGGCGAGGAACGCGCCGCCCGTCGAGATGCCGCTGCCAATCGCCGGGACGCCGAGATTGACTTTGGTAATCGCCGCCGCGGGGAAAATCCCCTTCAGGCAGAGCGCCGCGACGACCGCGCCGAGCAATTGCGCCACGATGTACGGGATAACGAGCGCGGGGGAGAGTTTGCGAGCGATGGTGAGGCCGATAGTCAACGCCGGGTTGTAGACGCCGCCGGAGACATGCCCCGCCGCCGCGACCAGCAATCCAATCGCGAGGCCGTGCGCCAGCGCAATCGCGACGAGATCGCCCCCTGCCGTGGCGATGATCGCGCCCGCTCCCACGAAGATCAGGGCGAACGTCCCGATAAACTCGACGATGAGCGCGCGAACGACATTCAGTCTCTGCTGATCCTCCACCGCAATCCCTCCCACCATGCATCGGCGATACGACCGGATTCCCTGTCCGTACACCAGTCTAGCAGCCACCGTCACGCCATGCCAGAGGGAACGACGGGATTTGAACCACGGAGACACAGAGCACACAGAGAGGGGAAGAGGAGGGGAGAGAAAAAGAAAGATTCATCTTTGTGTCCCTCTCTGTGCTCTCCGTGTCTCTGTGGTTCACCCCGGTTTCCTCAGCCCGTGTGGGCGTCGGCGATGCGGCCGGCGTGGCGGACTTGCGGGTTGATCGTCGTCAGGATGGCGAGCAGGGCCGCCGGTACCGCGCCGATGTAGACCGTGATTACGGGGCCGAACCGCTGGAGCAGCACGCCCGTCAGCGCGAAGCCGAGCATCCCCGCACCGAACGTGACGAGCCGGAAGACGCTGTTCACCCGCCCTTGCAAGGCGTCCGGGATCAGGACAAGGCGATAGCTGAAATGCGTCGTCGCGTAGATCGGCACGAAGAGGAAGCCGAGCGCGTTGACGATGCCGATCCAGAGAATGTTCGGCGCCCACGCATACGGCACCCAGGTGATGACGAAGAGCCAGGCGATCCAGACCATGATCTTGCCGACGGTGAAGCGGTGCTGCACCGGCGCGGCGAATGCCGTGCCGACGAGCGTGCCGACGCCGCCCGTCGCGAACATCAACCCGATCGCGAAGGAGGAGGCCCCATGCCGCTGCGCGAGGCTGATGAGCAGGAGCGTCCACCCGCCGTAGAGCAGGTTCACCCCGCCGTTCACCCAGCACAGGAAGCGAATGGTCGGCTGATGCCAGAGCCAGCGCATCCCCTCCTTGATCTCTTCGCGGATGTGGCGTTGCGCCTCCGTCCGCTCCTCCTGGAATTCCATCTTGATGAAGAAGACGGAGAGCGCGGAGAGCGCATACGAGACCGCATCGGCGACGAACGGGAAAGCGCGCCCGAAGCCGTACAGCGCGCCGCCGACCGAGGGGCCGAGCAGACTGGAGACCGAATACGTCGCCTCGTTGAGCGAGACGGCGGCGGGCAGTTGCTCCTTGCGGACGATCCGCGCCAGGCACGACGTTTCCGCCAGGCCGAAGAAGATGAAGAGCATCCCCTCGATAAACGTGACGACGTACAACTGCACGAGCGTCAGCCGACCGAGGGCGAGCGCGACGGGGATGCTGCCGAGCGCGAGCGCCCGCCCGGTGTCCGAGAGGATCATCACCTTCTTGCGGTCCCAGCGATCCACGTACGCCCCGGCGGGCAAGCCGAAGAGGACGTATGCGAGGCCGCGCATCGCGCCGAGGAACCCCGCCTGCGCGGGCGACCCCGTGACGGCGAGGATGAGCAGCGGGAAGGCCAACTGCGAGACCTGCGAGCCGATGGCCGAGACGAGTTGCCCACCGAAGAGCAGCAGGAAATTCGTATTGCGCCGCAGCGAGCCGGACGGCGGCATCCGCCGTGCCGCCGTCTCCGGCTGCGGATTCTGTAATGGTTCGACGTCAACGACTGCCATTGCCGTATTCTCCCAAGCGCCACGTATCCCGAACAATTCCGCAAACAAAAAGACCGCGAGCGAGGCGTCCGGCCTGCCACGGTCTGCGCGTGCGATGGAGAATCGTTTAGATCATCGGACGGCGGATTTTTGGCAGACTGCAACACGGACCCCGTGCGGTCCCACGTAACGCCAATAGGCGCATCGCAATGTCGCCGGTCGCAATCGCGTCCATCCAGATACTCCGTGTCGAGAGCGCACAATGCGCCACTCATCCATGCACGAGAATAGGGAGTGCAAGGGGGAGTGTCAATAGATCGTTTGGACAGGATCACCCGCTACCGTGGTCTGTTGAACGAAGAACGGTGTGAACCACGGTGATAAACTGATGTGGATGATCGCTCATGAACTTCGGACTGGTTCACCGCGGAAGCCTCCGCAACAGAGCCTTAACTACCAAGCCTGCTATTCGATGCTCTTGTCCAACCCGTGGTCGTCCCGTGATAGGCCCACTCGTGATAGGAGAGCGAATATGCGCCGCCTGTTCCCGGTCTTGCTGTCGCTCTTTTTGCTCGCTTGCGACTCATCGCCCTCTATGAATGCTCCCACGGCAGCCACTTCGACACCAACCATTCCGGCGCCAGCCACCCCGACCCCGCTTCTTGCCCCTACAGCGACTGCCTCTCCTGCCTCAGATGTCATGTGTGAGATGGACACGGAGTGCTTCTGGCAGGCATACCAGCGATGCGCGACCCTTCAGAGGGCACGCCTAGCCGTCCTCTTGGCGGGGCCGACGCTTGTACATGGCGACACAGTTACGAGGTGGAGAAATATTTTTTTGGGTCATACCAGTGGTATCTGCGATATCCAAGTAGCCGATCAGACGAGCGCGGTCCTGAGTAATGGGAATGTGGCCGGTGCTCCCGGTCCCAGTTATAGGTGCATAAACATGACGCGGGAGCCGAGCGGTACGCTGCATGTCACGGGATGTATCTAACCTCTGGTGCTAGTGGTTGACATGGACATGGGACGCTTCGATGCCGCCGGTGTCGAAGCGACCGCACCAAGGAGCGTCCCATGTCTACCGAGGAGTTTACCATCGCCCTGTTCATCAAAGTGGACGACGCCATGCGCG
>JAICIL010000204.1 GCA_025924435.1 Chloroflexia bacterium | reverse complement strand
GTGCAGGAGGCACTTGCGCACGCCGTCCAGATCGCGCCCCGCCCGGCCGAGATGCGGAATCTCCATCGGCAGCGAGTACTGGATGTTCTTGTTCTCGCAGCCGCCGCCCTTGAGCAGCAGTTTGACCTCGATCTCCTCCCGTTCCCACTGCGCGAAGTGGATGGTCGGGCTGCCGGGGCCGAGATTGTCGCCGCTGTTTGCGCCGGTCAGCGAATCCACCGAGTTCTCGCGCAGTTTGCCGCGCTTCGTCGCCTCCGCGACCGCTTCCTTGATGAGGCGCGTGAGGACGATCTGGTTGGTCCCGACCGGCGTATGCACCTCGAAGGTCAGCCAGCCCGTGTCCTGGCAGATCGGCCCGACGTTCTCGCACGCCATGTCAATATTCGTCGTGATCACGCCGAGCGCCTGCGCGGAGCGCTCGCCCGTCTCCGTCTCGACCGCCCGCGCCATCGCCCGGCGCACGTCCGGCGGCAGGTTCGTCGAGGTCTCCGTGATCAACGCCAGGATGCTGTCGCGAAATTCGTCCATCGTCGTTCGTCCTCGTCGTAATACGCGGCATGCGGTGCGGAAGGCAACCCGATTTAGCGATTAATGTACCACGGCGATGCGGCCGGCGGCGCGGCTTGCGCTCCCCGATGTAATTCTGTAAAATTCACTCGTCACTCGCACTCGCACATATGTGGTAGGAGGAGCAATGAAAGCGCAAAAGCACACAACGAAAATAGTCCGGCAACTGCGGAGTGGGCAGGTGACAATCCCCGTCGAGTTTCGGCGTGAACTCGGCATTGAAGGTGAGGGAATGCTTCAGATGACGCTCAAGGATGGGGAACTACGGATTAAGCCGCTCCATGTCCGGGAGGCTCGTACCGGGTCGCCGTGGCTGAAAGACCTTTATAACTATTTCGCGCCCGTGCGAGAAGAGGCAATTGCGAAGGGCTACACCGAGGAGGAAATCAACACCGCGATTGATGAAGCGATGCGCGCCTCGCGTGCCGACCGGTGATACGGATTGTCATTGATACTGTCGGTTTTGTGCGCGGACTCATTAACCCGCTCAGCCGCTGGGGGCACATCCTCTTCGACTACGCCGATGGTTATCAATTGATCGTCTCCGAGCCGATCATCCTCGAGGTGTTGGATGTCTTGCGACGCCCGGCGGTCGTGCGTTTGTTCAAGACGTTGCCCGGCCGCGACGTTGCGGCGATTGTTGCAATCCTGACCGATGCCGAGTTGGTTGAGGTGCGGGAGATCCTTGCCATCAGTCGCGATCCCAAAGACGACAAGTTCCTCGCCACGGCGGCACGGGCCGGCGCGGACTATCTTGTCAGTGAGGATGAGGATTTGCTCGTGCTTCGGGAAGGCGTCCGCATCGTGGATGCCGCAACATTTCTTGCCCTGCTTGGCGCGTAAACTGGCGCTCTTCGGAAGGGGCCATCGCTTGGGGATCGTGAGAGTGCGGCGTCTCCCCGGCTATCTCTACACCCGGCTGTTCCGGCACGATGTCTGGAACATCGGCATCGTGGATGCGCCGATCCACACCTTCCTGAAGCCCGGCGCGCGGCCCCCCGTGCGCTGGCTGCCGGAGCCGCCGCGCGGCTCGTTCCTCGCCGATCCGTTCATGGTCGAGACGGGCGACGGCCCGGTGATCCTCGCGGAGGCGTTCTCCTATGCCGACGGGAAGGGGCACATCGCGGCCCTCGTGTCCACGCCGGATGGTGGGTTCGGCCCGCCAGTGTCGGTCATCGCGGAGCCGGTGCATCTGTCGTACCCCTTCGTCGTCCGGCACGCGGGGCGCATCTTCTGCATCCCGGAGAGCGGCACGGCGCGCGCCGTCTATTGCTACGAAGCCACGAACTTCCCATCCCAATGGGAACGGCGCGTCACATTGATCGAAGGGTTCGCCGCCCTCGATGCGACGGTCTTCCGGCACGAGGGCCGCTGGTGGCTCTTCTGCTCCGCGCAGGATGGCACGCCCGGCACGGCGCTCCACGCCTGGTACGCCGCCGACCTCCTCGGCCCGTGGACGCCGCACGCCGCCAACCCGGTGAAGCGCGACCTCGCCTCCAGCCGCCCGGCCGGCACCCCCTTCGTCCACGACGGGCGGTTGTATCGCCCCGCGCAGGACTCCACCCGCACCTACGGCGGCGCCGTCGTCATCAATCGCGTGCGCTGCCTGACGCCCACCGCGTTCGCCGAAGAGCGGGTCGCGACGGTCGCGCCGTACGCCGACGGCCCGTACCGTTACGGCCTCCATACCCTCTCCGCGTGCGGCGAACGGACCGTCATTGACGGCAAGCGCCGCCGCTTCATCCCACGCGAGTTCCGCCGGGTGTTCCGCGCGGCCTTCCGCCGGGGCGGTTCACGAGCTGCTCCGGCATCCATCCCTTCGGAGTGAGCATGCATGCGCATCCCGGTGGCGTGCTATATTCATCGCTCGTGCCGTTCATCGCGCGGCATGCAGGAATGCCGGGCGCGGGCATCCTCCGGGCGGATTGGCGGCGCGGCGAGATGCCTCGGGACGACCGGTGCGGGGAGGCGAGGGAAATTCTCACGACGACAGAAGACGAACGGCGTGTCGGCGATGATGAGGCCGCCGCGCAGCGTGCGCGGCGGGAAACGATCGCGCACCTCGGCTCGGTCGCGCTGCTCGTCATCCTCTTTCTGATGCTCGGCGTGGTCGTGCAATCGGGCCGGACGCTCGCCTTCGATCAGCGCGCGCACCGCATTGTCCGCGGGCCGGTGCCGACGGAATTCGAGGAGGACGATCCCTCCCTACGCACGCGGCTGATGCATCTCGGGCCGGACATCGGCACGGCAACTATCCTCTTCGTGCCGCTCGCCGCGCTCGCGCTGATCGGTGTCCACCGCCGCCGCGCCGCCGCGTTGATGATCGCCAGCCCGCTCGGCGCGCTCGTCCTGACGCTCTGCCTGAAGGGCATTTTCCAGCGCACGCGCCCCGGACAAGCGTGCGACCACGGGCCGCTCTGCGTCGTCGGCTACCTCTTCCCCAGCACGCACACCGTCCTGACCGTCGTCACCTACGGTCTGATCGGCGCGCTGATCGCCGCGCGGCTCGCGGGGTGGCGGCGGGCGCTTGTCGTCCTTTTTGTCGTGATGGTGACCAGCTTCGTCGCGGTGAGCCTCGTCTACCTGGACACCCACTACCTCACCGATGTTGTCGGCGGCCTGCTGATCGGCAGCGCCTGGCTGATCGTTTCCCTCCGTGTTTTGCGCCATATCGCGGCATGATCGCGGCAATTATCCCGCGCGAATCTGCCTCATGGATCGCGATTTTGGACTGTTCTATAAAATAGAACTAGAAGACACGCGCATGCATTTAGCGGAGAATTCATACATCCGTTTGGGGTAAAAAATCGTATAATGGTCGGTGGACGGATCGGGAAGCGCCCCGAGAGAGGCCGTTGGGCCGACTCGCGGGCTGGATCTGACAAGTCGCTGGACGAATCGAAACCAATCGTCGCACCGGGTGACGATTGATGAACGAGTTGTCATCGGAACATCTTTGATGTGAAAGCCGGTGGCTATCGGACTGCGATAGTGTTCTCCCATGGAGTGCCGAGCGCCGCGTCACCGACCGACGGACCGAAAAAAGAATAATCGCGGGAGGCTCCGACAATGATTGCACGGGACGATGCAAACGTGACGACGGAACAGGGGGAGGCGGATCCGGCAATGAGCGCCGCACCGGTGCTCGTGACCGGTGCGGCGGGTTACATCGGTTCGATCCTCGCGCGGCGGCTGCTGGGCCGGGGCTACCGCGTCCGCGTCTTGGATCGCCTGATGTACGGCGACGACGCGATCCGCGACATCCTCTCCCATCCGCGCCTCGAAATGGTCGTCGCGGACTTCCGGGACCCGATGATCGCCTCCCGCGCCGTGCGGGGCGTGCGCGCCATCGTCCATCTCGGCGCGATCGTCGGCGATCCGGCCTGCGCGATTGACGAGGACTTCACGATCGGCACGAACTTCGAAGCGACTCGCACCATCGCCGACGCGGCGAAGCGGGCGGGCGTCCGCCGGATGATCTTCGGCTCGACGTGCAGCGTCTACGGCGCGAGCGACGAGACGCTCGACGAGACCTCCCCCCTCAACCCGGTCTCGCTCTACGCGAACACGAAGATCGCCGCCGAGCGTGCGCTTCTGGAGATGGCGGACGCCGACTTCGCGCCGGTCATCATGCGTTTCGCGACGGCATACGGCCACTCCTATCGCCCGCGCTACGATCTCGCGGTCAACGTGATGACGGCGAAGGCGGTCAGGGAGGGGCAGATCACGATCCACGGCGGCGAGCAGTGGCGGCCGTTCGTCCATGTGGACGACATCGCGCGCGCCCTCGTCCTCGCCCTCGAAGCGCCGGTCGCGGCGGTCGCCGGTGAGACGTTCAACGTCGGCTCGGACGAGCAGAATCACCAGTTGAAGGAAGTCGGCGAGATCATCCAGCGCCTCATCCCGCGCGCCGAGGTGCTGACGAACGATCTCGTGACGGACAAGCGCAATTATTACGTGCATTTCACGAAGATCCGCCAGGCACTCGGCTTCACGCCGCTCCACAGCCTCGAGGCGAGCATCGTCGAGATGAAGGAAGCGCTCGACACGGGCGAGGTGCGGGATTATCGGGATCGCCGCTACAACAACCATCAGTTCCTCAGCCAGATCGTGGGCGAGGTCGCACGGCAGGGCCGTCCGTCCGGTTCCGACCCGTTCGCCATCACGCCTGTGATAGGGCAGGTGATGTCGGCCGCATGTGACGATTGAAGGAAGGGGAGTAGCCAGTAGCCAGAAAAATGCGCGAAGCGCTTTCCGCTTCCAACTGACTACTGACTACTCCCTCTGCTCAATAGGTTTTTCGCACGCAGTAGCAGGAATGGAGAATGCGCCGTGGCCGTTGACGCGATGCCGAAGACTCGGCAGAAGATGTACCTCTCGCCCCCCCACATGTCCGGCCTCGAACAAGCCTTCGTCCAGGACGCCTTCGAGACGAACTGGATCGCGCCGCTCGGCCCGCATGTGGACGCCTTCGAGCGGGAGTTCTGCGCATTGACCGGCGCGGCCCACGCCGCCGCGCTCACCTCCGGCACGGCGGCGCTCCACCTGGCGATGATCCTCCTCGGCGTCGGCCCCGGCGACGAGGTGCTCGGCTCGACTTTCACCTTCTCCGCCAGCGTCAATCCCATCGCCTACTGCGGCGCGCGCCCGACCTTCATTGACAGCGAGCGCACCTCCTGGAACATGGACCCGGCGCTCCTGCGCGAGACGCTGGCAACGCGGGCGAAGGCGGGCAAACTGCCGAAGGCCGTCGTCGTCGTGGACCTCTATGGCCAGTCCGCCGACCTCGACGCGATCGCGGCGGCGTGCGACGAGTACGGCGTCCCGCTCGTCGAGGATGCCGCCGCCGCCGTCGGCACGACGTACAAGGGGCGTCATGCGGGCACGGTGGGCAGATTCGGTGCCTTCTCCTTCAACGGCAACAAGATCATCACCACCTCCGGCGGCGGCATGCTCGTCTCGGACGACGGCGCGGCGATCGCGCGCGCGCGCAAACTGGCGACGCAGGCGCGCGACCCGGCCGTCCACTATCTGCACACGGAGATCGGCTACAACTACCGCCTCTCGAATGTCCTCGCGGGGATCGGGCGCGGCCAGTTGGTGGTGATCGAGGATCGCGTCGCCAAGCGGCGCGAGAACTACGAGTGCTATCTGCGCGCGCTCGGCGACGTGCCCGGCATCACCTTCCAACCGGAAGCGCCCTGGGGCCGGCACACCCGCTGGCTCGTGAACATCCTCATTGATCCGGCGGAGTTCGGCGCGGATCGCGAGGCCGTGCGGCGGGCGCTCGCGGCTGAGGAGATCGAATCCCGCCCGTTGTGGAAGCCGATGCACACGCAGCCGGTCTTCGCGGGGTGCGACCATGTCGGCGGGGCCGTCGCGGAAGAACTGTTCGACAGGGGGCTGTCGCTGCCCTCCGGCTCGAACCTCACCGAGGACGATCTGGCGCGCGTCGTCGGCGTGATCCGCCGGTGTGTCCGCTAGTGAAACTCGGTGGTGGCAGGCTGGAAAGCCTGCTGCCACCAGGGAAAACATGTAAACAGGCATCGAAATGCACGGCGGTCAGTGAGGGGAAAGCAACGCGATGGGGTTGACGGAGTACTGGAAGATTCTTCGCCGCTGGTGGTGGCTGCCGATGATCGGCACGCTCCTCTTCGCGGCCGCCGGATACGCCGCGAGCGCGCGGCAGCGGCCCGAATATCTGGCCTCGGCGCGCATCCTGATCAATCAGGTCCAGACTCCCGGCCCGTCGTCCTACAACGACCTGCTGACGAGCGAGAAACTGGCGACCACCTACGCGCAACTGCTGCAAAGCCCGTCGCTGCTCGACGACACGATCAAGCAGGTCGGCCTGCCGATCACGGCGGAGACGCTGCAGAAGCGAACGAGCGTCGGCGTCGTCCGCGCGACCCAACTGATCGAGGTAGCGGTCTGGGATTACGACCCCGGCCGCGCCGCCGCGACGGCGAACGGCCTCGCGCAACTTTTCGTCAAACGCGCGCAGGAATTGCAGACGAGCAATACGCAGGTCATCCTCCAGCAGGTGGACCGCGATCTCGACACGACGCAGGGGCAGATCGCCGATGCGTCCGCCCGCCTCAACCAACTGCGCGCCAGCCTCGATGCGACCAGCGCCACAACGCTGGAGATACAACGGTTGCAGCAATCCCTCTCGCAAATCGATCAGGACATGCGCGACCTCCGCGCCCAGAGCGCCGATGCGACGAACCGCCTCAATACCCTGAAGGCGACGCTCGACCCGACGGGCTTGTCCCAGCCCGAAATCCAGCGGTTGCAGGCGCAGTTGACGCAGGATGACCAGGAGATGAAGGATCTCCGGGCGCGCTACACCGATACCGCCAACCAACTGGATAAACTGCGCGCCACGCCGGTCGCGGGGAACGTCGCCCAGGGCGATGCCCAGCGGTTGCAGGATCAACTGGCGCAGTATCAGGCGAGGTACAGCCGCCTGCTCGACACGCGGCAGACGATCACCGTCGCGCAGGCGCAGGGCGCGGCGGCCGTCACCGTCACCGACCAGGCCCGCACCCCGACCGCCCCGATCTCCCCGCGCCCGCTGCGCGACGCGATCCTCGGTGGGGCGATTGGCCTCCTGCTCCTCGCCGGCCTCGCCCTCCTGCTGGACTTCCGGGACGACCGCATCCGCGAACCGGCGGAGACGGCGCAATCGTTCGGCCTGCCGCTCCTCGGCATCCTCGGCGCGTCGCGCGGCGCCATGCCGCTCCTGCTCACCGATACGGATATGCCGCACATCGAGGCATTCCGCGAGGGCCTCCGCCATGTGCGGGCGACGCTGGACGCCGGGCTGCCGGCGGGCGGGGGGGCCATCGCGATCAGCAGCGCGCGGCCGGGCGAGGGGAAGAGCGTTGTCGCGGCGAATCTCGCCCTGCTCGAAGCGCAGGCGGGCAAGCGCGTCCTGCTGATTGACGCCGACGTACGCGAGCCGCGGCTGCACAAACTGCTCGGTATGCGCAACAATCAGGGCCTCAGCGCCTATCTCGCGCGGACGCAGCACGGCAGCCAGCCGAAATTCCAGGAAGGGCCGCTCGGCATCACCGTCCTGACGGCGGGATGGGTGCTGACGCACCTGCCCGACCTGCTCGGCTCGCCCCGGATGGTCAACCTGATCGCGGACCTGCGGGAGCAGTTCGACATCATCCTGCTCGACACCGCGCCGGTGCTCTCCGCCGCCGATACGCTCGCCCTGCAGCAGGCGATTGACGGCACCGTGCTCGTCGCGGACGCGCGCCGCACCGGCACGCGGCTGCTCGAACGGACGATTGCCGCGTTGAACGGCGTCTACGGCAAGACGCTCGGCATCGTCCTGACCCGGGACAAGAGGCGCGCGGGCGTCTACGGCAGCCGCGGCTACCGCGCGGCGACAGACGAAGAAGGCGCGGCCCATGCCCTGGGTTTTACGGAGCCGGCGGGGGGCGGGAACGCCGGCACGATGAGCGTCGGCGCGTAAATGGAGACGCGGGAGGGGTTTCGGGTGGCAGCGGGCTGGAGCGCCTGCGACCACCATGCAATCCGGGGAGCGGCATGTT
>JAICIL010000203.1 GCA_025924435.1 Chloroflexia bacterium | reverse complement strand
TGCCGGTGGTCGAGGCGGCGCGGCGGGCGCGCGAGGAGGACATCGTGCAGCGATTGACCACCGCCGCGCTCTCGCCGGGCGGCCTCGGCGTCTTCGGCGTCGCGGAGACGCTCGCCGCGTTGCAGGCGGGGCAGGTGCAGGACCTCGTGCTCGCGGACGACTTCCACGCGCCCGGCTGGGTGGACGACACGCTGGACATGATCGGCGCGGGCGCGCCGCCGCGCGAGCATCCGGCGGGCGGCGATCCCGATTCCCTGCGGGCGGTCGAACTCGCCGACGCGATGGTCCGTTGCGCCTTGATGACGGGCGCCACCGTCGCCTTCGTCGCGACGCGCGACAGCGACGTGCCGGAGGGCGCGAACGAGGCCGAGGAGACGCACGGCGAGCGGCAAGGCGCACCCCGGACGCTCCAGGAGCACGGGGGCGTCGGCGCCATCCTCCGCTTCCGGCTGGACGGCGATCAGGCGGTGCCGGACCTCCAATGATCGCGCGGTGCCATCCGCGCAATAGGTAGGGAAAGGGCGGTGCGGCAGCGCGGCTGGGCCGCCCTTTCTGCCGCGCGCCGCGCGCCCGTTGCGCACCGGAATAGGAGAAACGCGCGATGTGTTAATTCTCTGTGAAGTATCCGTGACAGGAATGACACAGTCGCACGGTATACTCGAAGGCATGGCGCATCCGCCGGATGGAGGGTGCGGATCACTGTCCGAATGGACACCGCGCCGCTGCCCGAACGGGCGATGCGAAACAAACGGCGGCACGGTATCGTCAAAACCAGAGCAGGACGCCGTTCGTTCTTATCAAAAGATGGGCGCGGGTTATCGGAAAGGTGCTAATGCGAAACCAGTAATCGCGGCATGAGACTGATTGGAGGGGCCGGGCGATGCAACGGCAGAACGGGCAATCCAAACAACAATGGCGAATCACTCCCCGGCGGGAGCCGATCGCGCGGCCCACGCTCTGGCTGATGCTGGTCGAATTTGCCCTCGTCCTTTTTGTCACCCTCGCGTACTTCCTCACGCGCGGCCTGATCCGTGGCCGGGAGAGCGACGCGGTGGATCACGCATATCAACTGCTGAATATCGAGCGCGCGCTGCACCTCAACGTGGAGCAGCCGATCCAGCAGTTCACGCTGCATCACGAATGGCTCCTGCAGTTCGCCAATAATTTCTATCTCTACGCGCACCTGCCGGTGCTGATCGCGGTCGCGGTCTGGCTGTACTGGTGGCGGCCGTGGGCGTACCCGTGGTTCCGCAACGCCTTCCTGATTTCCGCGCTCTTCGGCCTCTCGATCTACGTTCTCCTGCCCGTCGCGCCGCCCCGCTTCATGCCCGGTTTCGTGGATACGATGGCGCTCTATGGTTTCAATGTGGATGGTTCGGCGGCGGGACCGCTCTACAACCCCTACGCCGCGATGCCGAGTTTGCATGTCGGCTGGTCGCTCCTCGCGGGGATCGCGCTGATCGCCGGCGCCCGGTCGTGGTGGCTGAAGGCGGCCGGTACCGCCCTGCCGATCATGATGACGCTCGCGGTGATTATGACGGGGAATCACTACCTGCTCGATGTCGTGGCGGGCGCGGCGGTCGTCCTCGTCTCGTTCACCCTCTCCGCGCTCTGGACTTCCTGGCACACGGCACGCGCGCAGACCGCCCGCATCCCGGCGTGGATACCGTCCACACTCTGGCGGCGATGACAGATGGAAGGCTAAAAACCGAGGGCGACGGAATGGCCGACTCCCCCATACGAGACCGGGGGACGGGGAATGGGGAAGAATGACGGACATCGAAAGCAGACGCGGCACGGATCACCGCGGTAATGATGCGGGCATCCCGGTCATGACCGCGGCGGACGTGATGCGCCCGGTGCCGACAATCGCGGCGGACGTCTCCTGGCGCGAGGCGGTGCAACTCCTGCTCGGCAGCGCGCTCGACGCGGCGCCGGTGGTTGATGGGGAGCGGCGCGTGATCGGCATCGTCACCCAGACGGACCTCGCCGCCCGGACGCGCGGCGTCGAGCGGACGGAACTACGCGCGGTGCTGGACGGCGTCATCACCATCCGCTCGCACCGCACCCTGCTGCGCTGGCACGAATCGCCGCATTGGGAGATGGGTTCCACCGTTATGACACTGATGACCGCGCCCGTCGTCACCGTGCGCCCCGCGACGCCGCTCCCCGTCGTCGCCCGCATCTTGCTCGATCACGACATCGCACAAGTGCCCGTCACCGACAGTGACGGGCATGTGCGCGGCATGGTGCGGCAGCGCGACATCGTCGCCGCCGTCGCGATGTGGAGCGCCAGCCTCCTGCCGCCCGCCGAGCGCGACGCCTTCGCCGCCTGGGCAGCGTCTTGAGAGGACTGAGGACTGAGGACTAAGTAAGGCCGAAGTCCTCAGTCCTTCCATCTCGTGAGGCGCGTCGTCGGGGTGATGCCGGGGATGCGGCCGCGCTTGGCGACGGGTTTGCCCTCGATCTCCTTGATGTCCGCCGTGAAATCAATCGCGGGCGCGCTGGAGATGGCGCTGCCGACGCCGAAGATGTCCACCGGCGCGCCGTCCGCGCGGAAGCGGGCGATCCGCTCCACCGACAACCCGCCGGAAATGACGATCTTGACGTGGCCGAGGCCCGCGCCGTCCAGCCGCGCTCGTGTCTCCCGCACCAGTTCGGGCGTCACGCCGCCGCGTTCGGAGGGCGTATCGAGGCGGACGCCCCAGAGGTCGCCGCCGAGCGCCTCCCCGACCCGCAGGGCTTCCTCGACCTCATCGTGGAAGGTATCCACGAGCACGACACGGCTGACCGCCGGGTCAATCGTCGCGTGGAAGAGCCGCGCCGCCCGCACCGTGTCGCCGAGGACGAGGACGAGCGCATGCGGCATCGTCCCGGAGGGCGGCAGGCCCGCCATCGCCGCGCCGACCACCGAAGCACATGCCTGGCAGCCGCCGACGATCGCCGCGTACTCCATCGCGCCGACGGCATTGGGGTGGATGTGCCGCGCGCCGAAGGCGATCACCGGCACGCCGTCCGCCGCCGCCACCGCCGCCCGCGCCGCCGTCGCCCAGCCGGTGCCGGAGGAGAGATAGCCGAGGTACGCCGTCTCGTAGACGCAGAAGGATTGATAGCGGTCGCGGATACGCAGCGCGACCTCCTTGCGCGTCATCGCATCGCCGTCCGCGAGGCTCTCGATCACCGCGTCCGGTGAGCAGACCCGTTCGAGCAGCGCGCGGGCTTCCCGCATGCCGCAGAGCAGCCCGTCCCGCCCCGCGAAGACCTCCATCGTCACGACGGGATTGATGCCCGCCGCCGCGAGGATCTCCTTTGTGCGGTGGAAATAGACATCCGCCGTGTCCCCGCGCAGCACGGACTCGGTCGGGGCGAACCGCGTATCGTCAGCCATTGCTTTCTCCTGTAGTAGTCGGTAGTCAGAACGGAACCAGACCCACTATCTACTGGCGACTGACGACTGCCCCCAGCACGCGGCGCATATGGTCGAGCGCGAAACGGTGCGCGTCGGGGTCGAAGGTTGCCACGCAGTCCGCCGGGACGACGACGGCGTAATCGCGGTTCCGCGCGTCCGCGACGGTGTGCATGACGCAGATGTCCGTGCAGACGCCGACGACGGTGACGACATCCGGCCGCAGCCGCGCCAGCCGTGCATCAAGGTCCGTGCCAAAGAAACCGCTGTAGCGCGTCTTGGGCAGGAGATTCGCGGGGTCCACGAGATCGGCGAGCGCGGGGATGATTTCGGACTCGGCGGTGCCCCGGATGCAGTGCGGCGGGAAGATCGCGAACTCCTTGTCGTCCGGCGCGTGGTTGTCCGCCACCCAGAGGACCGTCGCGCCCCGCGCCATCTCCTCCTCGATTTTCCGCCGCACCGCCGGGATGATCGCCCGCGCCGCGTCGCCGCAATCGAGCGGGCAGCCCGGTTCGAGGAACCCGCGCAGCATATCCACGACGATGACCGCCCGCCGCTCCGCGCCACCGCTACCATCCATGGTCGCCTCCCATCGCCGTGATTGTGAAGAAAATCACGATACTGGGAGAGTATATCACGAACTGACCATTTCGGAAATTCGGCCCGAGGCTCCAAATGTTTATGCTGATTTGATTTCGAGGACACATGTCCGCTCTGTAATCGGGATCTCGATGTAGCGAAGCCATGGTCGTTTCGCTCTCAGCAAAAACGGCACAACCTCCTGCGAGACTGTGAGGAATCTACGCCCATCATGCCAATCAGTCCTCAATACCTGATCGTCCTCTTTACGCCAGACACCCAGGCTTATTAGACTATTCTTCTCCTTATTATTATTTGGCTTGTCGCGGACAACGTCGAATATCTCGAATCGAGCATCTTGACCATTCAAGTCCACGAGGACAAGGTCATTATCGCCGCTACTCGTTGTTGGGTGGCAACACGCGACGCGGAACCGGGCCAGTCCCGATTCATTAGTCTGCACCCATATGAGGGTGTCGAGTAAACGTTCCATTGTCGCACACTGATTCATCACTTCTGTCAGATTGTGTTCGGATCTCTTGACATCAACACCAATAAGAACCGGGCGACTACTCTCCGGCAACGAAACATTCAGACGCTTGACCTCGCTCCCCCACTGTGATGAGCCTGCTTTTTGCCAAGCGAGTTCGATGGCTTTCGCACCTTGCACAGCGAGATAATCATGGGCTTCTTTCAAGTCACGGTAACACACCGCAATACTTACATCGCTCATTGATTTTACGAGATGACCCATCGGTTTTTCGTCCTTTCATGACCGAGATGAAATATCTTGTTACACTCATCTTTGCAGCATAGTGCTTAAGTTTTCCTTGCAGCGATTGCCTCTCTTATCCATAGGGCGCAGTCAACCCCGGTCTCCTCGATTTCCTTCAGCATTTCCTGGTAACGGTCATTATGAATGACGACATATTGCCGGTCGTTCCGCGCAACGATAGTGACGGGGCCATCACCCGGCACACTATCCACGGCACGGATGCCACGCCGCTTAATTTCTCGGGCGTTGATCGTACGCATGTCGCGCTCCCTATTGATTGCTGCCGCATCGTTCGGACAATACGCGCCGATAACGATCGGATGACGGCACAAAGGGCTGATGCTGTCGTTCTTCCACCATCGCCAGACGGCGGGCAATGTCCCGGTCCAGTTCCTCCCGATGATCCCAGTAGTAAGCAAGCGCCGAGTGTATCTGGCCAAGCGTGAGGGACGGAAACTGGAAGCGCAACTCCTCGGGGCTCCAGCCATACGCGGTCTGGGCGGTGATCAGTTCGGCGATCTTCATCGTCGTGCCCGCAATGGAGGGGACGCCGTCGTCATTGATAACGATGTGCTCGTAGCGTGTTTCGGTGAGTGGCATTGTCCTGCTCCCGCACGCCGGAAACCGCCGCACGGGGTGTTCTTTCGCGGCGTTTGTCCTTGCACACAGCATAGCACAGCATGCCGATGTCGCCGGCCATGGTGGCCGCGTGGACGCTGCCCGTCTCGCTCCCGTACACTGGCACCGAAGGAGGCGCGGGCGATGAGTGTCCACGAGGGGCGGTACGGGAGCCGGGAAGAGGCGCAGGCGGCGCAACGCGCCTACTACAACGACGTGATGCCGACGCAGACCGGGGGGCGGTTCCGCTCCGGCGCGCTGCAGGAACTCTACCTGGCGCGGCGGATCGCCTTCGCGCGGCGGTATGCTCCCGCTCACGCCCGCTGGCTCGACCTTGGCTGCGGCGACGGGGTGATTACGGCGGCAATTGCCGCCTTCGCGGATGAGATGGTCGGCGTGGACATCAGCGACCGCAACATCGCCGTGGCGAACGACCTGCGCGCCCGCCCGAATGTCCGCTATCTCCGCGCGGCGGTCGAGGAGCCGGAGCGGTACGCGGACGGGCGGCCCTTCGACGCCGTCTCCGCCTTCGAGGTGCTGGAGCACGTCTACGACCCGGCGACCTTCCTGCGCGATGCCGCCGCGCAACTGCGGCCCGGCGGCGTCCTGCTGCTCTCCACGCCGAACGCCCTGAGCCTGACGCGCCGCCTCAAGCGCCGGTTCCGCCCGCTCGTCCGCCGCGCCGGGTACGCCGACGCCGATGCCCTGATTGAGGAGCACCACCGCGAATACACCCTGCCGGACCTCCGCCGCCTCGCGCGCGGCGCGGGCCTGACGATTCTCAAGGAGGACGGCGTCGTGCTCCTCCTCCCCTTCCCGAACACGCTGGAACGGATCACCCAATGGCATCCAATCCACGCCCTCAACGTCCGCTCCGGCGGCTGGTACCCGCCCCTCGCCGCCGAATGCTACCTCGCCGCGCGGAAAACCAGTTGAACCGCAAAGGCGCAAAGGACACAGAGGACGCAAAGAAGGTGCTTTCCGGTTTTCTTTCCCTATCTTTTTCCCCTTTGCGCTCTTTGCGCTCTTTGCGCCTTTGCGATTCTCCCCGGTTATCCCGATGCGCGTGATGGTGCTGTCGCTCAATCTCTGGAATTATCGGGGCGGGTGGCGCGCGCGGCGGGAGCGGATCGCGCGGCTGATCCGCGATGTCGCGCCCGATGTGGTGGGGTTGCAGGAGGTGCGGCGGGATCCGCGCCACGCCTTCGGCGTGGATCAGGCGGCGCAACTGGCGCGCTTGACCGGGCTACAGCATGTTTACGCACCGGCGATGCGGTATTGGCGATGGCCCCGCGTCGAGGAAGGGCTGGCGATGCTCACGCCGCATCCCATCCTGCGGCACACGGTCGTTCCGCTCCGCTGGGACCGTGCGGACCGTTTCGACCCGAACCGGCGCGTCGCGCTCCATGCCGCCATCGCCCCGACCGGCGGCGCCCCGTTCGATTGCTGGGTCGCGCACCTCAACCAGCGCCCGCCGATGCGCGATGCCAGCGCCGCCACCCTGTGCGATGCCCTGCGCGCGAGCGCGTCACCGCTCCTGATGGGCGACTTCAACGCCGAACCGGGATCGACGACCGTGCAGTCGCTCTCCGACGCTGGCTTACGGGATATGTGGCAAGTCGCTCATCCCGACGGTTCCGGCTTCACCTATCCCGCCGAGGCGCCTGCGGCGCGGATTGATTATCTCTTCGCCGGGCCGGGCTGGGCGGTCGAGCGGATGGAGCGGATCGGCGCCGGTTCCCGCGCGCTCTCCGACCATTGCGGCCTGCTCGCGACACTGGCCTCCACGGCGGGGCAACGCCCTTCCACCTGAAATATCCGCTCCTCACTCGCCACGTTGCCGTATGGCATGCGGAGGCGGAACCGGCGCGAGAGAGCGTGCGTTCTATTTTCAGATAGCTCTACCAGTGTGGAGGATTCTCCCGGCATCTATCTTCGGGGTCGGCCCGCAGGCGTCGTTGAGACGGCACGACATCAGGGAGGTATGAGACCATGCCCGAACACATCTACAACCTCGTCCCCAGCATCCCGGACCAGCGCGACTTCCTCTACAGCGCGCCGATGGGCGTGGCGCTCCCACCGAACGCGGATCTCGGTACGGCGATCCCGCCGATCAAGGATCAGGGGCAGGAAGGCTCCTGCACCGGCTTCTCGCTCTCCTCCGCGCGCGAGGCGCTGGCCAAGGAGCACGGCAACTATCTCCCCTTCTCCCCCGCCTTCATCTATTACCAGGAACGAAAAATCGAGCACGACACGAATCAGGACGCGGGCGCGCAAATCCGCGACGGGCTGAAAGTGCTCACGCACGCGGGCGTCTGCCCGGAGAGCGACTTCCCGTACGTTGTCGGCGGCTTCAAACAGGCGCCGCCCGCCGCCGCGGTGCGGGACGCGAAGCAATACACGATCACCTCGTACAGCCGCCTGCCGAGCCTCTCCGCTCTCCAGGCGGCGATCGCCAACAAACAGCCGGTCGTGCTCGGCATCGCCGTCTATCCGTCGTTCGAGGCGGTCGGCGCAGACGGCAAGGTGCCGATGCCGGGGCCGACGGAAGGGCCGCTCGGCGGACACGCGATCCTCGTCGTCGGCTACCACGACGACCCCGAAGGGCCGGGCGGCGGCTGGGTGCATCTCAACAATTCATGGGGCGCGGGGCACGGCGACCAGGGGCGCTACTACCTCCCCTACGCCTACGTCGCGAACGCGCAATACACCTTCGAGATGTGGACATTGACCTGAGTTCCGAGGTCCGAGTTCGGGGTGCGGAGTGCG
>JAICIL010000202.1 GCA_025924435.1 Chloroflexia bacterium | reverse complement strand
GGCGGCGGTCGCGGCGATCGGCGTCTGCCCGCCGGTGCCGCCCGCCAGTGTGCCGGATGGGGCGGGTGTCTGCCCGCCCGTCCCGCCGCCCGGCGATGTCGGCTTCGCGCCGCCGCCGCTCGGTGTATCCGTCGCGGCGTTCCCGCCGCCGCAGGCCGCGAGCAACGCCGCCGCCGCCGAACCCGCCGCCATCCTGAGAATCCCGCGCCGCCCCAATCGCTGCATCATCCCCGCGCTCCTTCCTATCCCCCGGCCCCCTCCCGGAACGGGAAGGGGTGACTCGTTGCAATTCCGTGACATTCCCCCGAACATCTCGATCTTATGGAGGTTCACTCCCCTTCCCGCGTCGGGAAGGGGCCGGGGGTTAGGCTCCCCCACCGGTGATGGATGGGGCCTCAACGACGACCGGGGTGTCTTCCACCGCCATCACCTCGCTCGCGAAGGTGGCGCGCGGCATCTGGCCGGGGGAGGTGATCTTCTCCCGGATCGCCAGGCCGGAGACGCCGTCGAAGAAGTGGAGGCGATTGAGATCGGGCGCGAGCCAGACGTCCTCATCCGGCGCGAACATCACATCCGGCTCGACACTGGCGACAATCGGGTCGTTGCCGACGCGCACATGGACGAAGGTGATGTCGCCCGTCGGCTCGACCGCGTAGACGATGCCGTGCACGCTGTCCGGCACCTCGGTCCGGCTGACGGTAAGATCGCGGTGGCGGATGCCGTACGCGACCTCCGGCCCGGCGTTCATCGCCTTCGCGGCGGCGTACAACCGCTGCGGCAGCGGCCAGCGGCTTGACCCGACGCGGACCAGCGGCGCGCCGTCCTGCTGGAGCGTGCCGCGCAGGATATTCATGGCGGGGGAGCCGATGAAGGAGGCGACGAAGAGGTCGGCGGGCGTGTCGAAAACCTCCAGCGGCGTGCCGTACTGGTGGACGGTGCCGCCGCCCATCACCGCGACGCGGTCGCTCATCGTCATCGCCTCCAACTGGTCGTGCGTGACGTAGACGACGGTCGCGTTGAGGTCGCGGTGCAGCCGCTTGATCTCGGCGCGCGTCTGGACGCGCAACATGGCGTCGAGGTTGGAGAGCGGCTCGTCCATCAGGAAGACCTGCGGGTTGCGGACGACCGCGCGCCCGAGCGCGACGCGCTGCTGCTGGCCGCCGGAGAGTTCGCGCGGCCGCCGGTCCAGCAATTCCTTGATGCCGAGGCTCTCCGCCGCCGCCCGCACCTTGCGCTCGATCTCGTCCTTCTTCTCGCCGCGCATCTTCAGCGGGAAGGCGAGATTCTCGTAGACGGACTTGTGCGGATAGAGCGCGTAGTTCTGGAAGACCATGGCGATGTCGCGGTCCTTCGGGTCGAGGTCGTTGATCACCCGCCCGCCAATGGCGATCGTCCCGCTCGTGATGTCCAGCAGCCCGGCGATCAGGTTGAGCGTCGTCGTCTTGCCGCAGCCGGACGGCCCGACGAGCGTCACGAACTCGCCATCGTCCATCGTCAGGGAGACGTTATCCACCGCGACCACCGTGCCATACGTCTTGACCACATCTGTTAGTACGACTTCTGCCATCTATCTCTCCTCTTTAGTAAGGACTGAGGACTGAGGACTGAGTGAGATCACCCCCACATCACTTCGTTTCTCGCCAATCGCCGTAGACGTAGAGTGCTCCGTCTCAGTCCTTTAGTCCCCAGTCCTCAGTCCTCAGTCCTATCCTTTGACCGCGCCTTCGGTGAGGGCGCGGATGAAGTAGCGTTGCAGGAGCAGGAAGAACGCGACGACGGGGATGCTGATGACGAGCGAGACGGCCATCAAGCCCGCCCAGTTCGAACTGTTCTCCGTCAGGAAATAGCCCTGCCCGACGGGGAGCGTGCGCAATTTCGGGTTGCTCGTCAGCGTGATCGCGAAGATGTACTCGTTCCACGCGCCGATGAAGGAGTAGATCGCCGTCGCGACGATGCCGGGGATCGTCAGGGGCAGGATGACGCGGAAGAACGCCCCGAAGCGCGTGCAGCCGTCTATCCGCGCCGCTTTCTCCAATTCCACCGGGATATTGTCGAAAAAGCCCTTGAGCAGCCAGATCGCGAGCGGGAGGGAGAAGGTGAGATACGCGAGCGTCAGGCCGAAATAGTTGTTCTGCAACTTGAGCGCCGCCATCAACTGGAAGAGCGGCACGAGGAAGACGACGAGCGGGAACATGTTCCGCCCGAGGATCGCGTAGAAAAACCAGTTCCTGCCGGGGAAGACGAACCGCGCGAAGGCGTAGGCCGCCGGTACCGCGATGAGCACGGCGAGGATCATCGTGCCGAGGCTGACGATGGCGCTGTTGAGGAAGTAGCGCGGGAAGTTGTTGTTGTTCGCCGCGTGCGTGTCCCACAGCACGCGGTACGCCGAGAAGGTGATGTGATTCGGGATCCAGCGCGGCGGGATGACGAACGCCTCCTGCGGGGTCTTGATCGAGGTGCTGAACATCCACGCGAAGGGGAAGAGCGCGAAGATGCACATTACGATCAGGAAACCGTACGCCAGCACCTTGTCAATCAGGATGTTCTCGATCTTCCGCCGCCGCCGCGTGCGCGCGATCAGCGCCTCGTGGCGTGCATCAACACTCGTCTCCAGTGGCCTCGCGATAACCGCCATTCTTACCCCTCCTGGAAGGAAAAACGCTTAACTACTGAGACGGGAATCCTGAACCGCGAAGGCGCGAAGGGCGCGAAGAGGGAAAGAAGAGGAATCCTTTCTCTCTCCTCCGCATTCCTTCGTGTTCTTCGCGCCTTCGCGGTTCAATCGTTTCTCCCCTATTCGCGGTTGCTATTCGGCGGCGCCGACGGTTTCGGCGGTCGGCATCCCTTCGCCGGCGAGCAGGACCTCGCCGTCGTCCGCGGCGACGCGGCGCGAGCGGCCTTCCCGCGTCAGGAGGCGGACGTAGAAGATCGCGAAGATCATCAGGGCGAAGAAGATCATCACGCCGAGCGCCGAGGCCAACTCGAAATGCGGGCTGCCGACGAACGCGACCGAGTAGACGTGCGTGATGAAGATCTGCGACCGGTACGCCGGGCCGCCGCCCGTGAGGATCCAGACGATGGTGAAGGCGTTCACATTCGAGATGATGAGCAGGATGCTCGCGACCGTGATGACGGGCATCAACTGCGGGATGGTGATGTCCGTGAAGCGGCGCCAGCGGCCCGCGCCGTCAATCTTCGCGGCGTTGTAGAGTTGTTCGGGGATCGCCTGCAACCCCGCGAGCAGCAGGACCATCGCGAAGGGGAATTCCTTCCAGACATTGACGGCGATCAGCGAGGGCAGCACGAGCCGCGTCGAGTCAATGAACTTGATCGGCGTGTCAATGATGCCCATCTGGATGAGCAAGCCGCTGAGCACGCCGAAATCCGCGTGGAAGATCCACTTCCAGACGAACGCCGCCGTCACCGGCCCGATGACGTACGGGATGAAGAGGACGCTGCGGAAGAAGCCCCGGAAGCGGATCGGGCGCGAGATGAGGATCGCCGTCGCGAGGCCGAAGAAGAGCGCGAGCACGGTGCTCGCGGCGGTCCAGACGATGGTGTTGCGCACGACGATGCCGAAGTGCTCGTCCTGCACGGCCTCCTGGTAATTATCGAGGCCGACGAACCGCTCCGCGCCGCCGTACGGCGAGGTGAAATGCACGCTGAGCCAGATCACCTTGATGAGCGGATAGAGGATGACGACGCCCATCACGATCAGCGCGGGCAGCACGTACATATAGTCGCCGCGGCGGTTCCACATCTCCTGGAATAGATTCGTATTGCCCGGCGCGCCCGGCGCGGCCCCCGCCTTCCGAAGCGTTCGCGTTGCCGTTGCCACTCCCTAACCCCCTTCGGAGAACCCCTGCCGATGCACCCCGGCACGGCCGAGAGACGCACAACCGTTCAACGGACAGAAGCGCAAACGCCTTTTCCACGACGCGGAGAAACGTAACATTTCACGCTTCGCCGTGTCAAGGAAGCGACACGGAGGAACGAGTAACGAGACGAATCGCCACACCATACTCGTTCCTCGCGACTCGTTACTCGTCGCCGCGTTTACTTCCGCTTGGCGATCATGTCGTTGACTTTCTTGGCCGTGTCCTGCGCGGACTGCTGCGGCGTCTTCGCCTTGGTCAGCACATCCTGGATCATCTGCGGCACCATCAGGTTCATGATGTCCGACCCCTCCGGGATGGCGGGGAAGGAGATGCCGTACTGGAGCATCTCGGTCGTCACGTTGAGGAATTTGATCTCGTTCAGCCGCTGCTGCTCTTCCGGCAGGTTGAACGCCTCCCGGTTGCCGGGGTTCGATCCCGTCCAGATCAGGCGGATGGACCAGTAGGGCGAGGTGCGATCCTTGACGACCGCCTTGACAGCGTCCATATCCTTCGCCGTCTTCGAGATGAACATGCTCCAGCCGCCGAAGGCGACGGCGCGGCGAACGGGACCCTTCGGCATCAGCACGTAATTCATCTTGTCGGCGACATCGGGCGCCTTCACCTTGACGCTCGGATACGCGGAGGGGTGGGCGATCATCATCGCCACCTCGCCGGAGATGAAGAGGTCCTGCACCTCCGTCTGCGTGTTCGTCAGCGACGACTGCGGCGCCCAGCCATTCTGATAGACCTCCTGCATCCACTGCAACGCCTGGATGTTGCCGTCGCTGTCGAACTGGGACTTCTGGTACGTCGGGTTCTCCGCCGTCTCGTCGAGCGCCGCGCCGCCGTACGCCCAGCAGAGCGGCATGTAGCGATAGGGGATGTTGCCGTTGTTCAGTTTCGCCGTCATGCCGTATCCGGCCTTGCCCGTCTTCTCCTTGATCTGCTTGGCGTAGTTCTTCACATCCTCCCACGTCTCCGGGCCTTTCGCCGGATCGAGGCCCGCCTTCTGGAAGATCTCCGTGTTGTAGATGAAGGCCATCGTCTCGTTCTGGGTGGGGATGCCGTAGAGTTTGCCGTTCCACGTCGCCGCCTTCAGCGCCCCCGGCCAGAACTGCTCCGGCTTGTAGCCGAAATCGGCGAGGTTGATTTCGAGGAAGTTGCCGGAGGCGGCCAACTCCGGGTCCCAGATCACCGTGACGACGGCGGCGTCCGGCCCTTGCCCGGCGCGCGTCGCCACGCGCAACTTATCGAGCATGTCGCCATACGCGTACTGCTCCTCCTTGTATTGCACGCCGGGCAGTTCGGTCTTGAGCGCCTCGACCCACTGATCGTGATATTTCGCGTCGGGGATCGTCGGGTCGTCGTAGGTCGTCTGCCAGACGCGCACGCTCCCCTTCGCGGTCGGGTTCGGCGTGTAGGTCGGCGAAAGGCCGGCGACGGCGGAACCGGCAGGCTTCGTGGATGCCGCCGCCGCGCTGCCGGATGCCGTGGTTGCGGCGGGCGCGCTCGTCGCCGCCGGGGCCGGCGTCTGGCCGCCCGTCCCGCCCGCGACCACCGGCGTCTGGCCGCCCGTGCCCCCCGGCAGGGCGGTTGCCTTCGGGCCGACGGGCGTATTCGTCGCACCACCGCCGGAGCCGCCACCACACGCGGCCAGCAATGCGGCGGCGGCAGACCCCGCCGCCAATTTCAGGATGCCGCGCCGACTGAGATGATCTGTCACGGGGTTGCTCCTCTCCTGCTCCAAGCGCTCCACGACACACAATGAGGCCCGATGAATACCACTGGGAGAAATTTCACATGTTCCTGCGCCGGTGCGGAACATAGCATTTCGCGCGGCCAAGTGTCAAGGAAAGGCGAAGGACCTAACCCCCCGGCCCCCTTCCCGACGCGGGAAGGGGGAGCGAGCCTCTGGAAGATCGAGGCATTTGGGATACGGCACGGCATTGCGACGAGTCACCCCTTCCCGCGTCGGGAAGGGGGCCGGGGGGTTTAGGCTATTTTCGCTTGGCGATCAGGTCGTTGACCTTCTTCGCGGTGTCCTTGGCCGATTGCTCCGGCGTCTTCGCCTTGGTCATCACGTCCTGCATCATCTGCGGAACGTAGAGGTTCATGATGTCGCCCGCCTCCGGGATGGCGGGGAAGGAGATACCATACTGCATCATCTCCGTCGCGACATCGAGGAACTTGATCTCCTTGACCCGCTGCTGCTGCTCGGGGAGCGTGAAGGCGTCGCGGTTGCCGGGGTTGGACGCTTCGTAGGAGAGCCTGAGCGACCAGAGCGGCGAGGTCATCTCGCGCACGACCGCTTTCGCCGCGTCCACATCCTTCGCGCTTTTGAAGATGACGCAGTTCCAGCCGTTGAAGACGACGGCGCGGCGCACCGGCCCCTTCGGGTAGAGGCTGTACGCCATCTTCGCCGCCACGTCCGGCGCTTTGTTCTTGATGATCGGGTACGCGGACGGCTTGTCAATCATCATCGCGACCTCGCCGGAGATGAAGAGGTCGTTGATCTCCGTCTGCGTATTCGTCAGCGACGATTGCGGCGCCCAACCATTCTGATAGACCTCCTGAATCCACTGCAACGCCTGGATATTGCCGTCGCTGTCGAACTGGGACTTCTCGTACTTCGGTGCGTCGTCCGTCTCGTCGAGCGCGCCGCCGCCGTACGCCCACGCCAGCGGCATGTAGCGGTACGGCGTGTTGCCGTTGTTCAGTTTCGCGGCGAGGCCGAAGCCCGGCTTGCCGGTCTTCTCCTTAATCTGCTTGGCGTAATTCTTCACATCCTCCCACGTCTCCGGCCCCTTGGTCGGGTCCAGCCCCGCCTTCTGGAAGATGTCGGTGTTGTAGATGAAGGCCATCGTCTCGTTGCGCTTGGGGATGCCGTACAGTTTGCCCTGCCAGAGCGAGCCGCGCAGCGCGCCCGGCCAGAACTGCTCCGGGCGATAGCCGAAGTCCGCGAGGTTGAGTTCGACGAGTGCGCCCGTCGCGGCCAACTCCGGCGCCCACGTCAACTGAATCTCCGCCATATCCGGCGCCTGGTTCGCGCGGATCACCGTCCGCAGTTTGCCGAGGAAATCCCCGTACGCGTACTGCTCCTCCGTCAGCGTCACATTGGGCAGGATGGTTTTCATGTCTTTCAGGAACTCGTCGTGGAACACCGCGCTCGGCACCGTCGGGTCGTCGTAGGTCGTCTGCCAGTATTTGACCGCGCCCTTGATCGCCGGGTTCGGCGTGCTGAGCGGCGTGCTGCCGCTCGCCGCCGGGGAGGCAGCGCTCGCGACGGACGATGCCGCGCCCTTCGTCCCCGATGCCGCCACGGGCGGCGCGCTCGTCGCGACGGGTGCCGGTGTCTGCCCGCCGGTGCCGCCCGAGAGCGTGCCGGCGGGCGCGGGCGTCTGGCCGCCCGTGCCGCCGGGCAGCGTCGTCTGCGCGGGCTTCCCGCCGCTCGGCGTATCCGTGGCACCGCTACCGCTGCCGCAGGCGGCGAGGAGCGCGGCGACGGCGGAACCGGCCGTCAATTTCAGGAGGTCGCGCCGACCGAGATGCTTCGCCATCGAGGATGCCCCTTTCGCTCGGTTCCGAACGGACGGATTTCCCGGCGGTGGCGGGCTTTTCCGCCCGCCACCGCCCGTTGTGTTGTGCCATATCGCTACCGGCACCCTATCACTCCGCGAAACGCAGTGTCAATCCGCGTGCATCCCGCGCGCGCTCCTTTCGCTGTCTGATGTAGAGTAGCGCCGGACACGACCGGATCGGTCGCCGCGCGAGCGACGCGAAGAAGCGGAGAAGCGGAGAAGCGAAGGGAAAGGCGCATGAAGATCACAGCA
Organism: Chloroflexia bacterium; assembly: GCA_025924435.1. Next base: position 456 of record JAICIL010000202.1, on the reverse strand, counting down.
ATCGAAACCATCGCGGTGGATCGGTATCTCTTCGTGCAGGTCCACACGGATGCGGGCATCACCGGCCTCGGCGAATCCGGCACCTGGGGTTTCCTGGAGGCGTCGGCGGCGGTCGTCGAGACCTTCAAGCGCTACCTGATCGGCCAGGACCCGCTGCGGATCGAGCACCACTGGAACTACCTCTACCGCTGGACGCATTTCCGGGGCGCGGCGATCATGGGGGCCTTGAGCGCGATTGACATCGCCCTCTGGGACATCGCGGGCAAGCACTTCGGCGTGCCGTCCTATCAACTGCTCGGTGGCAAGACGCGCGACAAGGCCCGCGTCTACTACCACGTCTTCGGCCAGACGCGCGAGCAACTGGTGCGGGGCTGCGTTGACGCGAAGGCGCAAGGCTTCACGGCGGTCGGCCACCTGACGCCCTTCACCGACGACCCGCGCGACCAGCCCTATTTC
>JAICIL010000201.1 GCA_025924435.1 Chloroflexia bacterium | reverse complement strand
GCCGGCGGGGGGGGGGGGGGGCGCCCCCCCCGCCCCCCCGCGCCGGCGCCCCCCCCCCCCCGCCACCGAATCAAGGCAACGTTCGCGAGGCATTTAGTAATGGAACTCCGCGTAGACGACCTCGCCGGGGATGGCGCGGACGGTGATGCTTTCGCCGTTGAGGGAGGCGGGGACGGCGCGTTCCGGGCCGCTGATGGGCGCCTTGAAGGCGGAGTCGGTCGGCACACCCTCCTTGACGCCGGGGACGGGCGCGCCGTCGAGCAGGTGCTTGTCGCGGCCTGTGGCGACGTAGCCGCGCGGGCGGGTGAAGATGACGAGGCCCTGATTGGGCAGTGCCGCGTCCTCCGCGAGGCGCATCGAGACGACGGACGACGAGCGCGGGAAGGGCGAGCGGAAGATGTGCCGGACGGGCGCGCCCGGCTGCTGGATGACGAACTCGTAAGAAGCGGTCGGGCTGCCCGCGAGCGTGCCCCACGAACCGTCCGCACCCGTCGTCATCTGATGCACCGCATCGCCGCGCCGCGCGCCGGTCGCCGGATCCACCTCGAAGACCGAGATGGCGATGCCCGCGACGGGGAGATTGGTCGGCACCTTGTTCTCGTAGCCGGTGATGAGGCCGGAGAGGCGCACGCCGCTCTCCGGCGCGATCTCCGTTTTCGCCGCGCCGCCGGTGAGGAAGCGCCACATCTCCGCGAAGGCGCGCGGGCTGAACGCCGTCTCGCGGTGGTCAATCCCTTCGAGGACGACATTCGTCGCGCCTTTCAGTTCCGGGGCGTCGTAGGAGATGCCGGAAGGGCTGCCGGAGGCGAGCGTCGGCTGCGCGTATTTGTCGAACTTGTCGCTGCGGATCGTCAGGAACTGGACGCCGGGGACGATCTCGCCGCCCGCGTTCAGTTCCTGCATGAAGCGGCTCATGCCATTGAACTCGCTGTTGCTGCCGGGCGCGCTGTAGACGCCGTGATTGACCCCGCCGCCGAGCAGGACATGGCTGACCTTCGCCGCGCCGCCGTGCTTGACGAAGTTGCGGATCGAGTTCGCGCCGCGCGAGTTGCCGACGAGGATCAGTTTCGTCGCGCCCGTCTGCGCCAGCACCGCGTCCACCTTCGCGGCGAGTTGGGTGCGCTGCTCCTCCGTGCTCGACCGGCTCGGCTGCGGGATCGCATCGTCGTCGCGCGCGGTGGGATAGGGGTAATCAATCGTGAAGAGCCGCTCGCGCGGGACGCCGTTCGACTCGAAACGCCAGAGCGTCGTGATCCAGAGCGCGGCGGAGTCGCTGTTGCCGTGCACGAAGAGGATCGGCGCGAGCCGACTGTCCGCGCCGGTGACGACCGACGCCGCCGACACGGTCGCGGGCGACGCGGTGGACGGCGCGACGGTTGCCGGTGCGGAGACCGTCGCGCTCGCCGCCGCTGGCGCGGGCAGCGTCGGCGCGGCATTGCCGCAGGCGGCAAGCAGCGCGGGCAGCGCCGCGACCGAGAGGCCCGTCATCGCCCCGCGCCGCACGAAGGCGCGCCGTGAGAACCGCATATCCGCTGTGCCGCTCGCGTGCATCGCCGTTGCTCCTTTCCCTCTATCGCCGGGGCAATCGCCGCCACCCGACCCGTGCGCTCCGTGCGTATTGATTGTCGCACAGCGCCGGAGAAGAGGCATCCTCTTCTCGTGGCGAAAGAATTGCGATAGCGGCGCAAGCAACCACCATCGCCGCGAATCGCTATTCGTGTACAATGCCGCCGACAGCACGACGCGCCAGCACGCGAAACGAGGGGAGAACGATGGCAGGGGGAGAACCGGCGATGCGTTTTGTGCGGTACGCGCACGGCGGGGCGGCACGTTACGGCGTACTCGACGGCGACACCGTCCGCGGCGCGACGGGCGATCCCTTCAACGGCGGCTTGACGGCGGGCGAGGCGGTCGGCCCGCTGGCGGGCATGGCGCTTTTGCCGCCGGTGCAACCGGGGAAGATCGTCGCCATCGGCCTCAATTACCAGAGCCACATCACGGCGGATGCGCCCGGCACCGAGAAGCCGAAATCGCCGATCACCTTCCTTAAGCCGCAGACCTCGCTGATCGGCAGCGGCGCGGCGATCCAATTGCCGCCGGAGATGAAGCAGGTCGAGTACGAGGCGGAAGTCGGCTTCGTCATCGGCAAGCGCGCCCGCTACGTAAAAGAAGCGGACGCCTACGACTACGTGCTTGGCCTCACATGCGCGAACGATGTCTCCGCGCGGGACGTGCAGTTCTCCGATAATCAGTGGATGCGCGCCAAGGGATTCGACACCTTCACGCCGCTCGGCCCCTGCATCGCGGTCGGGCTGCGCGCCGAGGGATTGAGGATGACGGGGGCGCTGAACGGCGCGGTGCGGCAGGAGGCGAGCACGGATGACCTGATCTTCTCCGTCCCGTACCTCGTCCAGTTCCTCTCCCGCTTCATGACGCTCGAACCGGGCGACGTGGTGATCACCGGCACCCCGGCGGGCGTCGGCAAACTCGCCCCCGGCGACACCTACGCGATCACCGTCGAGGGCGTCGGCACGCTGACGAATCCATGTGTCGCCGAGGACTATAAGGGCTGAGCGATGAGGGCTGAGGCCTGAGGAGGGACCCACTCAGTCCTCATCGCTCAGTCCTCAGTCCTTACCCTCAGAGGGAGGGCCTGTGCAATCGGAGTGGGCCGACGACGGAGACGATTCGCTGCGCGGGTTCGATCTCGGCAGCCAGTGGGACTCGGTGATCGCCGCCGGGGGATACGTCGTGGGCATCGAGGTCTCCGGGCGCGGGCAGCGGGTGGCGGTGGCCGACCTGCGCGGGCAGATCGTCGAGCGCACGCCGGTGGAGGGCGACGCCTCGCTCTCGGCGGATGAGTTGCGGCTCCGGTTGCGGAATCTCGTCACCGAGACGCTGAAGCGGGCGAATATCCTCATGGACCGCGTCGTCCGCATCGGCATCGCCTTCGGCGGGCCCGTGGACGCCGGGCGCGGCGTGATCCTCTATTCGCCGCGCACGCCCGGCTACGACAATCTACCGATCGCCGCCGTGCTCGAAAACGACCTGAAGGTGCCGACCTTCCTCGACAACGACGCCCGCGCCGCCGCGCTCGGCGAGGCGATCTTCGGCGCGGGGCGGGGCGAGGAGCATATCATCTACGTCCATCTCGGCACCGGCGTCGGCGGCGGCATCATCCTCAACGGGCAGTTGCAGCAGGGCGTGACGACGACGGCGGGCGAGATCGGCAATGTGATCGTCAACCCGGATGCGCATCAGGGCGGCGGGCGGCCCGGCCGGCTCGAGGCGTACGCCTCGGCGCGGGCGATCATGCAGCGCGCGCGGGAGCGGGCGATCGCGGCGGGCGGCGAGAGCGCGATGCTCACCGGCGGCGCGCTGACGCCGAAGAAGGTCTTCGAGGCGGCGCGCGACGGCGACCAGGCGGCGCGCGAGACCGTAGACGAGGCGGTGCGGATGCTCGGCCTCGCCCTCGCCAATCTCGTCACGACGCTCAACCCCGGCGTCATCATCGTCGGCGGGCAGGTGGCGGAGGCGGGCCCGCTCCTCTTCGAGCCGCTGCGCTCGACGATCCGCCAGTACGCGATGGACGTGCCGGGCCGCGCCGTGCGCATCGCCCCCGCCGAACTGAAGGCGGACGCCCCGCTCGTCGGCGCCGTCGCCATGGCCCTGCAAAGCCTGAACCGATGAAGGAGAAAGATTGAACCGCCAAGACGCCAAGGACGCCAAGGAGAGAAAAGAAGAATAGAGAAGATTTGATTTCTCTTCATCTCCGGTATTTCTTGGCGTCCTTGGCGTCTTGGCGGTTCGGATTTTCGCGTGAGGGGTGGTATGGCGGTGGGGATGACGGTGGCGGTGGATTGCACCGGCGGGGACGACGGGGAAGCGCCGAATGTGGCCGGGGCGGTGCAGGCGGCGCAGGATTTCGGCATCGCCGTCGCGCTCGTCGGGCGGGCGGAGCGGATCAGGGCCGAACTGACGAAGCATGCGACGGCCGGGCTGTCGCTGCCGGTGATCGAAGCGCCGGACGAGGTCGAGATGGACGAGCATCCCGCGCAGGCCGTCCGCCGCAAGCCGCGCGCGTCCATCAATGTCGCGATGCGGGCGGTCAAGGAGGGTTCCGCCGCCGCGATGGTCTCGGCGGGCAACAGCGGCGCGACGATGGTCGCCGCGCTCTTCCATCTCGGCCGCATCGCGGGCATAGACCGCCCGGCGATCGGCGCGATCATGCCGACGCTGACCGGCGACCTGCTCCTGATTGACGCCGGGGCGAACACCGAGGTACACCCGGACTACCTCATCCAATTCGCCCGGATGGGCAGTATCTATATGCACACGGTGCGCGGCGTCGCGCGGCCCCGCATCGGCCTGCTCTCCTCCGGCGAGGAGGAGACAAAGGGGACGAAAATTGTGCAGGAGGCGCACCAACTGCTGAAGACGACGCCGGGCATCCACTTCATCGGCAACGTCGAGGGGAAGGATCTGCCGAAAGGCGCGTGCGACGTCTGCGTGACGGACGGCTTCACCGGCAACATCGCCCTGAAGACCGCCGAAGGGACGGCATCGTTCATGGGCGCGATTTTGCGGCGGGAACTGACGAAGAGCCTGCCGCGCAAGGTCTTCGCGGCGCTGCTCCGCCCCGCCTTCCGCGCGATGCGGGACGAACTCGACCCCTCGCGCGAGGGCGGCGCGCTCCTCTTCGGCGTGGACGGCGTCGCGGTGATCGCGCATGGCCGCTCCGATGCCCGCGCGGTCCGCAATGCGATCCGCGTCGCAAAGGAGTGCGTCGAGGGCGGGGCGGTCGAGGCGATCCGGGCGCTGCACGGGGCCTAACCCCTCGGTCTCCTTCCCGCTGCGGGAAGGAGAAGACGGAAGACGGATGCAGGGGCGCGCGGCGCGCGTCCGGTTCCCCTTCCCGTTTCGGGAGGGGGCAGGGGGTAGGTACACTGTTTACCGATGAAATGCGCGCGCTGCTCGATGCGCCGCGCGTCGGCACGCTGGGGACGACGAATGCGGACGGGACACCGCTGCTCACGCCGATCTGGTACGCGCGGGATGGCGACGAACTCTGGCTCGTCATCCCGCCGCATGGCCCGAAGACGCGCAATATCCGGCGCGATCCGCGCATCATGTTCGTCGTGATGGACGAGACTGGCTACACGTATGTGACGATCACGGGGCGGGCGCGGCTGGAGAGCGGCGAGGGCGGCGCGAAGCCGCGCGAGATGGCGATCCGCTATCTCGGCGAACGCGCGGGCACACGGTTCGCGGAGCGCGACTACATCAAGGAGGAGATCGTCTGCCGGATCACACCGGAGAAGGTGCGCTGGCGAGGCGCGCAATGATGCATGGCGAGGGCCGGCTACGCTGCGCAAGGGCTAGCGATAGAGCGACGGCGCCACGAGCCGCGTATAGTGCCGGTGGTGCAGCCTGGCGCAAATCGCCTGGACGCCATGCTTCACGCCGTTCCCGACCCACTGGAAGCGCCGTACCAACCCGCGGCGACGTAGCGGCTTCACCACGTCGGGCGCGCACTCCTCGACCTGCGCGACCAATGCATCCACCTTGCCGATATCCTCGACGAGCGATTTCAGCGATTGGTCGAGATATTCCTGGAGATGCACCGCCTCCTGCAGATGGTATGTCTTCCGGTTCAACTGCGAAGCGGCGAGCATCGCGACCGTCAGATGCGTCCGCATATCGAGCAATTCGGAATGTTCGCCACCTTGGCTCTCTGCTGTCTCGTACATCATCGTGATCCTCGCAGTCGCAAGTGCGACATTATTGTTCCTCTCCTAAATGCAAGAGTGCTGCCACAAGGAGTAGCGCATTGCGATGCGGAGAACGCGACGCATAGACGGTATGCCCCTTGCGGGGTGTTTTGTGCGAGGCAAACGCTTGGCGTAGTGGAGTGAGGCGCGCATGGGCATGGAAGTTCGCGTCGGGCCATCCGTGGTCACGATCAACCAGAGCAGTACCTTCCTCGTCACGCGCGAGGACGGCGCGATCGAGGCGGGGGGCGAACTTGGCCTGTTCGCGCAGGACACGCGGTTCGTCAGCCATTACGAATTCGGCATCAACCGCTCGCCGTGGACGCTGCTGAATGGCGGCGCGACTTCGTATTCCGCCGCCTGCTGGTATTACACCAGCCCCGCCGTCGAGACCGAGGCGGGTCTCCTGCCCGCGCGCGCCCTCGGCATGATGGTCGAGCGGGAGATCGGCCACGGCGTCTGCGAGGAGATGACGATCACGAACTACAGCCTCACGCCCGTGGCGTTCCAGTTCGAAATCATCATCCGCTCCGATTTCGCGGATATTTTCGACATCCGCTCGCACCGGCTCGTGGATCGCGGCATCATCCGCTCGCACTGGGACGATCGCCGCTACGCGCTCCTCACCACCTACCATCACGACGATTTCCACCGTCGCTTCCTCTACCGCCTGCACAACACGACGAGCGAGCCGCGCTTCTCGAATGGCCGCATCCTCTTCGATGTCGCGCTCGCGCCGCAGGAATCGTGGCACGCGGAGGCGGAGCATGTGCCGATCTTCGGCTCCGATGTCCGCGACCCGGTGAACGATTTCGAGCAGCCCGTCGGCATCAGCGCGCACATGCGGGCGATGCAGGAGCGGTGGAAGAGCGTGACGGCGGATTGCACGAGCGACAATGTCCACTTCAACCACGCCTACGATCAATCCATTGACGACATGGGCGCATTGCGCATCTACGACCATGACTACTCGGAAGATGCCTGGATCCCGGCGGCGGGCGTGCCGTGGTACGTGACGATCTTCGGGCGGGACAGCCTGATCGCCTCCTTGCAAACGATGATGATCCACCATCCCTTCGCGCTCGGCTCGTTGCAGCGGCTCGCGGAATATCAGGCGACCGCGATGGACGACTGGCGCGACGCCGAGCCGGGCAAAATCCCCCACGAGATCCGCTTCGGCGAGCTGGCGCACTTCCACAAAATCCCGCACACGCCGTACTACGGCACCGCCGACGCCACGCCGCTCTACCTCATCACGCTCCACGAAGCGTATCTCTGGACAGGCCATACGGGCCTTCTCGACCATTGCCGGGATGTCGCCGAACGCTGCCTGGAGTGGATTGATCGGTACGGCGATTTGGATGGCGACGGGTTTCAGGAGTACAAGACGCGCTCGTCGCTCGGCTACCACAACATGGCGTGGAAGGACGCGGGCAACGCCGTCGTCTGGCCGGACGGCGCGCAGGTTGCCCTGCCGATCGGCACGTGCGAGTTGCAGGGGTACGTCTACGACGCGAAGCAGCGGATGGCGGCGGTTTATGCCGTCCTCGGCGAGGACGCGCGCGCCGCGCAGCTGCGCGCGGAGGCGGAGGCGCTCAAACAGCGCTTCAATGAGGTTTTCTGGGTCGAGGAGGAGGGGACGTACGGCTTCGCGCTCGGCGGGCCGGAGAAGCAACTCGTTCGCACGGTCGCGTCGAATGCCGGGCACTGCCTCTGGAGCGGCATCGTCCCGCCCGACCGCGCGGAGCGGGTGATCGCGCGCCTGCTCGCGCCCGACATGTTCAGCGGCTGGGGGATCAGGACGTTGAGCGACCTGAACCCGGCCTTCAACCCGTTCGACTACCAACTCGGCTCGGTCTGGCCGCACGACAACGCGATCATCGCGGCGGGCATGCAGCGCTACGGGAACACGGCGGGGCTGCACCGGGTGGCGAAGGCGACGCTCGACGCGCAATCCGGGTTCGACCGCTACCGGCTGCCGGAACTCTTCGCCGGGTTGCAGCGCAGTGAGTCGAGTTTCCCCGTCCAGTACCTCGGCGCGAACATCCCGCAGGCATGGGCGGCGGGCGCGATCTTCATGCTGCTGCGCGCCCTCCTCGGCATCGCGGCGGACGCGCCGAACAACCGTCTCGTCGTCGCCCCGACCCTGCCGAACTGGCTGCCCACCCTCGATCTGAGCAACCTGAGAGTCGGTGACGCGCGCCTGCACCTCCGCTTCTGGCGGGAAGGCGACACCTCGCGCTGGGACCTCGTGGAGCAGCACGGCGAGCAGACAATTGAAGTGGTTGACGGCCGCACGAATCCGGTCGCGTAGGGTTTAAGCCGGCGTCCCAATAGCCGGGAGCAGGCTGAAATCCGAAGCGACCAGTATGGCAAAAAAAAGGGCACCCGCGAAGCGAGGCCCTATAATTTGTG
>JAICIL010000200.1 GCA_025924435.1 Chloroflexia bacterium | reverse complement strand
CCGGTCCCCCGCCCCCGGGGGGGGCGGGTCGGTCCCCGGGGGGGTCGGCCGGCTCCGTAAACCTGCCCGGGGGGGGTGCCGGGGCCCCCCGGGGGGGGGGGGGGGGGGCGCCGGGGGGGGGGGCGCGGGGGGCCCCCCCCCCCCCACCGGGAAAAATCCCCAACCGCGTACGTTCTGTGCTGAATATCCATTACTGACACTGACTACCGGCTACCGCGTTCTGATATGCTCACGATCGCAGCGTGGCGCGCGACGAGAGCGCACAGCGAGAGATAGCGGGAGGAAACGCGATGGCATGGACGTTCGAACTGCTCGCGGGGCCGATGACGATCACGGAAGGGCCGGCATGGGACGGTAGCGGCCTCTTCTTCACGGCGATCCGCCAGGATCGCATCCTCCGCTGGGATCCCGCCGCGCGGACGATCGCCACCGTCTACGCGGAGACGAATGGCACGAACGGCCTGCTCTTCGCCCCGGACGGTCGCCTCTTCGCCTGCGAGAGCGTCAGCGGCGCGATGGCCTGCTACGACACGAACGGCACAAAGACCGTCCTCGTCAACCAGTTCGAGGGGAAGCGGCTCAACGCCCCGAACGACCTTGCGCTCGATAGCCAGGGGCGCATCTACTTTACCGACCCGCGCTACGGCGAGCAGGAGGGACGCGCACTCGATCACGACTCCGTCTACCGCATCGCGCCGAATGCCGACGGTTCGACGCCGTGGCAGATCGAACGGATGACCTTCGACACCACCCGCCCGAACGGCATCCTCCTCTCCCCGGACGAACGCACGCTCTATGTCGCGCAGAGCGACTACACAGAGACGGCAACGCGGCAACTCCGCGGATACCCGATCAACGCGGACGGGACGCTCGGCCAGTACACGGTGCTGCACGATTTCGGGGCGAACCGGGGCATTGACGGCATGTGCTTCGACACGGAGGGGAACATCGTCGCCACCTGCGGCTGGGAACTCGGCGGGCCGGGCTGCCGCGTCGCCGTCTTCGCGCCGGACGGCACGGTGCTGGAGGAGCATCCCGTCCCCGCCGGTCGCCCGACCAACTGCACCTTCGGCGATGCGGACCTCCGCACCCTCTACGTCACGACAATTGACGGCCACCTCTACCACGTCAAGGATACGGGCCGCCGGGGTTACCTCCAGCCGCCGCGACAGCGCCCCTGGCTCCCGTCGTGACCCCACGTTCCTTAAATACTCCTCAAAATGCCCGCACATCCCGCGCGCGGTTCGTCCGCCCCGCCGTGCAGCCGGACGGCGCGACACGACGACCGATGCGGCGAGCGGCGTGCGGGTGAGATAGAGCCGACATCGTGCCGAGACCGATATCGCGTTGCCGCATGGACCATGCCCGTCGGTGAACTACGCGGGCGGCTGCGGAGGGGCATGATCGGCGAGGTAGTCCCAATCAATCTGCCCGCAGACCCATTCGAGCGTCTGATAGCGGGTGGTGCGCGGCGAGCGGCCGGCCGCCCACCGGAGCAACTCTTCCGCGATCGCGCTCGTGCCGGGGTTGGCGGTCAGGAAATCCTCGGCCTCGTCGCGGAAGCCTTTTTCCCCATACTCGGCGGAGAATTGCCGCAGGCGCATCGCGCTCTCCGGATCGGTGGCGAGCCAGTGTTCCATCAGTGCCGTCGGTTCGTTCGGTTGCATCGCATCATCCCCCGTGGGCGCGTCATCCCTGCCCGTCCGGCAGGGCGTTGCACGGTCCGCAGCAACTCGCGTGCCGCACGCGATACCGAGAGGGTGGTAGCAGGTGATGCTTCGCTGTCAACGGGCGGGGCTGGCGAACGCGGGGGCGAGGCATTCCATCAGGATCGTGTCCCACAACCTGCCGCCCATCCAGACGGACGCGCGACGCCGCCCGCACTCCCGGAAGCCCGCCTTCTCGTACGCGCGGATCGCCGCCGGGTTGTAGGCGTAGACGGTTAGCATGACATTGTGCAGGCCGAGCGCGGTGAAGGCGTAATCGAGAATCAACCGCGCCGTTTCGGTGCCGCACCCCTTGCCGCGCGCCGCTTGCTCCCCGATGAAGATGACGAACTCCGCCGTGCGATGGCGCGCGTCCACATCCCGGAGCAGGGCGACGCCGATGGGCCGCATCGCCGCGCGTTCGTAGATGGCGAAGGGGATCGTGCGGTCATCCGCCGTGACGGATGCGTACCGGGCGGCGATCCACTCCATCGTGTACGGCGCGGGGACGATCCCCTGCATCCGCAGCGTGGCGAAGTCGCTCGTCCAGCGATAATCGAGCGGCAGCAGGTCGCGGTGCAGCGGGCCGAGCGCGACCTGCTCCCCGATGATGTTCGCGATTGGATGACCCGCTCCTCCGTCTTGCATCGCTGTCGTCGCTTTCGTCCGCCGCCGTCTACGGCGCGTTGATTTCGGGTGCGATCCAGGAGGGCCACGCGCCGTAGGCGACGGCGGTCGTCGGGCGGGCGGTCTTCAGGTCGTAGACCTCGTCGCGGAAGGAGCCGCCGCTGGAGACGAGGATCGCGTTGCCGAGCGGCGACCAGGCGAGGCCGCCGAGTTGCTCCGGGGCGGTGATCGTCGGCAGCGTGGCGACGCGGCGCTCGTTCGTGCCGTCCGCGTTCATCGTCGCGAGTGCAAACTCCTGCTCGCCCGGCCCGCGCTGCGTGAAGGCGAGCGAGGCGCCGTCCGGCGAGGGCGTCAGGTCGTACTGCTCGCCCGACGGGGCGCGGAGGCGGGTCGGCGCGCCGCCCGCCGTCGGGATGCGGTAGAACGCGCCGTCGCCCTGATTCTTATAGTAGAGCGCCGCGCCGCCCGCCGCCCAGGCGGGCTGCGTCGCGTTGTCGGTCTTCGTCTGGGCATGCGTGATCTGCTGGAGGTTCGTGCCGTCCGCGCCGATCGTGAAAATCTCCGTCGTGTCGTTCACCGCCGCGCGGAAGGCGACGCGCCGCCCGTCCGGCGACCAGACCGGCAGGGCCGGGTCCCGCGCTTGATCCGTAAGGCGGGAGACCTGGCGCGACCGCGTATCCACGACGAGCAGTTGATTGTCCGCAGTGCCGACGCGCCCGACGTAGACGACGCGCGACCCGTCCGGCGCGATCTTCGGCTGGCTCCCGGCGGCCACCAGCGTCCGCTCCTGCCCGCCGATCACGAGCAGGTAGATCGTGCCGCTCCGCTCGTAGACGACGGTGCCGCGCGGCGGCGCGGGGAGCGGCGTGGGCGACGGGCCGGGCGTCGCGGTCGGGATATTCGGGAAGTTGGGGAAGCCGCTGCGCGCCGTCTCGCGGCCGGTCGGGTTCGTGTCCGCTCGCGGCGCGACGGCGGGGCCGCCCCGCCCGCGCAGGGTGATGCCGAGGACGACGCCGATCATGAGCAGCATCGCGAACCCCGTCACCCCCGCGACGATCAATCGCCGCCGCCGCTCGTTCATGCTCCGTGTCTTCCCACCGTACGTACAATCATGCGGCCCAGTATACCCCCTCATCGCCCGCCGCGATTGCGCCCGCAACGCGATACGGGCCACATCGTCTCCGTTCCGGGAAAGAGGCGGGAGCAAGCATTACGCCGCCTTCGGCGTCAGCGTCACGTCAACCGTCAGGCGGCTGAAGTAGGCGGTCGTCGTCCCGGCGCTGTCATTGCCCGCGATCTTCAGCGGGAAGGCGAGGTTCGTCACGGTCAGGCGGGCGCGGTATTTGCCGAACTCCGCCGTCTCGATGGTTTGGCCTTTGTCCGTTACGACGGAGACTTTTTCCCCGGCGCGCAGGCTGCTCTTATCGGGCACGTCGCCGTTCGCGGCCAGCACGGGGATCTCGCCGTTCAGCGCCTCCTTCGCCCCCTGCGTGGCGACGAGCGAGAGGGAGATCGCGCCGATCTGATCGGGCCGCGCATCCGACACGGACTGGCGCGCGGCGACGTAGAGGTACAGCACCGGCTGCCCGATCAGGTTGTTGACCGGCACCCACGCCTCTTTATAGCCGTTGGCCGCGTTCAATGCGGCGAAGACATCCACCGTCGTCGGGTTGAGGACATCGTTCTCGAGGTGGCCGATCACCGCCGGGACATCCTTGTAATCCGGGCGGACCTTCTTGATCTCCTGCAGGTCGGCGTAGGCATCCTTCCATTGGGACGCCCGCAAATGCGCCTGCGCGCTCGTGTATTTCGCGAGCAGCGTCTCCTCCTGATCCGCCTGCGTCGCGCGCGCCGGGGCGTCCTTGTAGTCGCCCGCCGCCGCGAATTGCTGCTTGGCGGTCTTGTACTCCTCCCGCGCGAAGGCGTCCGCCCCCGCGTCGTACGCCGCCTTCTGGACGCGCAATTGCTCCGCCCGCGTCGCCTGCTCGGGCGCGTCCCGGTAATCCCCCGCCGCGCGGAAGGCCGCCGTCGCGGTCGCGTAGTCTTCCCGCGCCAGCGCGTCCGTACCTGTCTGGTACTGCCGCTGCGCCCCGATCAACGACTGCGCCTGCGTCGCCTGCTGGGGTGCGTCCTGATAATCGCCGGCCCGCGCGAAGGAGGCGGCGGCGGCCGGGTAATCCTCCCGCACCCGCGCCTGCTGCCCATCGGCGTAGGCCTGTTTTTGGTCCGCGAGCCGCAGGGCATCCGCTCGGCGCTGCGCCGCGTCGCGGAACGCGCCCGCCTTCCCGAAGGCATCGGCGGCGGCGGCGTACTCTTTCTGGTCGAACGCGGCGACACCGGCGTCGTAGTCCGCGCGCTGACCTTTCTCGGTCTGCGCCGCCCGCGACCGCGCCGGTGCATCGCGGTACGTGCCCGCCGCGGTGAACTCGGCAATCGCCGTGTCGTCGTCGCCGTGGCCGAGCGCCGCTTCGGCCGCCGCGTAATGGCCCTGCTGCGCGGAGAGCGTCATATTGCGCCGGACGACCAGCGTGCCGAGGGCGAGGGCGCTGGCGACGACGAGCACGGTGAAGACCGCGAGCACGGGGAAGAGCGTTGGCCGCCGCCCGCCGCCCGTGCCTGCCCCCGGCCTCTCCGGCGCGCCGAACACGCCCGTCCGGTCGGGATCATCGGGCGACTCGTCGAAGGCGGCAGGTGGCACCGCGACGCGGCGCGTCGTCTCGGCGGCAGGGAACCCGGCGACCGTAGCATCGTCCGCCTCGCGCGGGATGGCCGCCGTCTCCCGATCCTCCTCCGTCGCCGCCTTCGCAATGGCGGCGATGAGCCGGGACGCGCGCCGCGGACGGGCGACGGGGTCCGGATTCAGCGCCCTCCGGAGCGCGCGATCAACCGATGGGGGGAGGGTAGTCGTATGGATACGGGAGGCAATCGCCGGGTGATGCATCCGCTCCCATTGCACGCGCTCCGCCCCGGCGATCTCCGGCGGCGCATCCTCCACGGCGAACGGAGGCGACCCCGCGAGCATCTCGTGCAGCACCACGCCGAGCGCGTAGATGTCCGATGCGCCGGTCACCGTGTCGCCCGTCGCTTGTTCCGGGCTAAGGAAGGGCGATGGGCCGAAGACCGCCGCATCCATCCCCGGCGGCACGAATGCCGGCGGCGCGAGCCTCCCGCCACCGTCCGGCCCGACGAAGATCGTTTCCGGCGTGACCTGGCGATGCACCAGACCGTCCGCGTGCAGCGCGTCGAGCGCCTCCGCCACGGGCCGGAGGAGGTGCGCCGCCTCGTCGGGGCCGAACGGCGGCTCCCGCTCCCGCAATGCGGCGGCGAGCGATTCGCCGGGCGGCGCGTCCAGCACGAGGAAGCGCGCCGCGCCATCCCGCGCGACGCCGCGCACCGCGACAATACCTGCGTGATCGAGCGCGCGCAGGCTGCGTGCCTGCTCTTCGTAGCGCGCCATCGCATCCTGCGCCTCGATCAACGCGGGCGCGAGGAGATGCACGACGACGCGCGAGAGCGCCGTGCCGTCCCACGCCTCGTATCGGTCGCCGCTGTTGTCCGTGGCGAGGCGGCGATCCAGGCGATACCGCCCCGCCAACCATTGCCCCGTCCGGTCTTCCATCTCCCCCGCCACTCCCATGCTCCCGTTACCTACGATGTGCATCATCGCATATCTTATCGGTGGAAACACCGCCGGAGAAACCTAACCCCCGGCCCCTTCCCGCGAGGAAGGGGAGTGAGCCTCTGAAAGACCGGGGTGTTCCGGGAACGCCTTGATATTGCGATGAGGCACCCCTTCCCTTCGAGGGAAGGGGCCGGGGGTTAGGCCGTACCGGCAAACGAAAAAGTGGCCGGTTTGCACCGGCCACGCATCGTACGGCGGTTTGGGCGGTCACGCTTTCCGGCGCGGTCGGGCGGCGGATTCCGGCATATTGTGCGGAATCTCGCCCTCCGGCACGCCCTCGCGCTCTTGGGCGAGCGACGAGCCTTGCCCCTCCTTCACCCAGTCGTCATCGCGCATATCGGTGGCGGATTTCCCCGGATCGTGCTCGTGCGCGCTGGGCGGTTGCGACTCGTGCTGGAGTTTGTCCGGCGCGATCATCGGCGTGATGTTCCCGCCGACCGCGCCCGTCGCGTCGCCCGCGAATTCCGCGTGGGTCTCCCTGTTCGGCTTGCTGTGCGATTGATCGGCCTCTCTCGTCATGTGGATACTCCTTCTCGCGCGGCGTGTCGCCCGATGATCTCTCTTCTCCTTGCAAGCCATATGCCGCAACACGATAGGAGGGCGAACCGCCACGGCGCGCATCATTCTCCCCGCCCGCTCGTTCATACATGATGAGGGGCGATGATCCGGTACAATGCGGCTGCCGACGGCGGGCGGCAGCGATGGAGCGGGGAGAGGGTTGACCATTGCGCGTGCTGGTTGTCGAGGATGAAACGCGGTTGAATGCCCTGATTCGCACCGCCCTGAATGAGGAGGGGTACGCGACCGACAGCGCGGCGGACGGCGACGAAGCCTCGTACCTCGTCTCGATCAACCCGTACGACCTGATCGTGCTCGATCTCGGCCTGCCGAAGCGGGACGGGCTGACCCTCTGCCGGGAGTGGCGGGCGGCGGGCAACCCGGCGGCGATCCTCATCCTCACCGCGCGGGACGGCGTGACCGATCGCGTCGCGGGCCTCGACAGCGGCGCGGATGATTATCTCGTCAAGCCGTTCCACGTCGCCGAACTGCTCGCCCGCACCCGCGCCCTCCTGCGGCGCGAGCAGGGCGGACAGCGCCGCACGACCATCCTGCAAGTCGCGGATCTGACGCTCGACACCGCCTCGCACGTCGTCGCGCGCGGCCCGCGCACCATCCCCCTCACCGACCGCGAGTTCTCCATCCTGCGCTACCTGATGCACCGCGCCGAGGCCGTCGTCAGCCGGACGGAACTGCTGGAGCACGTCTGGGACGAGCAGTACGACGGCCTCTCGAACATCGTGGATGTCTACATCCGCCGCCTCCGGCAGCACATTGACGAGGGCGCGGCAACGCCGCTCATCCATACCGTCCGGGGCGCGGGCTACCGGATCACCGCGCACGGGGAATAATGCCCCGCAAGGAGCAGCGATGCCGGTCACGATCGTCGGGTTGCTCCTCTGCTCGGCGCTGCTGCACGCCGGGTGGAACCTGCTCGTCAAGCGGGCGCGGGAGAAGATCGTCTTCACCTGGCTGGCGCTCCTCGTCGGGTTCGTCGGGTTCGCGCCGGTGCTGGCGTTCGCGGCGCATCTGCCGCCGCGCGTCTGGCCGTACGTGCTCTTCAGCACGCTCTTCGAGGTGGCGTACTTCTTCACGCTCACCCGCGCGTACGACCACGGCGATTTCTCGCTCGTCTATCCGATCGCGCGGGGGACGGCGCCGGCGCTGCTCGCGCTCTGGTCGGCGCTCTTCCTCGGCGAACTGCCCCGGCCGGGCGGATTCGCCGGCCTCGCGCTCCTGCTGCTCGGCTTAATCATCGTCGGCGGCGCGCAGTGGCTGCGCGGCAACCGCCGGGCGGTCGGCCTCGGCGGCGTCGGCCTTGCGCTCGCCGTCGCCACCTGCATCTCGCTCTATTCGGTGATAGACGGCGGGGCCGTCCGCTTCGCGCCGCCGCTGACGTACGCCGTCGTCGTGCAGGGCTGCATCGCCCTGGCGAGCGCGCCGGTCGTCGTCGCGCGCTACGGCCCGCGCGCGATGGCGGCCGAGTGGCGGGCGAACTGGCCGCGCATCATCACGACCGGGCTGTTCAGCCTGCTGACCTATACGCTCGTCCTCTTCGCCTTCGCGCATGCCCGCGTCAGTTACGCCGGGGCGGTGCGCGAGGTGAGCATCGTCTTCGCCGCGCTGATCGGCTGGCGGTTCCTCGGCGAGCGATTCGGCCCCGTCCGCACCGTCGGCGCGCTGCTGATCTTCGCCGGCATCTTCACCATCGCGGTCGCGGGATGACACGAGGTT
>JAICIL010000199.1 GCA_025924435.1 Chloroflexia bacterium | reverse complement strand
CGGCTGACAGACTTCCCCGGCGCGGAGGCGGTGACGAACGCGGAGCTGCTGACGCTGCCGTGCGACATCCTCATCCCCGCCGCCCTCGAGAAGCAGATCACCGAGCAGAACGCCGACAAGATCGCCGCCAAGATGGTCGCGGAAGGGGCGAACGGCCCGACGACGCCGGAAGCGGACGCCATCTTGCACGATCGGGGAATCACCGTCGTGCCCGACATCTATGCGAACGCGGGCGGCGTGATCGTCTCCTATTTCGAGTGGGTGCAGGCGCTCCAGGCGTTCGCCTGGTCGGAGAGCGAAGTGAACAGCCGCCTGCATGTCTTCATGGTGCGCGCCTTTAACGAACTCTACGAGATCGCGCGGGAGAAGCAGATCAGCCTGCGCACCGCCGCGCTCGTCCTCGCGATTAAGCGCGTCGTCGAAGCGACGCAGGCGCTCGGCATCTTCCCGTGAGGATTGTCCTACCCCCAACCCCCTCCCTCAAAGGGAGGGGGCTTTTTCTCCCCTTCCCTCGGAGGGAAGCGAGTGCCCTCCGGGCAGTGGGGGTTAGGAACTAGCGGCGGCTACGGAGTCGCGTCCCCGACCAGCGCATCGCGCAACGCCCCTTCGTGGGCGCGGCGCGTCAGCGCGATCACGCGGTCGCCGGGGGCGAATCGCGTCTCGCCGCGCGGCATCACCAGGCTATTTTCCCGCACGACGGCGGCGACAATCGTATCCGGCGGGAAGCGCACCGCGCGGATTTCCTGCCCGACGACGGGCGCGTCCGCTTCGATGTCCACCTCGACGATCGCGAGATCGGCATGGCGGAGCGTGCTGAGATGGATGAGCGGACGGTGGGGTATCTCTTCCTCGATCCGGTTGAGGATGATGTTCGTCTGGCTGACGGTGTATGTCACGCCGAGGCGGCGGAAGATATCCTCATTCTTCGGGTTATTGACCCGTGCGATCACCTTCGGCACCTTGAAGAGGTTCTGCCCCAGTTGCGCAATCACGAGGTTGTCCTCGTCGTGGCCCGTCGTGGCGATCAGCACATCCGCGCGGGCGACGCCCGCCTTCTCCAGGATGGCGACCTCGCAACCGTCCCCATGCAGGACGACGGCGCCGAAACGCTCGCTCCAGGTTTGGACTTTCGCGGCGTCCTTCTCGATCAGCAAGACCTCGTATCCCTCGGTGACGAGGGTTTTCGTCAGATAATAGCCGACCTTGCCGCCACCGACGACCACGATGTACACGCGTCTGCTCCCTTATGATCCGCTCGGAGCGCCCGCCGCGTTCGGGCGTTGCGCGACCTGATCGCGGAACAACTGCGCGATGGTCGCCGTCGGGCAAATAATGTTCAGCCCGAGTTGGGCGTAGACATTCGCCCGCTCGACATCGTAGATGCGCACGAGAATTTCCGGCACACCAAAGACCGCCCGCGCGATCTGCGCGGCCATGATGTTGGGATTGTCGTTGTTTGTGACCGCGATGAACGTCCGCGCCCCCTCGATACCGGCGCGGCGGAGGACATCCTCGTCAATGCCGGTGCCGAGGATCGTGCGCCCGCGAAATGCCTGCGGCAACCGGCGGAATGCGTAACCGTCGGTATCAATGACGGTGACATCGAAGCCGTCGCCGTCCATCATCGTCGCCAGCCGCGAGCCGACGCGCCCGCAGCCGAGGATCACGACTTCGGTCCCGCGATTGTTGCCCTGCCGTGATTCCTGCATGGGCGCTCGCCCGTTCCCTTTCTCGTCCGCTTGACGCCTCACCGCGTCACCGGCGGCGCGCTGAGCGGCATGCGGCAGATCCAGACCTCGCACATCGCGTGCTTCAGGACGTACGGCACGGTCGAACCATACGTCGGCTCGCCATACTTCTCGCGCAAGTCCGCGCCGAGGACGATCAGATCGGCGCCGCGCTGCACCGCCTCGTCCACAATCGCCGCGCCGACCGAGCGCGCCTGGAGGACGTCGTAGGTGGCGCGCAGCCCCCGGTCGCGCGCGGTCCGCTCGGCGGCGATCAGCACGCGCTCGCCACGATCCAGTTCGTCCGGCAAATCGGCGTCCACCGGCAATTGCTGGTCAACCTCGACGACATAGACGACCGCGACCTGCGTGCGATCGCGCTTGCTGATCGTCGCGGCGAGATCGAGGATGATCGGGTCAACCGCCCCGCCGTTGATGGCGACCACGAGTTGTCGGTGCAACCGGATCTGAGATTGCTGTGGCACGCGCCGCGTTCCTCTCGTTCGCTACCGGACCGCCAAGACCATGCGAGAGTATAGTCCCGCGCACATCGCGCCGCAAACTCACTGGCCGAGGGCGAGGCGAGACGCGAGACGCTCCGGCAATCCCGCCCGGAGAATCTTCTCCTGCACGGCCGCGACGTCGTACGCGACGCGCTTCCACGTCACGCTCGGCGCGGCCGGGTCGTACCAGAGATAGGCGGCGCGCGGGTCGCGGTCGCGCGGCTGGCCGACGCTCCCCGGATTGATGACGAACCGCCCACCGGCCAGCGACAATGGCTCGTCGTTGACGATCTGCACGCGCGCGATCATCATTTCCGTCTCCGCGTAGCACGCCGCGACGTGCGTGTGCCCGACGAAGCAGAGCGGATCGCGAAACGACTCGAAGGCGTCGCGCGCGTCAACAACCGAGAGGATATAGGTCCAGATCGGGTCGGCCGGACTGGCGTGGGCGAGCGTCACCCCGTCCACCTCGACCAGCGACGGCAGCGACCGGAGGTAGCCGATCTCTTCCCACGAGAGCGCCGCGCGCGTCCAGGACGCCGCGCGCGCCGCGTTCGGGTTGAAGTCCTGGGCGACGGACGGCTCGAACGCGGCGTAATCGTGATTGCCGGACAGGACGATCTCGCAGTGCTCGCGCGCCCACGCGAGGCATGCGGCGGGTTCCGGGCCGTAGCCGACGATGTCGCCGAGGCACCAGATGCGGTCGGCGTCCCCGGCGTCGGCGAGCACCGCGTCGAGGGCGTCCTTGTTGCCGTGGATGTCGGAGAGGATCAGCGTGCGCGTCATGGCCGTAGTCTCGCACGCCCGACGCGGAACGAACAAGCGTGCGCGCACTCTGCTATACTCGCGTCCGCCGCGCGGGGCATCGGCGGAGAAGGAGCGGGAGCGGGATGGGGTTGTTGCGGAGCGTTGTTGACACGGTGATCGGCAATATGACCCCGGAGGAGCGCGTCGAGGCGATCCGCGAGGTGGCGACGCAGGCGATTGAACTGATGACGGCGGAAGAGCGTGCCGACCTCGCCAATCGCATCCTCGCCGATCTGATGGTCTCTCTGACGGGAGAGCAGCGTCGGGCCGTCGCCGCGCACCTACGCGACGATCCGCAACCGGCGATACAGGAGTGACGCCATGAACGCCCCCGAATTGCTCGATGTCGTTGTCCACGAGGATGCCGAAGCCGACGGTACGGAGCAATCCGGTCGGCGGGGCGTCGGGTTCTGGGCGCTCTTGCTCGCGCTGGTGATCGTCTTCGGCTATCTCACGGCGTCGCGGCGCGCGGCGCTCGGCACACTCATCGAGCAAGTCGCGGACATCGTCCGCGATTTCCGGGGCTACGACCCGGAGTTCTGAGATGGTGACAGTTTTCAGCCTGCCCGTCGCTGTGGCAGGCCGAAGCCCGATACGGTCCCGTCCGCGATGAATCGGTGCGTAGGGGCGGTTCGTGAACCGCCCCTACGAACAGTGAGCAGACGCGCTCGCCGCTCTTATCTGCGCCGTATGGGGTTGAAGGACGCCACCACGGGATACGAACTTACGTCAGCGCCTAGTCCGCGGCCCGCGCGCCGAATTTGGCGATGCCCCGCCCGTCGCAGCCGTTCGTCAGCCCGCAGGCGCCGCAGCACTGCTTGACTTTTCTCCCCGATCCGAGCGGGCAGGGCGCGTTGCGACCGACCTTGCCGTTGCCATTCGCGCCCGCCTTCGCGCGCTTGCCCTTGCCGCCATCCTCAGAGGATTCGCGGTTCGTCGTGGCGTTCGCGAAGACATTCGTCTCCGGCACCTGCTGCACGAGCGTCACCTGGAAGATCGTGTGCGCGATGTCGTGCAGGATGTTGCGCTGCAACTGCTGGAACATGCGGAAGCCCTCGGTCTTGAAGGAGACGAGCGGGTCGCGCTGGCCGTACGCTTGCAACCCGATGCCGATGCGCAAATCCTCGATGGAGGTCAGGTACTCGACCCAGAGCGTGTCAATGACGCGGAGCATGACGAGCCGTTCGAGTTGGCGCATGTTTTCCTCGCCGAGTTCCGCCTCCTTCGCCTCGTACGCCTCCTCCATCATCGCGACGAGATCTTCCTTGAGAATATCCAGATCGCGCGTGTCCGGCTCGAAATCGGGCGGCAGCGGCACGACGGTGGAGAGCGCCTTCAATAGCCCCTCGACGTCGTAATCCTGCTCGTTGCCGCCGCTGTGCGCGTCCACCGCCTGCTCGATCTCGGCTTGCAGCGCGTCGAGGACGGCCTCTTTCATGTTCTCGTCGCGCACGATCTTCGAGCGGTCCTCGTAAATCTTCTCGCGCTGCTTGTTGACCACGTCGTCGTACTCGACGACGTGCTTGCGCAGATCGAAGTTGTACCCCTCGACCTTCGTCTGCGCGCTCTCGATGGAGCGGGAGATCAGCCCCGATTCGATCGGCGTGTCATCGTCCACGCCGAGCTTGTCCATCATGCCGGCGATGCGATCCGAGCCGAACCGCCGCATCAGGTCGTCTTCGAGCGAGACGTAGAAGCGGGACGAGCCGGGATCGCCCTGCCGTCCGGCGCGACCGCGCAACTGGTTGTCAATGCGGCGCGCCTCGTGCCGCTCCGTGCCGATGATGTGCAGGCCGCCCAACTCGCGCACGCCCTCGCCGAGTTTGATGTCGGTGCCGCGCCCGGCCATGTTCGTCGCAATTGTCACCGCGCCCGCGTCGCCCGCGTTGACGATGATCTCCGCCTCGCGCTCGTGGTATTTGGCATTCAGGACGAAGTGGGGGATGCCGAGGCGCGTGAGCAATTCGCTCAGGTACTCGCTCTTCTCGACGGAGACCGTGCCGACGAGGATCGGTTGGCCCTTCTCCTGCCGCTCCTTGATCTCCGCCGCGACCGCCTTGAACTTCGCCTCCTCCGTCTTGAAGACGAAGTCGCCCATGTCGTCGCGGATCATCTGCTGGTTCGTCGGGATCGTGACGACTTCCAGTTTGTAAATCTTGAAGAACTCCTCCGCCTCGGTCGCCGCCGTGCCGGTCATCCCGGCCAGTTTCTCGTACATGCGGAAGTAATTCTGGAAGGTGATCGTGGCGAGCGTGCGATTCTCGCGCTTGACGTGCACACCCTCTTTCGCCTCGATCGCCTGATGCAGCCCCTCGCTGTACCGGCGGCCATCCATCAACCGGCCGGTGAACTCGTCCACGATGATCACCTCGCCATCGCGGACGATGTAGTCCTTATCCCGCTGGTAGACGGCCTGCGCCTTCAGCGCATTCTCCATGTAGTGCGTCAGGTCGGCGTACCGCTCGTCGTAGATGCTGGAGCCTTCGGGGATGCCCGCCTGCTCCTCGACGCGGTCAATTCCCTCGTCGGTCAGGCTCGCGGAGCGGGTTTTCTCATCAATCGTGTAGTCCCGTTCCCGCTTCAGCGTGCGGGCGATGCGGGCGAACTGGTCGTAATGGTCGGTCGCCTCCTGGGCGTCGCCGGAGATGATCAGCGGTGTGCGCGCCTCGTCAATGAGGATATTGTCCACCTCATCCACGATCGCGTAGACGAGCGGGCGCTGCACCATCTCTTCCGGGCGGAAGACCATGTTATCCCGCAGGTAGTCGAAGCCGAACTCGTTGTTCGTGCCATAGGTGATGTCCGCCGCATATGCCTCGGGCCGGGGCACGGGTCGCAACTGGTTGTAACTCTCGTCCTCGATCTCGTACGTCGGGTCGTAGACGAAGGCGCTCTCGTGCTGGATGATGCCCACCGAAAGGCCGAGGAAGTGATAGATCGCCCCCATCCAGCGCGCGTCGCGCTTGGCGAGGTAGTCGTTGACCGTCACGAGATGGCACCCCTCGCCGGTGAGCGCATTGAGGTAGAGCGGCAGGGTGGCGACGAGCGTCTTGCCCTCGCCGGTCTTCATCTCGGCGATTTTGCCCTCGTGCAGGACGATGCCGCCGATCAACTGGACATCGAAGTGGCGCATGTCGTTGACGCGCCGGGATGCCTCGCGCACGGCGGCGAACGCCTCCGGCAGGATGTCGTCCAGCGTCTCGCCCTCCTCGAGCCGCCCGATCAGTTCGTCCGTCACGGCGCGGAGTGCGTCGTCGCTCTTCGCCTTCATCGCCGGTTCGAGTTCGTTGATGCGCGCGACGCGCGGCATGTAGGCGCGGATCGCCTTCTCATTGTTGTCGAATATCTTGCCAAGGAACTTGAACATCGCCCTCGCCTCACTCGTATGTCGTCCAGACTATCGTAGACATGGTGATAAACGTGAATTACACGCTTCGCACGCCCCAGTGTAGCCGAATTGCGCCGTTCGTACCACGTATGGAGATTGTTGCTGGAACGCGCTTCGCACTCTATTGTGCTACACTCGATGGTCAGGAGACAAAAAACGCTCGCGTGCGCAAGGCAGTGTGTCCGACCGATGCGACGAGCGGGTCGGTGGCTGGCACCCGCATGGTATGCGGATTGCATGCGCAATGTACGATGTTCGACCAATGCGACAGTGGACTCACGGAAAGCAGAGAGGCGAGAATATGTCAGATTCGCATCGTCAGATGACACGGCGCGCCTTCCTCGGCGGCATCGCGGGCAGCGCCGCCGCCGCCATCCTCGCGGCCTGCGGAGGCAGCAACGGCACCGCGACACCGGCAGCCACCACCGCCGCGACGAAGGCGGGCGCGGCGAGCACGCCCGCGACGGTCGCCGCGACCAATGGCACTGCGGCGCCCGCCGCAGCGACCACAGCCTCCGCGGCATCGGTGACGACGAGCGGGACGATCGCCGCCGGCAGCGCGGCCGCACCGAGCGGCCCCGTCGCGGGGACGATCCGCTTTGGCGCGGCGGTCTCGCTCACCGGGGCGAACTCGAACGAGGGCAAACTGACGCAGGACGGCTACAACTTCTGGAAGAAGACCGTCAACGACGCGGGCGGCATGGCGGTCGGCAGCCAGCGGTATATGGTGGACGTGAAGTTCTACGACGACGAGTCCAGCCCGGACACGAGCGCCAAACTGACGGAAAAACTGATCACCGAAGATAATGTGAACTTCGTCCTCGGCCCGTACGGCACAAGCCAGACGCTCTCCGCCAGCGCGATCACGGAGAAGTATAAGATGCCGATGGTCGAGGCGAACGGCGCGGCGGAAGCGATCTTCAATCGCGGCTTCAAGTACGTCTTCTCGCCGATCACGCCCGCGAAGTTCTACCTGCGCGGCATCGTTGACGCCTGCCTGGACAAGGACCCGACGATCAAGACGATCGCCCTCCTCGCGGACAACGACACCTTCTCCGTCGAGGTCGCGGACGGCACGCAGGCATACGCGAAGGAGAAGAACCTCAACGTCGTCTACTACGAGAAGGTCCCGGCGGACACGAAAGACGTCTCGGCGCAACTGACGCAGATCAAGCCGAAGAATCCCGATCTCTTCATCTCCTCCGGCCACTACGCCTCCGCCGCGCTCGTGATGAAGCAGTCGAAGGAGTTGAAGTTCAACCCGAAGGCGTTCGGCTTCAGCGTCGGCCCCGCGCTGCCGCAGTTCACCGACTCGTTGAAGGCGGACGCCGACTACGTCTTCGGCGGCACGCAGTGGACGCCCTCGCTGAAGTACCAGGACGAGCAGTTCGGCACGGCGGCGGATTACGCGACGAAGTTCAAGGCGTTCGCCGGGTACGACCCCGCCTACCAGAACGCCGAATCCACCTGCGCGGGCCAATGCTTCCAGCAGGCGATCGCGAAGGCGGGCAGCCTCGACCCCGAGAAGGTGCGGGACGCGCTGGCGACGCTCCAGTTCAAGTCCTTCTATGCGGACGTGAAGTTCGACAGCCGCGGCATCAACAGCGACAAGCCGATGGCCGCCGAGCAAATCCAGAATGGCAAGAAAGTCACCGTCTGGCCAAAGGAAGCGGCGAGCGGCGACATCAAGTACCCGACGCCCGCGTGGGACAAGCGATAGGGCGGGGAACCTCACCCCCCGGCCCCCTCTCCTTTGCTGCCAAGCAAAGGAGAGGGGGCCGGGGGGTGAGGTTCCCCGCCCTATCGCTTGTCCCACGCGGGCGTCGGGTACTTGATGTCGCCGCTCGCCGCTTCCTTTGGCCAGACGGTGACTTTCTTGCCAT
>JAICIL010000198.1 GCA_025924435.1 Chloroflexia bacterium | reverse complement strand
TCGCGCTCGGCGCGGGCGGCCACGTCCCGGCGGTCGTCGTGCTGACCGAGAACCCGTCCGCGCTCTGGGCGGCGGTCGCCCTCCGGTCGCGCGTGCGGGCGGTGTTGCCGCGCGAGGCGACGGCGGCGGAGATTGTCGCGGCGGTGGAGGGGGCGGCGGCCGGTCTGGTCGTCCTCCACCCCGACACCGCCGAGGCGGCGCTCGCGGCGCTCGCCGCCGCGCCAACGACGGCGGTGGATGCGTCGGTGCAGTCGCTCACGCCGCGCGAGATCGAGGTGCTGCGCATGCTCGCGGAGGGGCTGGGGAACAAGACCGTTGCGCGGCGGCTCGGCATCTCGGAGCACACCGTCAAGTTCCACGTCGGCTCGATCTTCTCGAAACTGAACGTCTCCAGCCGCACCGAGGCGGTGACGGTCGGCGTGCGGCAGGGGTTGGTCATGCTATAAGAAGGGCCGAGGACTGAGGACTGAGGACTGAGCGAGACTCATCGGCATCGGTCTGCATGGCGAGGGCGGGAAAGGCTAAACGGTGCGAAGCGAGCAACAAGAGCAAGATTCTCAGCCCTCAGTCCTCAGCCCTCAGTCCTCGGCCCTTGAGAAGGAGACGGGGCGGCTTGAGGCGTTCAGCGACGGCGTCTTCGCGATCGCGGTGACGCTGCTCGTCCTCGAACTGCGCGCCCCGCTGCCGGGCGCCCTCCACGAGGGCGAGAGTTTGCTTCGCGCGCTGCTGCGCGCGTGGCCCTCCTATCTCGCCTTCGTGACCAGCTTCGCGACGGTGCTGATTGTGTGGATCAACCATCACAATCTCTTCAGGATGATTCGCCGCACCGACCATAATTTACTGCTCCTCAACGGATTTCTCCTGCTCATCGTCACCTTCATCCCTTTCCCGACCAATGTCCTCGCGGAGTACATCCGGGAGCCTGACGCGCGCACGGCGGCGATCTTCTACAGCGGCGCCTTTCTCGCGATGGCGGTCGCCTTCAATCTCCTCTGGCGCTACGCGTCGCACGGCGGGCGGCTCCTCGCGCGCGATGTGGATGAGCAATTGATCCGCCTCATCAATAAGCAGTTCCGAATCGGCCCCGCTACCTATGCCGTCTGCGTCGTGGGCGCCGCCATCAATGCCGTCGTCGGGTTCGCGCTCGTCACCGCGCTCGCGATCTACTGGGCATTGCCGGAGCGAGTGCGGCCGGGGCCGGGGCACGGTGAATAGGATGGGGCGCGGCGGTGTTGCACAGCATATGAGGACGCGCTTCGCCGGATTACCGATCATCAAACCGCGGAGCGTGCCGCGTACGATGGGGGCGGCGGCGCGGGTCTGGGGCATTGTTCTCCGCATCCATGTGCGGCGATTCATCGGAGATCACATCGCGAAACAGGGGACGGACCGCATGAACGCACACGAAATCATCCGCGACGAAGTGCTCAGTTGGCCGGGCGTGACGGAGGAACCGCACCGCTTCGGCGGCATGGAGTTCCGCCTCGGCAAGCGCGAACTCGGCCACCTGCACGGCGATTATCTCGCCGACCTGCCGTTCCCCGTCCGCATCCGCGAGGAACTGGTGCGCGAGGGGAAGGCGATGCCGCACCATATCCTGCCGCAGAGCGGGTGGGTCAGTTACCCGATCCGCGACGCGGGCGCGATCCCCGGCGCGCTCGACCTCTTCCGCCTCGCCTACGACCGGGCGGTTGGCACGGGGATGAACCACGGAGACACAGAGAACACAGAGAGACACGGAGAAGATGAATGAAGGTGGAGACGTGATAATCGTCAATCTCTTTTCTCCGCTTTCCTCTGTGTCCTCTGTGTCTCTGTGGTAAGAATCAAGGAGTAACGATTGGCACAGCGTTCAGGCGGTGGTCCGGGTGGGCCGGGGGGCGGGTTTGCGCCGCAGCCGGGGGGCGGGAAGGCGCTCCGGCGGGCGCTCGTCTATCTGCGCGCGTACTGGCGGGATGCGCTCGGCGCGCTGCTCGCCCTCATCATGGTCTCGGCGGCGAACCTCGTCGCGCCGCAGATGATCCGCCTCGCCATTGACAGCGGCATCGCGCACCACCGCCGGAACGCCGTGATACTGGCCGTCGTCGGCCTGGTCGCCGTCGCGGTGGTGCGCGGGCTGTTCAACTTCCTGCAAGGCTTCCTCGCCGAGCGCGCCTCGCAGGGCGTCGCCTATGATTTGCGCAATGCGCTCTTCGCGCAGATCGAGCGGCTCAGTTTCAGTTACTACGACCGCGTCGAGGCCGGGCAACTGCTGACGCGCGTCACGAACGATGTCGAGCAGATCCGCGCCTTCGCGGGGAGCGGCGTCGTGCAACTCGCCTCGGCGCTCGTCATGCTCGTCGGCAGCACGGTGCTGCTCCTGCTGCTGAACTGGCAACTGGCGCTCGTCGCGCTGGCGACGATCCCGCCGCTCTTCGTGCTGCTGCTGCGCTTCGTGCGGCGGATCGGCCCCTTGTTCGGGCAGGTGCAGCAGATGCTCGGGCGGCTCAACGGCGTCCTGCAGGAGGATTTGGCGGGCGTTCGCGTCATCCGCGCCTTCTCGCGCGAGGAGTACGAGACGGCGCGCTATCGGGCAATCAACGACGAACTGCTCGAGAAGAACCTCCAGACGATCCGGGCTTTCGCGAACAACTTCCCCTTCGTCTTCTTCTTCGCCAATCTCGGCACGCTGGCCGTCGTCTGGTTCGGCGGCTGGCAGGTGATCGGCGGCGCGCTGACGGTCGGGTCATTGGTCGCCTTCAACACCTATCTCGGCTTCCTCCTCTTCCCGATCCTGACGATCGGCTTCCAGGCGGCGGGCATCTCCCGCGCGGGGGCGAGCGCGCTGCGCGTTTTCGATGTGCTGGACGCGCCGCTCGATCTGCACGACGCGCCGGACGCGGTGGCCCTGCCGCCGGTTACGGGGCGGGTCGTCTTCGACGATGTGCATTTCCGCTATCCGGGGAGCGAGCGAGACATCCTGCGCGGCGTCAGTTTCGCCATCGAGCCGGGGCAGACGGTCGCGGTGCTCGGCACGACGGGTTCGGGCAAGAGCACGCTGATGAACCTGCTGCCCCGCTTCTACGATGTGACGGGCGGCGCGGTCATGGTGGACGGCCACGATGTGCGCGCTGTGACGCTCGCCAGCCTGCGCGGCCAGATCGGCATCGTCCTGCAGGAGACGCTCTTGTTCAGCGGCTCGGTGCGCGCCAACATCGCCTACGGCAGGCCGACCGCGACGGACGACGAGATCGAGGCGGCGGCGCGGGCCGCGCAGGCGGACGGCTTCATCCGCGCCCTGCCCCAGGGGTACGACACGATTGTCGGCGAGCGGGGCGTCGGGCTGTCCGGCGGCCAGCGGCAGCGGATCGCCATCGCCCGCGCCCTGCTCGTTGACCCGCGCCTGCTGCTCCTGGACGACAGCACCTCCGCCGTGGACGCCGAGACCGAGGCGCTGATCCAGGGGGCGCTCGACCGCCTGATGCGCGACAGCCGCCGCACCGCCCTCGTGATCGCCCAGCGCATCAGCACCGTGCGGGACGCCGACCGCATCCTCGTGCTGGACGAGGGCACAATCGCCGCGCAGGGCACCCACGCGGAACTGCTGCGCGACAGCCCCCTCTACAACGACATCCTCGGCTCCCAACTCATCCTCGATACGCGCGACCCCGTCACGGCGGGGACTGAAAGAATATGAACCACAGAGACACGGAGGACACGGAGGAAGAAGAGAAAAGATTGAACGGGAATTCTCCATCACAATTTGTCGGATCGCAGTCTGTCTTTTCGCTGTTTTCTCTTTCCCATCTCTGTGTCCTCTGTGTCTCTGTGGTTAAATCCGGAGGTTTGACGTGGCGCAGGTGATGCGGATGGCGGCGGAGACGGCGGAGGAGCGGGCGCGGCACCGGGGGGCGACGGCGCGGCGGCTCGTCGGGGAGATGGCGCCGTACCGGGCGCGCATCCTGATCGGTTTCGGCTTCATCGTCGTCGGGGCGGTGGCGCAGGCGGCGGGGCCGCTCCTGATCGGGAGGGCGATTGACCGGGCCATTTTGCCCGGCGACCGGCAGGGGCTGACGCGCATCATGCTCCTCCTGCTCGCCGTCTACGCGGTGGGGGCGCTGGCGACGCGCGGGCAGGTCTGGCAGGTCGGCGCGATCGGGCAGCACGTCCTCGCGTCGCTGCGCGCCCGGCTCTTCGCGCGGTTCCAGCGGTTGCCCCTCGGTTTCTACGACCGCCGCCCGGTCGGCGACCTGATGAGCCGCGTCATCAACGACGTGGACACGCTCAATCAACTGCTCTCGCAGGGGCTGACGCAACTCGTCGGCTCGCTCTTCAGCCTGATCGGCATCCTGATCGCGATGCTGTCGCTCAACCTCCCCTTAGCGCTCGTCAGTTTCCTCATCATCCCCGTCATGCTGCTCGTGACGACCTCCTTCGCGCGGCGGGCGCGCAAGGCGTTCCGCGCGACGCGGGAGACGGTCGGCGATGTGACGGCGGGGTTGCAGGAGGAGATCACCGGCGTGCGGGAGGCGCAGGCGTTCAACCGCACCGAGGAGAACATCGCCCGGTTCCGCAAGCGCAACGCCGCCAACCGCACCGCGAATGTCCAGGCGGTCGCGATCACCGCCGCCTTCTCGCCGACGATTGACGTGCTGAGCACGCTGGCGACCGCGCTCGTCATCGGTTTCGGCGGCTATCTCGTCTTCCAGGGCAACCTGACGGTCGGCGTGCTGGCGGCCTTCCTGATCTACGTGCAGCAGTTCTTCCGCCCGATCCAACTCGCCTCGCAGGTCTACACGCAGTTGCAGGCGGCGCTGGCGGGCGGCGAGCGCATCTACGCCATCCTCGACGAGGAGACGGAACCCGCCGACCCGCCCGGCACGCCCGCGCTCGGGCGGGTCGCGGGGGAGATCGCCTTCGAGCGCGTCACCTTCGCCTACACCCCCGGCCAGCCGGTGCTGCACGAGGTCTCGTTCCGGATCGCGGCGGGGCAGACGGTGGCGCTCGTCGGGCAGACGGGGGCGGGCAAGACGACGATTGCCAATCTCATCCCCCGCTTCTACGACGCGACGCGCGGCGCGGTGACGGTGGACGGGCGAGACGTGCGCCATGTGACGCGGGCGAGCCTGCGGCGGCAGATCGCGATTGTGTTGCAGGAGCCGTTCCTCTTCACCGGCACGATTGCCGAGAATATCCGCTACGGCAACCTCGACGCGACGCGGGAGCAGATCGAGGACGCGGCGCGGGCCGTGGACGCGCACGCCTTCATCGCGGCGCTCCCGGACGGGTACGACACCGCGCTCGGCGCGGGGGGCGGCACGCTCAGCCAGGGGCAGCGGCAGTTGCTCGCCTTCGCCCGCGCCATCCTCGCCGAGCCGCGCATCCTCATCCTCGATGAGGCGACGAGCAACATTGACACGCGCACCGAGGCGACGATCCAGCGCGCCCTCGGCACCCTGCTCGCGGGCCGCACGAGCATCGTCATCGCCCACCGCCTGAGCACGATCCGCAACGCGGACCTCATCCTCGTCGTCGAGGGCGGCGCGATTGTCGAACGCGGCACGCACGACGAATTGCTGCGCGCGGGTGGCCGGTATGCCGACCTCTCGCGGCGGCAATTCCGGGACGTGGTAGCCCCCCTCCTCTGACCCCTCCCCCGTGTGCGGGAGAGGGGCGCCTATCCCCGCATCCGCATATTGCTTCCTCATGTATAATCACTGCGACGGCATTTCTACTTTATTGGGGAAAGGGGTGGCGCGATGAAAGCCGCGAACGACTTCAAGGCATTTATCCTTCGGGGCAATGTCGTTGATCTGGCGGTCGGTATCATCATCGGGGCGGCGTTCGGGACGGTGGTCGCCGCCTTCGTCAAGGACCTGATTACGCCGCTGATCGCGGCCATCGGCGGCAAGCCGGACTTCGCCGCTCTCGGCTTCACGATCAATCACAGCCGCTTCCTGCTGGGAGATTTCATCAACGCGGTCGTCTCGTTCCTGATTATCGCGGCGGTCGTCTTCTTTTTCGTTGTCCGCCCCGTCAATGCGCTGATGAACCGGCGCAAGACGGAAATGCCCGTGGACCCGATGACGCGGGAATGCCCGTACTGCCTGAGCAGCATCCCGGTCGGGGCGAGCCGGTGCGCCTTCTGCACGCAGGAAGTGTCCACCGTCGCGACAACCGGCATGGCGGTGGGGTGATGGATGCCCCCCTCCCCTGACCCCTCCCCCGTTGCGGCGGGAGAGGGGTGACTCCCTGCGATGTGTCGGGCAATGCTCGCAGGGAACGGAGCCATTTCTGGAACGAGTTCCCCTCTCCCGCTTGCGGGGGAGGGGTCAGGGGAGGGGGCACGATCCCGTGACGATTTACGACACGCTCGGGGTGCGCACGGTGATCAATGTGGCGGGGCCGGTGACGCGATTGAGCGGCGCGCCCTTGCACCCGGAGGTCGCGGCGGCGATGGCGGAGGCCGCGCAATCCTGTGTGCGCATCGAGGACCTGCAGGAGGCGGCGGGGCGCGAACTGGCGGCGGCGACGGGCGCGGAAGCGGGCTACGTGACGGCGGGCGCGGCCTCCGGCCTCGCCCTCGCGGCGGCGGCCTGCATCGCCGGGCTGGATGTCGCGGCGATGGACCGCCTGCCGGACACGGCGGGGCTGCGCGACGAGATCGTCATCCAGCGGCCCCACCTGACGGCGTACACCCACGCCCTGCGCCTCGCGGGGGCGAAACTGGTCGAGGTCGGCTACCTCGGCTTTCCGGGGCAGGGGATCACCTGGCCGTGGCAAATCGAATCGGCGATCACCGCGCGGACGGCGGCGCTCGCCTATTCGTTCGGCAACGCGCCGGGCGTCGTGCCGCTGGATGAGGTCGTCGCCATCGCGCGGCGGCATAGCCTGCCCGTGATCGTGGACGCCGCCGCCGCGTTGCCGCCCGTCGAGAACCTGCGCGCCGTGATCGGCATGGGGGCCGATCTGGTCGCCTTCAGCGGCGGCAAGGCGATTGGCGGGCCGCAGGCGTCCGGCATCCTCGTCGGGCGCGCCGATCTCATCGCGTCGGTCGCCTTGCAGCATCAGGACATGGACGTCTACCCGGAGACGTGGACATGGCGGGAGCGGTACATCGAAAGCGGCGTGCTGCCCGGCCCGCCGCATCACGGCATCGGGCGGCCGATGAAGGTGGGCAAGGAGGAGATCGCGGGGCTGGTCGTCGCCTTGCGCCGCTTCCTCGGGCGGGATCACGCCGCCGAGCGCGCGGCGCAGGAGGAGCGCCTCGCCACGATTCTCGCCGCCGTGGCGGGGCTGCCGGGCATCCGCACGGAGCGGCTGGGGGAACGCGACGCCCCCCGCGCCTACCCGACGGGCGTGATCCGCATTGACGAGGGCGTGGTGGAGAAATCGGTCGCGGCGGTCGTGAACGAACTGATCGAGGGCGATCCGCCGGTCGCCGTCACGCAGAACTTCCTGCACGAGCGGGGCATCGGCATCGTCACAGCGCTCTTGAAGCCGGGCGAGGCGGAGATCGTCGCGGCGCGGCTGCGGGTGGTGCTGGGGTGACGGGCCGAACCCTAACCCCCCGGCCCCCTTCCCGACACGGGAAGGGGGAGCGAGCCTTCATGAGATCGCGATGTTCGGGGGAGCGCCTCAGTATCGCAATGCGTCAACCCCTTCCCGTTCCGGGAGGGGGCAGGGGGTAGGCATTCGCATTCACGCGAGCGGCGCGAGGTACTGGACCATCACGACGAAGAAGCAGGCGCTGCCGCCGAGGACGAAGAGGTGCCAGAGGGCGTGCGCGTCGAGGACGCCGGGGATGAGGTTCGGCCGTTTGAGGGCGTAGACGACCGCGCCGACGCTGTAGACGATGCCGCCCGCGAGCAGCCAGCCGATCGCGCCCACCGGGAGCCGGTCGAGCAGCACCGGCATCGCGACGATCACGGCCCAGCCCATCGCGAGGTAGAGCGCGACGGAGAGCCACTTCGGGGCGTGCATCCAGCGCGCCTTGAGGATCAGGCCGCCGAGCGCGATCCCCCAGACCGCCCCCAGCAGCCCCCAGCCCCAGCCGCCGCCGAGCGCGACGAGGCAGATCGGCGTGTACGTCCCGGCGATCAGCACGAAGACCATCATGTGGTCGATCCGCCTGAGCCGCGCCACGCCGGCCGGGGCGAGCGGCAGGGAGTGATAGAGCGCGCTCGCCGTGTAGAGGGCGATCTGGCTGAGGCCGAAGATCGTGAAGGCGACCAGTTGCCGTGCATCCCGCGCGCTGATCGCCAACCAGAGCAGCACGACGAGCCCCGCCACCGAGAGCACCGCCCCCGCCAGATGCGTCAGCCCATTGACCGGTTCCCGCAGTCTCGTCGCGATCTCGTGCTCCTTCCTGCGCTGC
>JAICIL010000197.1 GCA_025924435.1 Chloroflexia bacterium | reverse complement strand
TCGCGGTCGGGATCGTCGTCGGCGAGGCGGCGCGTTGCGTCGCCGTCGGGGCCGTTGTTGGGGGCGTTGTCGGTTGCGTCACCGATGATGGCTCGGTCGTGCCGGACGGCCCCGCCGCCGCGACGCCACGCGCCGCAACGAGCATCAGAAGAAGGAATCCACCCGCGCCACCGCGGATAACGTATCGCCGGAACCGTCGAAATCGCTGCACATCGCGCGCGCGTCTCCGCGTGAGCCGGATACGATACCCCGCGCCGTGACCCATCCTTGCCCCCTCGCCCGGTGTCCCACTGTCCCGACGGTGGCCCGCCACAGCGCGCCCTGTCATCCGTCCGCGACGGTTTCCGCGCGATGCTGAATGTACGTTCAGCCCGCGCAAGGCGGCACCATAGCAAACAACGGACGGCAACACAAGGGCAACGGATGCTACGCGGTCGCCGCCATAAATCGGGAGGCGGAGAGGAAGCCGATCGGGTGGCGGGTCGCGCCGTCGGTGGCGAGGTCCGCCAGCACTTCGCCGACTGCGGCGGAGAACTTGAAGCCGTGGCCGGAGAACCCGGCGGCGTAGACGACGCGCGCGTGCTCCGGGTGGCGATCAATGATGAAATGGCCGTCCGGCGTCATCGTGTAGAGGCAGGTCGTGGCGGCGAGCACGGCGCCCGTCGCGCCGGGCATGTAGGTATCGAGCACGGTACGCATCTGGGCGATCTCCTCCGGCTCGATCGTGCGCCGCGCCGTTTCGGGTGTGCAGACCTCGCCCCGGTCATGCCGCCCGATCTTCAGGCCGTCGCCGGGCAGCATCGGCACGCCGTAGTACGACCCTTCCGGCCCCCGGATGCCGTAGACCGGGAAGCGGCCCGGTCCGAACAAGTCGGGGCGGGTCGGCGCAAAGTAGACGTTGTACATCCGCCACGGTTCGAGCGGCAGATGCAGACCGGCGAGGAATTCTCCCGCCCACGGCCCCGCCGTGATGACGAGGGCGTCCGCCGTGTACGCCGCCGCCGCCGTCTCGACGCGGACGCCCGCGCCATCCGCCGACCAGCCGCGCGCCGCCTCGCCGTGGTGCAATGCCGCGCCATGCTTCGCGGCGAGATCGAGGTGCGCGGCGACGCACGGCTCCGGCAGGAGGAAGCCGGTGCGCGGGTCGTAGATGCCGACGTAGCCGTCCGGCAGCCGGAAACCGGGCCAGCGCGCCATGATCTCGTCGGCGGCCAATTCCTCGATGGTCAGGCCGTATTGCGCGGCGGCGGCCTTCTGGTTCGCGCCGAAGTCCGGCGCGGCGGGGCCGATGCCGATACCGCCCGTGATCGTCAGGAGGCGTTGCCCGGTCTCCGCCTCCAATTCGCGCCAGAGGGCGTACGCGCGTCGGACGAGCGGGACGTACGCGGGCGATTCCCCGTACGCCTCCCGGATGCCGCGCGAGCGGCCGTGCGACGAGCCGTTGCGATGGCCGCGCGCGAAGGCGTCCAGGCCGAGGACGCGCCGCCCGCGCCGGGCCAGATGGTACGCCGTCGCGCTGCCCATCCCGCCAAGCCCGACGACGATCACCTCATACCGCGCATCCGCCCGCATCGTTCGCACCCTCCCCTCGCTCATCGCTCCCGCGCATCGCCCGCATGATAGTCGGCGGGAGCAGCGCGGTCTATGGGGCGGCGCGGATGCTCCTCCGTCAGCGATGGGTCGGCATGCTCGCCGGCGTCGCCGCGCTCGCGGGGACCGCCCCGGACGATGGGTTTGTCAGGTCGCCCGGCCCGCGCGACGGGGGTGCGGGCGCCGGTGGCGGCGCGGTCGCGCCGGGGATGGTCGGCGCCGCCGTCGCGCGGGTCGGCGGCGCCGGCGCGACCTCAATCGTGAATGACAACGCCTGCGCGGCGGTCTGGCCGTCGGGGTTGACGACCGTGACACGGGCGCTCCCCGCCGTCTGGATGTCCGTGGCGAGGATCGCGGCCTGGAGGAGCGTGCCGCTCTGGACAGTGGTCGCGCGCGGCGCGCCATTCCAGCGCACGGTCGCGCCCTGCTGGAACCCCGAGCCGTTGACCGTGAGCGTGAACGCCGGGGTCCCGGAGAGGGCGCGCGTCGGGCTGATGCTCACGGCGACCGGCGGACCGCCGCCGATCGCGGCGCGCGCATTGATGCGCCCGTACTGCCACGCCGTCCCCGTCCCGGCGACCGCATCCGTCGTGCTCTCCAGCCGGTTCACGACGGCCTGGGCATCCGTCGCCCAGTGCGTGGCCCAGATCAATGCCACCAATCCCGCGACGTGCGGCGTGGCCATGGAGGTTCCCTGGAAATAGGCGTACGCATTCCCGTTGTTCTCGGCGATCGTCGGGTTGACCGTCGAGTAGATCATCGAGCCGGGCGCCGCAACCTTGACCCATGTGCCGTAGTTCGAGAAGGACGATCGGGCGTCATTCTGATCGGTACTGGCGACGGAGACGACCCCCGCGCAGTCGGCCGGTTGGAAGAGTTCGCTCGCGCCGTCGTTCCCCGCCGCCGCGACGACGATGACATTCTTGCTCGCGGCATAGTTGATCGCGTCCTGATAGGCCTGCGCGCATGTGCCCTTGCCGCCGAGGCTCAGATTGATCACCTTCGCCCCGTTGTCCGTCGCCCAGTGGATGCCGTTGATCACCCAGGTGCTGCTGCCGGAGCCGCCGAGGAGATTCCCCTGGCTGTCGTACTGCTCAAGCAGCACTTTCCCGTTCATCAGCGCGGTGTTGTAGCCGACGCCCGCCACCCCGGCGCGGTTATTCGTGGCGGCGCTGGCGATCCCCGCGACGTGCGTGCCGTGGTTGCATTGGTCATCCGCCCCGTATGGGCTGCCCGTGAAGTCCTGCTGGAGGGCGACTTTGCCCGCGAGGTCGGGATGGGCCTCGTAGATGCCGCAGTCGAGGATGGCGATCTTCACCGCCGACGAGCCATGCGTCACGTCCCACGCGGCGGGCGCCTGAATCTTTGCCATGCCGTACTGATTCCCGAACGAGGCGTCGTTCGGCGTCTCGGTCTGGTGGACGATGTAGTCCGGTTCGGCGTAGCGCACGCGCGGGTCCGCCCGGTATGCCTGGATCACCGCGTCGAGCGACGGCGTGCCGGTGACGTCCACGTATTGCGCGCCGTCGCCCACGGGCTTGAGCGCATGCTGATTGACCCCGCCTTGCCGACCGGCCACCGCCTGGTGCACCGCGGCCTTTTCCCCCTCGCTCACGCCGTCGCGGAAGCCGACGATGATCCGGTCGGCAACCGCCTCGCGACCATCCACGGTGCGCGTGCGGCGCAGCGACATCGTCTGGGTCGTCTGGTTCCCGCGCTGAATCGTGACGGACGGGTCGAGGGGGACGGTCGGGTCGCGGTCGGCGGGGGTCGCGGTCGGCGGCGCGGCGGCCACCGCCGATGCACCGTGCGTCGCGAGGGGCGGCAGCCCGACGGCGATGAGAGAGAACCCGATGAACGCGATTACGGGTCGGCAAAATAGTTGCAGCCACTTCTTGCATCCCACGACCCGGCAACTCCTTCGCACAAAATCCATACGTTTGCACTTCAATCTAAACATTGAACGTCGGTGCATCGTGGAATGTGACGGAGATCACAAATGGAATTATTGGCGGGCATGTC
This sequence comes from Chloroflexia bacterium, assembly GCA_025924435.1. The sequence continues at coordinate 4,784 of JAICIL010000197.1, read as the reverse complement.
CGGTGTATTGGGCGGGCAACGTGCTATGCTCGGGCCGGAATCGGGGGAGCGAGAAGGGAGCGATCGGTGGCGGATGAGGAGGTGACGCTGGCGGGGCGGAGGGTTCCGTACCGCCTGACGATCAGCGACCGCGCGCGGCAGCCCCGGCTGATCGTCGCGCCGGGCACAGGGCTGCGCGTCGTCGCGCCCGTGGGCTACGACCGCGCGCGCCTCCTGAACTTCATCCTCCGGCGGCAGGGGTGGATCTTGAAGCACCTCGACCGCTTCGCCGCGCTCCCCGCCGCGCCCGCCGCCAACGCGCCGCTACCGGAACGGATCGTCGTGCTCGGCACGCCGCACGCCGTCCGCGTGGCGGTCGTACCGGGCAGGCGGGCGACGATCGTGCATGAGGAGCAGACCTTCGCGGTCACCGTGCCGAAGGCGGAGGCGGCGCGGCCCGCGCTGGAGGCGTGGCTGCGCGCGGCGGCGCGGTTCGCCATCGCCGCGCAGGTCGCGTCGCGCGCGGCGGAGATGGGGCTGGCGTATGGCCGTGTCGCCATCCGGGATCAGAAGACGCGCTGGGGCAGGTGCTCGCGGGCGGGCAACCTCAATTTCAACTGGCGGCTCGTCCTCGCGCCGCCCGCCGTGCTCGATTACGTCGTCGTCCACGAACTGGCGCACCGCGTCGAGATGAACCACTCGGTCCGCTTCTGGCGCGTCGTCGCGCGCCATTGCCCGGAATACGGCACGCACCGGGTCTGGCTCCGCACAGAGGGCGCGGGCCTCCGGTTCTGAAAGGAGAGCGCCGCATGAGCGACACCCCACAGCCCCACCATCTGAATCTCGCGGGCGCGCATTGGGCGGAGTCGGCCGCTTTCTACCGCGACCTGCTCGGCCTCGTGCCGGTGGAATTGCCGCGCGACCGGGAGGCGTACGGCGCGACGATCGCCACCTTGCGGGACGAGCGCGGCTACCAGTACCACTTCGTCCCCAGCGATCCGGACTTCGCGGCGCGCAACAACCTACCCGTCAACCCGCTCGGCGCGGGGCATCTCGCCTTCCGCGTGGACGACATCGCGGCGGTGCGGGCACGGCTGGATGCGGCGGGCATCCCGTACAGCGACATGGGCGAGTGGGCCATCAAGGGATGGCATCAACTCTTCTGCGCCGACCCCGATGGCCGCGTGATCGAGTTCCATCAGGTGATCGGAGACGCCGCCCGGATGTGAGGGGCGCATCCCGCCGCGATACCGTGCTATCGCCGGGGCTTCGGCGCGCCCTCTTCGAGCCAGACACGGAGGTTTTGCAGCCCCTCGCCCCAGCCGAACTTGACGCCGTCGCTTCCCTCGCCAGCGGCGGCCGTTGCGCATCCGACATTGATGCGATGGCGATCCACTCCTTCATCAGGCGGCCATGATCGGGGGCGAAGCGTTCCCCGTCTCCGGAGGATGTCAGCCATCTCCTGACATCCGCGAATGACAGACATTCGGCCCTGCGCTATGCTCGTCCAATCGAATCGAAGGCGGAGAGGAGCGATGGGCGATGAAGATCACGGCGGTGCGGTGCATCCAGTACACGGGCACGATGGATTTCCCCGGCGTCTTCTGGGAGGAGCGGTTGATCCGGCCCGTGGACATCTACCCGCAGTTCAAGGCGGAGAGCGAGAGCTGGCCCTCTCCGGCGCACGAGGGCGCGTACCGGATGACCTCCACCTTCGTCCACATCGAGACGGACGCGGGCATCTCCGGCACCGGCGGGCCGATCACGCCCGATCAGGCATTCATCATCAAGGGGAGCATGGAGCATTACCTGCTCGGCGCGGACCCGCTCGCCATCGAGCGGCTCTGGGATGTCCTCTACCGCGCCGCCGTGCACGGCCGCAAGGGCGTGGAGATGATGGCGATCAGCGCGATTGACTGCGCCCTCTGGGATTTGAAGGGGAAATGGGCGAATGTGCCCGTCTACGTCCTGCTCGGCGGCCCGGTGCGCGACGAGTTGCCCGCCTACGCCTCCGCCCTCGGCTACGGCCTCGACCCCGACCGCGCCGCCGCCGTGGTCAAGGAGATCGTCGGCAAGGGCTACAAGGCGACAAAATGGTTCCCCCGCTGGGGCCCGGCGGACGGCCGCGCGGGGATCGAGAAAAACGTCGCACTGATGCGCACCTTGCGCGAGGCGGCGGGGCCGGACGTGGACATCATGATTGACGCGTGGATGAGTTGGGATGTGCCGTATACGCTGGCGATAGCCGAGCGGTTCGCGCAGTACCGGCCGCGCTGGATCGAGGAGCCGGTGCTGCCGGACAAGGTCGCCTCCTACGCCGCGATCACCGCGCGGATCGGCCACGGCATCGCCGTCTCCGGCGCGGAGCACGAGTACACGCGCTGGGGCATCCACCAACTGATGCAGGCAAACGCGATGCACGTCTACCAGCCGGACATCTACTGGGCGGGCGGCATCTCCGAACTGCTGAAGATCGCCGCCCTCGCCAGCGTCTACGACGTGCAATTAATTCCGCACGGGCACTCGACGCCCGCGACGGCGAACTTCCTCTACGCGCAGCCCGTCACGCTCTGCCCGCTCTTGGAATACCTCATCAAGTGGAACACGATCCACCAGTGGTTCCTGAAGTACCCCGTCGAGCCACGGGATGGCTTCGTGCCGCTCCCGACCCGGCCCGGCATCGGCATGGAACTGGACGACGCGAAGATCGAGGGCCGGACCGAATTGTAAGCGTGCGGTGACGAAGACCGGAGGTGATGCACCATGACCGCCGTCCGCGCGATCGGACAGCGGCTACCTCGGCGCCATCCGGATTGCGCCATCGAGGCGGATCACTTCGCCGTTCAGCATCTCGTTCTCGACGATATGGCGCGCCAGGGCGGCAAACTCCTCCGGTCGGCCCAGACGCGGCGGATAGGGAACCTGCGCGCCCAATGATGCGCGCGCCGCCTCCGGGAGGCCGCCGAGGAGCGGCGTATCGAAGAGGCCCGGTGCGATCGTCACGACGCGAATGCCGTAGCGCGCCAGTTCCCGCGCGATGGGCAACGTCATCCCGACCACGCCGCCCTTCGAGGCGCTGTACGCCGCCTGGCCGATCTGCCCATCGAAGGCCGCGACGGAGGCGGTGTTGATGATGACGCCCCGCTCGCTGCCCGCATCGGGGCGCGGCTCCGCCGCGCTGATCGCCACCGCCGCCAGGCGGATGACATTGAATGTGCCGATCAGGTTGACCCCGATCACCCGGGTAAAGGTCTCCAACGCGTGCGGCCCGCTCGACCGCACGACGCGCTCCGCCGCGCCGATCCCCGCGCAGTTGATCGCGCCCTGCAGGCTGCCGAAGGCCGTCCGCGCCGTCTCGACCGCCTGTTGCACATCGGCTTCGCTCGTCACGTTCGTATGAGCGAAGCGAACCCGGTCGCCGAAATCGCCCATGCCATCGGCGTCATCGGGCGCGTTGAGATCGGCGATGACAACATTCGCCCCCGCGCCGGCGAACAGGCGCGCGCACGCCGCACCGAGGCCCGAACTCCCGCCACTGATCAGGAAGGTATTGCCCGCGAGTTGCACGCGCCATCTCCTTGCGTCGTCCGCCGTCTCAATCGAGCCGCTCGATGATCGTCCCGTTCGCGAGGCCGCCGCCCTCGCACATCGTCTGGAGGCCGAAGCGCCCTCCCGTGCGTTCGAGTTCGTGCACGAGGGTCGTCATCAGGCGCGCGCCCGACGCGCCGAGCGGATGGCCGATCGCGATCGCACCGCCATTGACATTCGTGCGCGCCAGGTCCGCACCGGTCTCGCGCTGCCAGGCCAGCACCACGCTCGCGAACGCCTCGTTGATCTCGATCAGGTCCATCTGGTCAATCGTCAGGCCCGCGTTCGCGAGCGCCTTGCGCGTGGCGGGGATCGGCGCGGTCAGCATGAGGATCGGATCGGCCCCGGCCAGCGAGAAGGCGACAAACCGCGCCCGTGGCCGCATGCCCAGTCGTTCGGCGGTCCGCCGCTCCATAATCAGGATCGCCGCCGCGCCGTCGCTGATCTGCGAGGCGTTCCCCGCCGTGATCGCGCCATCCGCCCTGAAAGCGGGTTTCAGCCCTGTCAGTTTTTCCATGCTCGTGTCGGGCCGGATCCCCTCATCCCGGTCGAAGAGCTGCGATTCCCCATTTTCGTTGCATACCGGCACCGGCACGATCTGCGCCGCCAAACGTCCTTCCGCAGTTGCGCGGGCGGCGCGCCGGTGGCTCTCCAGACCGAGGGCGTCCATGTCGCGGCGGTCGAGATGCCACTGCCGCGCGATCAGTTCCGCGCTGATCCCCTGATGCACGAACCCTTCCGCGTAGCGCGCGGCGAGGCGGCGACCGAACGGGTCCGCCGGTGGCTGCCCGACGGACGATCCGAGCGGCACGCGCGTCATGGACTCGACGCCGCAGGCGATGGCGACATCGTACGCGCCGCTCAAGACACCCTGCGCGGCGAAGTGGATCGCCTGCTGGCTCGACCCGCATTGCCGGTCAATTGTCGTTCCCGGCACGGTTTCGGGAAAACCGGCGGCGAGCGCGGCATTGCGGGCGATGTTCAGGCTCTGCTCGCCGGTCTGCATGACGCAACCGGCGATCACGTCGTCAATCAGCCCCGGTTCGAGGCCCGCGCGGTCAACGAGCGCCGCGAGCGTGAAGGCGAGCAGATCAACCGGATGCCACCCCTTCAGCATGCCATTGCGCCGCCCCAGTGGCGTCCGCACCGCCTCGACGAGCACCGCTTCCCGCATCGTCGCCATGATGTTCCTCCGTTCTCGCACACTCAGTACATGG
>JAICIL010000196.1 GCA_025924435.1 Chloroflexia bacterium | reverse complement strand
TCAGGCATGTAATTTCGCCTTTCAATTGAATGGAAGCAGAGTCCCGCGTCTCACTCAGTCCTCAGTCCTACCCCACGCTCCACGTATACGCGAGGGCGCGGAAGCGGAGGCCGAGATCGTTGGCGGAGGCATCGAAACCCTTCACACGATCGCGCACGGCGACGGTCTCTTTCGAGAAGTCGAGCGGCAAGATCGGCAGATCGGTCATGACGCGCTGCTGGATCTTCGTGTACAAATCCTTGCGCTCGGCCTGCTGCTCCGGTTTGTAGATGCCGCGCGCTTTGCTGAGCATGCCGTCCACATCGGTATTGAGATAGCGCCCGGCGTTGAGGCCCGTCTTCGCCGCGTCAATCGAGAAGAGCGACGAGACGTCCGGGTCCACATTGCCGGCGTAACTGGCGACGAAGGCGTCGAAATCGTGCGTCCGCGTCACGCGATCCACGAAGGTCGCCCACTTCTCGGAGGCGATCGTGACATTGACGCCGACTTTCGCCCACGCATCGCGCAGCAACCCGGCGTAGGCTTCGCGGATCGGGTCGCTGGAGTTCGTGGCGAGCGTGAACGAAAACGTCTGGCGATCCTTCACCCGGATGCCGTCCGCGCCGGCCTTCCAGCCCGCCGCGTCGAGGAGCCGCTTCGCCTCGTCGAGATTCTGCCGGTAGCGCGGCTCCACCGGCGTGTACGCCCACGAGGGCGGCGGCTGCACGCCGTCCGCGACGATGCCGACGCCGCTCCGCGCGCTCTGGAGCATCGCGTCGCGGTCGAGCGCGAGCATCAGCGCCTTGCGGATGTTGGCATCGCCGAAGAACCTGCTCGCGGGTTTGGTGGCATCGAGTTGCAGGCCGACATAGGTCATGTCGTAGGTGTCGTACGTCGTCAGTTTGACGCCCGGCGTGTTCGCGAGACCCTTCCGCACGGCGGGAGAGACGACGCCGAAGTCCGCCTTGCCGGTCGCCAGCGCGTCGCGCACGGCGTCGTCGGTCGGCAGGACGATGTACGTGTAGTGCAGGGACGCGACCGGGCCGAGGTGATACTGCGGGTTGGCGTCCGCCTCGATCCGCTCGGAGCGCAGCCAGCGCACCATCCGGAAGGGGCCGGTGCCGACGATGTTGCTCGTCGTGCCGAAGTCGCTCGCGGCGAGGTCCGCCGGTTGGGTGTTGACGAGGCTGTGCTGCGGCACGATGCCGAAGGTCGCGACATCGGTGAGGAAACTGGCCGTCGGCAGCCGCAGTTTGAAGCGGACGGTATGGTCATTGACCGTCGTCACGCTCTCGACCACCGCGTAGGCCGTGTTGTAGCGCGGCGAGTTGGCGTCGCGGTTCAGGTAGAGGTTGTAGGAGAAGGCGATATCGTCCGCCGTCAGCGCCTGGCTGTCGCTCCACTGCACCTTGGGGCGCAGCGTGAAGGTGTAGGTCAGGCCGTCGTCCGAGACGGTCCACGCTTCGGCGAGATCGGGCGTCGGCGTGCCGTCCTTCGGGTTGAGGTTGACGAGGCCGCTGAAGAAAAGCCGCGAGAGCGCGAGCGAGGTCGGGTCGGCGATCAGGATCGGGTTGAGCGTCCGCGCATCCGCCGTGCCGACCTCGGTGATGCCCGCCGCCGGATCGTTCGGGTTGGCGGGCGGCGACGACGCCGGGCCGGGCGCGACGCTCGGCGCGGGCGGCACGCCCGGAACCTGTGTCGCGGCCACCCCGGTCGGCGCGACCCGCACAGCGGCGGGCGGCGACACACCGACGGGCGGCGCGCTGGCATTCGGCGCGGCGGGCGATTTCGATCCGCCGCATGCCGCGAGCAGCGGGAGGAGTAGACAGTAGACAGTAGACAGTAGACAGAAACGGGCGACCCGCCATCGCGTCGTCACACTGTCCACATGCTGTTTCTTGTCCACGTCTGCCATCCCGATACTTTCTCCACTGTCTACTGTCTACTGCTCACTGCACCCGCTCGATAAACTCTGCGGCGACGTAGCCCTGATTGCCGCCGTGGCCGACTTTCACCCACGTCCGCCCCTCGGCCTCCTGCGGGTCGGCGAGGACGTTCAACTGCGTGCCGGCGGCGAGCGATTCCAGCGGCTTCGCTTTCGTGGAGGGGGATTCGCGCAAGACGAGGCCGTCCGCGCTGTCCTTCACCTTCGCCTTCACACCCGCGATCAGTTGGCTGCCCGTCGCATTCGTGATCGTCGGCGCGTTCGACGGGAACGCGACCGCCGTGGAGGGCGGCAGGGTGGGCGGCGGCGTCAGGCTGCGCGCGACGCTGGTCGGCGTCGGCGGCGCGGGCGTGATGATGACGACCGCCCCGGTGTCGCCCCGATCCTTCCCGCAGGCCGCGAGGAGGAGCGGCGCCGCCAGCAACGGGATGCAAGCCCACCGCGCCCATCGCGCCGTCGCGCGTCGCAACCATGCGGACATCCCTGCGCACACTCCTCTTCCCATTTGCCGCACGCGCCGCACGCTCTCCATGCCGCCAGTGTAGCAAACTTCCCCGGTCCTCGTGTACGGACATACCCGCACGCCCCGTCCGTCGCGGGCCGCAGTATCCCACAGGCGATGCATTATGTCTACTTGCGCGTCTCCGCGAGGAACTGCTTCATGCCGCCGACGACGAAGCCCGCGAAGCCGCAGGCGATGTAGAGGAAGCCCATCTCGATCGCCTCGCGCGCCTGCGCCGCGTCGCGCACGACGGTGCCGAGGATTTTGCCGCTCCCCTTGCTCTTCTCGGCGACGCGCCGCATCTGCTCCTGGACGGAGGGGTGATCGAACTGGTTGGGGACGCCGAGCGCGTGGCTCATGTCGCCGCGCCCGACGAAGAGGACGTCCAGCCCCTCGACTTCGCAGATTTCCTCGAGGTTGTCCACGGCGCGCGGATTCTCGATGTGGGCGATCGTGAGCACCTCGCGGTTGAGGAATTGCATCGCGTCGTACATGCTCATGCCGCTGTTGCCGTAGTCGCTGGCGCGCGGGGAGGCGCTGCCCCGCCAGCCGCGCGGCTGGTAGCGGCATGCCTGCACGAACGCCTCCGCCTCGTCCTTCGTGTTGATCTGCGGCACATGCAGGCCCTGCACGCCGAGGTCGAGGTAACGCAGGATGAACTGCGGGTCGCGCACGGGGCAGCGGGCGATGGCGGTCATGCCGCGCGCCTCGGCGGCGAGCACCATCGGGTAGACGCCCTCGTAATCAATGAAGCCGTGCTCGCAGTCAATGATGCCGAAGTCCATCCCCGCGAACGCCGTCAGCTCCATCACCATCGGCGACGGGAGCGGCAGGAACGGCCCGATCACCGCCTCGCCCCGGAGCATCTTCGCCTTGATCGCGTTCTCGCGCATGCCGTATCCCCTTCCCACGATTTCATTTGTCCATCCATCCGGCAAACCGCCGCCATCATACCGGGAGCGACGCGCGATGGGTAGTCGGTAGACAGTAGTCAGTAGATAGTGGCTGGCGAAATAGTGCCTTTCTGACTACTGGCTACTGTCTACCGACTACTCGTCTTGACAGAAACGGCCCGCCCGCGTAGGATGCAGTTCGCCTCAGTGCCGAGGTAGCTCAGTCGGTAGAGCATACGACTGAAAATCGTAGTGTCGGCGGTTCGATTCCGCCCCTCGGCACCACCTTTTTCCTTGTATGACAACCATAATGAGAAATGGGACGCTCTCGCAAGACACGTTCCAATCCGGCGTGCGCGGTGTCGCGGTGTAACTATGGGCGCCTCGGGTACGTTCTATCGTGCATGGATGCGGCGATGCCGACGTGCCGCATGATTGCGAGCAGGGAGGGTGGGGATGGCTGACGATCCGACGATCCGCTGGACACTGGCAAACCCGTTCGGCATCCAGATGGATGAGGCGGCGGATGCGTGGCACTCCGGCCATGCGACCGACGTGCTCGAACTCGATTCGGGCGGCCTGCTCGTCGCCACCGAGAAGGGCGGCGTCTGGACCGTCGCCACGACGGGCGCGACCCTACCGCTCTCCGACAGTTGGCCCAACCCGGATGTCAACTGCCTCGCCCCCGGCCCGGACGACCCCGCCGCCCATTTCTTCGCCGGTTGCACGGGCGGCATCATCCGCGAGACGGACCTCGGCGACAACGTGCCGCTCCTCGCCTGGCTACCGGTGGCGAACCCGCTGCCCGGCGACGCGGGCGATGTCCACCGCATCGTCGTCATCCGCAACCTGCGCCGCATCCTCGCCGCGTGCGACGGCGGCCTATATTGGGCGACGATCCCGCCCTCGCGCCAGAAGCGCGGCTGCCTCCTCCCCTTCGGCCCTAAGCCCGCGCCGCGCCCGCCGTACGACTGGAAACGGGCGAACGTCGAGGGGGCGGCGGATCAGGGCTTCTGGGATGTCGCCATCGGCGCGACGCGGGCGCGGCAGGCGCGCTCCGACCTGGAGGACCGCCGCGTCATCACCGTCGTGGCGGGCGGGTTCGGGAAGGGCGGCATCTTCGTCGGCCAGTGGGACAGCGCGGGCGACCTCGTCCTGAAGCGCGCCGTCGTCTCCTTCGACGACGGCACGGACGCGACCGCGCTCGTCTTCGACAGTTGCGGCACGACCTCCGTCTCGTCGTGCGAGGTGCGCCCGACCGTGCTCTACGCCGCGTGCGCCTGGCCGGACGGTCGCCTCAACTCGATCGTGCGCTCCGAGGACGGTGGGCGGCAGTGGCGCTTCTGCGCGTCGCACGTCGAGGGCGAGAGCAGCCCGCTCGCCATCGTCCCGGTGGAAGCGGGCGATCAGGGCGGGAACTGGAACAACTGCATCGCCGCCGCCCCGACGAACCCCGGCATGGCGGCGCTCGGCTGGCAGGAGGGGCCGTTCCTGACGCTCGACGGCGGCAAGACCTTCAAGCGCATCACCGACCGCACGCATCTCCACGCGGATACCCACGCCCTGCGTTTCTGGCCCAACACCCCCGGCAACGTCCACAACCTCTACGTATGCAGCGACGGCGGCGTGATGCGCGTCAACCTCGACGATTATCTCGGCCTGACGGGGCAGCCGTACCAGAGCAACTACAATCGCCTGCTGCCGACGCACCAGTGCTACGCCACGTACGTCGCCCGGCAGTTCTACGGCACCCTCTCCGCCTCCGCCGCGCAGGCGGGGCTGATCGCCAGCGGCGTGCAGGACAACGGCAACATCGCCTGCCAGGTGGATCCCACCCCGACGCCCTGGGTGCAGTTCGACGGCGGGGACGGCGGCTGGACCGCCTTCATGGCGGACGGCGGCCTGCTCCACAACATCATGGGCACCGCCGTCGGCGCCGCGCGCGTCGCGCCGGGGCCGACGGTCACCGATCTCGGCGTCGTGCCGGTCGGGCAGCCGCCCACCGATCCGGGCGGGGTGGCCGGCCCGGTCGGGGACGCGGTGCGGCGTCCCTCCTACCGCAACGCGGCGGGGCAGACGCTCTACGCGGCGTGCGGGCTGGGCAATCAGGTGTACGGCTGCTACCCCGACAGCAACCCGGCGGGGACGTATCACTGGGAACTGATCGCGACCCTACCGGCGGGCGTCTCGATCGCCGGGCTTGGGTCGTTCCACGGCGGCACGATCCACGTCGGCACCGGGAACGGGCGGATGTTCGCCGTGGACACGAAGCAGGGCAGCGCGCTGGAACTCCCCGTCGTCCTGCCGAAGCCCTCGCCGTCCGCGACCGTGACGGGCGGGCAGGTGAACCGGATCGTCGCCTTCTCCGAGACGGACTTCTTCGCCATGATGAACGGCGCGACGGCGACGACGACGAATCCGATCACGGGCAAGAAGACGACGATCACCTCGTACTATGTGCTGCGGCTCGACGAGCTGCACTGGGTGGTGACGTCGGGGATGGGCCTGCCGCAGACGCCGCTCTTCGGCCTCGAGACGGTCGCGGAGCCGGGCACCCGCGTGCCGCACGCGCTCGTCGCCTCCACGGACGACCGCGTCTACATCAGCCGGGACGATGGCATCACCTGGCAGCAGGCGTCCATGGGACTGCCGCGCAACCCGCACTGCGCGGACCTGCGCTTCGTCAGCGCGCGCGGCGCGTCGCTCTATCTCAGCACCTTCGGGCGCTCCGTCTATGTCGTGCGGCTGCGCGGGGGGCAATAGGCACGCGCGGCGACTCGATGCCGCCGCTCGGCGGATTGCTATGCGAGCACGGCGATGAGCGCGGCTTCCTCGGCGTCGCCGTCCGCGACGGGGATGTGGGAGACAATCAATTCGTCCACGCCCGCCGCCTGGATCGCTTCGAGGCGGGCGCAGACGGTTTCGGGCGTCCCGGCGACGACGAGCGTGTCGAGCAGGGCGTCGGGCATCGCCCCATCGCCGCCGACGGCGAAGCCGGCGTCCGCGAACATCCGCGCGTAGAAGGGCAGGCGGCCATACAGCCCCAGTTGCGCCCGCGCCGCCTCGCGCACCGCCCGCCGGTCGGTGTGCATCGCCACCGGCACATGCCCGATGAGCGGCGGCGCGGGGCGGTTGGCCGCCGCCGCGCCCGCGCGCATGGCGGGCAGCGCCGTGCCGACGAGATAGGGCACCGGGCAGACCCACGAGATCGCGCCGTCCGCGATCTCGCCCGCCAGCCGGAAGGCGTTCGACCGCAAGGCCGAGATGAGGAGCGGCGTCCGGGGCGGCGCGATGGTCGGTGGCAACGCCAACCGGACGTTGTAATAGGTCCCGGCGAAGTCGGTGCGCCCATCCCAGAGCAGGTCGCGCAGCACGGTCAGGTATTCGCGCAGATGGTCGAGCGGCGTGCCCATCGGGAGGCCGAACGCCCCCTCGATCGTCGGGCGGTGGCTCGGCCCGATGCCGAGCCGGAAGCGGCCCGGCGCAAGCTCGGCGACGGCGAGCGCCTGCGCGGCGAGCGCGGCGGGGTGGCGGGGGTAGGTCGGCACGATGGACGTGCCGAGCGCGATGCGCGCGGTGCGGACGGCCGCCGCCGCGAAGAGTGTCACCGCGTCCGGGGCGACGCCGCCGACCGTGGACCAGACGGCGGCGAGGCCGCCCGCCTCCGCCCGCTCGATCGCGGCGAGTGTGGCCGCCGGGTCCGGCCTGCGAATCACCAAGCCCGCACGAAGCGTTGCCATTGATCCCTCCTTCGATTGTCGCAAGCCGCCGTCCGTCATCCGATGGCTTCGGATGCTACCATAGGGGAGATGGGGCGGGCGACGGAGGATTTCCTAACCCCCGGCCCCTTCCCGAAACGGGAAGGGGTGACTCATCGCACTACCGAGGCGTTCCACATAGCGCCCCGGTCTCCGGAAGGCTCGCTCCCCTTCCCGACGCGGGAAGCGGGTGCCCTCTGGGCAGTGGGGGTTAGGGATATGGCCAACGGAACCATCCCCATGAATGCGGTTGATGCCGCATCGGAGGCGGCGCCGCCGACCGCGCCCCCGCACGAAAAGATGGCGTGGATTCCCGGCGGCGACTTCGTGATGGGCTCCGACCGCCACTACCCGGAGGAAGGCCCGGCGCACCGCGTGGCGGTGGACGGCTTCTGGATGGACCAATACGCGGTGACGAACAACCAGTTCCGCCGCTTCGTCGCGGAGACGGGATACGTGACCGTCGCCGAGCGACCGCTCGACCCCGCAGACTATCCCGGCGCGCCGCCGGAAAATCTCGTCCCCGGCTCGCTCGTCTTCCAGAAGCCGCCGCACCGCGTTGACCTGCGAGACTGGCGGCGGTGGTGGGCGTACGTACCCGGTGCGGACTGGCGGCGCCCCGAAGGGCTGCGCACCTCGCTCGCCGGGCGCGGATCGCACCCCGTCGTGCATGTCGCCTATGCCGACGCGGAGGCGTACGCGGCGTGGGCGGGGAAGGCGCTGCCGACCGAGGCGGAATGGGAGCGCGCGGCGCGCGGCGGCCTCGACGGCGCGGCATACACCTGGGGCGACGAGTACGACCCGACAAAGAAGCCGCTCGCGAACACCTGGCAGGGCGAATTCCCGTGGCAGAACCTGCTCCACGACAAATACGAGCGGACGGCGCGCGTCGGCTCCTTCCCGCCGAACGGGTACGGGCTGTACGACATGGCGGGCAACGTCTGGGAGTGGACGACGGACTGGTATCGGGAGCGGCACCCCGCCCACCCGGCGAAGGCGTGCTGCATCCCCGTCAATCTGCGCGGCGGGCCGATGGAGCGGAGTCACGATCCGCGCCAGCCGGGCATCGCCATCCCCCGCAAGGTGCTGAAGGGCGGCTCGTTCCTCTGCGCGCCGAACTACTGCCTGCGCTACCGCCCGGCGGCGCGCATTGCGGAGACGATTGATTCCGCCACCTGCCACCTCGGCTTCCGCTGCATCGTCCGCCCAGGGTTTATTCAGTCGCGATTTGGGGAATCCTAACCCCTGCCCCTTCCCTCGGAGGGAAGGGGCAGGGGTTAGGATTCCCCGACCATGAATAAACCCTGCCTCTGCCCGAAAGGTGG
>JAICIL010000195.1 GCA_025924435.1 Chloroflexia bacterium | reverse complement strand
GAAGGGCGACACCGGCAGCGCAACCGCCACGCCCGCGCGCGCCACCGCCAGCGCCTCCCTCTCGACGACCACCGCCGTCGCCATCGCCACGCAGGCGGGCGGCGGCAACATTTTCGCGACCCTCTCCGCTGCCGCGACGGGCACGGCAGGCCCGGGCGGGAACGCGGGTGCGGCGACGAGCGCCAGCCCGACGCCCGCGCCGACGCGCGTGATCCCGAGCGCGACCCGCGCCCCGACCGCAGCCGCCGCGTCCGCGAGCCGTGCCGTCTCGCCGACCGTCGGGCAGGGCGGGCTGCCGCCGACGCCGACCGGCGGCGCGCGCGCCGGCACCCCGGCGGCGACGACGTCTGCCGCGCTCGGGCAGACATGGACGGACCCGAACGGGCGGCTGAAGTTTCAGTACCCGAACGGCTGGACGGTGACGCAACTGGCGAACTCGCAGAGCAACCTCGTCGAGGTGGACGGCCCGGACGGTGTCTCTTTCTATGTGGACATCTTCAAGCAGAGCGGCACGCCCGCCGAGGAGACCCAGGCGACGACGGACGCGCAGGCGAAGAGCACGCAGCTGACCTTCGCCTCCGGCCCGCCCGCCGACGCGAAGGTCGGTGGCGAGCCGGGCAAGCTGACGACGTACACGGTGAAGCGGAAGGACCAGGCGACCGGCCCGGTCACCGACGGCGTCTTATGGATCGTCAACCACGGCGGCAGCGAGTACGACTTCGAGGCGCTCGCCGTCGGCAAGCACCGCCCGGAGATTGATGCAATCGTCGCCTCGATCACCTTTACCGGGTAGATGGGTCATCGCGATTCGGTATGGCGGTAGCGCGGGCTTTCCAGCCTGCGGGGAGATTGTGGGCAAAGGAAAAGAAGCGGGGTTCACGCTTTATCGCGTGATCGGAAACACCCGCAGATACCGGAATCGGCGGAATTCTCGCGCCCCTCCTCGTGGTTTCCCGGTATCTCCCTACTGCCATCGCTCGCCGATGATGAACTGCGTCACGTTGCGGAAGTGACGCGGCCCGTCGCCATGCGGCCACATCGCCCCGCGCACCACCTGCTTGGCCTCGTGCTGCCGCTCGGGGGCGAGGCGCGCCGTCGTCACGCTCGCCATCACCTCCCAGGCGAGCGTGAAATCACCGAAGTCGAAGCCGAGCGTTTTCCGCTCGACGCGTGCGGCGATGCCGGCCTCCGCCAATTGGGCGAGGAAGGGCGCGGGATCGGCGAGCGCCCCCGGCCCGACCCCCGATACCGGCGGTGTGGGCGCGAAGCGACCGGCCATCTCCTGCAAGCGGACGAGGTCGTTCTCGTCCGCCCCTGCCCAGACCGCCGCGACGAAGCGGCCGCCCGGGCGCAGCACCCGCGCGATCTCGCGCGCGGCCGCCGCGCGGTCAATGACGTACATCATGCTCAGCGAGGCCATGACCGCATCGAAGGCGCCATCGTCGGCGGGAATTGTCTCGCCTCGCCCTTCCGCGAACGCGATGTCGGTGCGACCTGCCCGCCCGGCTCGCCCCCGCGCCAACTCCAGCATCTCGGCGCTGGGATCGACCGCGAGCACCGATCCATCCGGGGCGACGAGGGGTGCGGCCCGCACGGCGACCGCACCGGTGCCGGTGCCGAGGTCGAGGACGCGATGCCCCGACCGGAGGCGGGCGTGCGCAAGGACCTGTTCGATCACCGGGGCGAAGCGCGGGTCAACCTCGCGGATGTAGATCGGGGCGATCCGATCCCAGATCCCGATCTGCCAAGCCAAGCCCTCACGCTCGCGGTCGAAATCGGCGCTCATTCCGGCCCCCGCTTATAGTGCGAACAGTCGCTTTATCTATCCCGATAACGTTCGCCGATTATCGGCGCGCCGCCTGCCTTTGGCAACGGGACGATTCCGGTCATGCGCAAACAGCGGGACCCGCCGCGACCCCCTCGACACCGAGGAGCGGACAGAAACCGGAAGGCGCGCGCGAGCATATCGGCGCACCATGCCACGATGGCACAAAACACCGCCCCGGTGGGAGGCCGGGGCGGCATGAGAAGGAGGAAGAGAAGGAGTTGCTATGCGGAGGGCGGCGCGGCCGGGCTGCCCATCCCCGGCTTCATGCCGGGCATCATGCGCGATTTCATCGCGCTCGGGTCGAAGATGCGGAGCGTGGTCGCGTTCACCGTCGCGCCGTTCTGCGTGCCGGTGGCGGAGATGCGGTCGCCGACCTTGATGTCCGCGACAGTGGCGGCCGCCGTGCCCTTGGTGACTTTCGTGCCGCCGGTGGTCGCGATCGTCAGTTGCAGGCCGCCGCCATCAACGATCGTCAACGTGCCGCCGGTGGCGGTGACGAGGCCCGAGACGCTCACCTGGCCCGGCGACACGAGCGCGATTTGCGTCACGGTCACCATCGGCTTGCCCTGCCCGTTGCTCGGCGCGTTGCCCGGTTGGTTAGAGCCATTCCCCGGCTGGCCGGGGCCGCGCCCGCGCCCGCCGCGCCCGTTGAACTGGAAGCGGACCTCGACGAGCGAACCCGTCTTGAAGTCGGTGATCGCCGCGGCCTTCGTCGTGCCGTCCGGCTGGATGGCGACGAGTTTGACGTTCTGGTCAATCTTCACCGTGGCGATCTGCTGCGGCAGCCCGCCGAGCGTGATCGTCTGGTTGGTCGTGTCCACCGCCGTGACCACCGCGCGCGGGCCGAAGCCGCGATTTCCCGGCCTGTTATTGCCCGACTGTGCATTCGCCGGCTGGTTATTGCCGCCGGGGGCCTGCAAGCCGTGCCGGCCGCCGAACCCCGCCGCGAGTGCGGTCGTCGCCACCGTGAGCAGCGCGACGACCGCCGCAATCACCCCGATGATTACTCGTTTGCGTGTGCCCGATACCATTGCCCGTGCCTCCTCGATGACTGACAGGGAGTTCGCCGCACTTCCTGTTCACCCAAGCATACGCGAAAAATGTAAAATGGCTGCGAAAAGAGTATGGAACGAGCAGTCAGTAGTCAGTAGACGGAACGAGCGTCGCAGGCGGGTGCTGTGCCCGACGCTGGTATCGCGCGGGAGCGATGCGTATACTCATCTTCACGCGGCTTTGCCCACAGGCAGATACAGTAGCCGCACTGATCCGACCGTTCCGACTACCGACGACCGGCTACTGAAACGGAGTTGTCCATGTCGCTCACCCGCACCGAGGTCCCGCTGGCGAAGACCGGGTTCATCCTCGCCAATGGGCTGCGCATCCGCACCGCCGCGTGGCCGTCCGACGGCTATCCCGCCGTCTTCGTGCACGGCCTCTCCAGCGGCTGGCAGTCCTGGCTGCCGCCGCTCGCCTATCTCTGGCCGACGCTCTCGGTGACGGCGGTGGATCTGCGCGGCCACGGCGACTCCGACAAGCCGGAGGCGGGCTACACGCTGACGAACTACGTCGCGGATGTCTGGGAAGCGATGGGCAAGATGCGGCTGAAGCGGCCCCCCGTCCTGATCGGCCACTCGCTCGGCGGGGCGGTTGCGCGGCGGATCGCGGCGGAGCACGCGGGCGACCTCGCCGCCGTCGTCGTCGAGGACAGCGACCTCTGGGGCACCGAGGGCGGGACGCCGGAGCAGCGGCGCGCCTTCGGCGAGGAATGGCTGAAGAATGTGCGCCGTCCCTTGCCTGAACTGATCCAGATCGAGATGGAGCGCAACCCGGATTACTCCTACCGCGAGGCGATGGAGCGGGCGACGCGCGTCCAGAACACCGCCGACGGCGTCTTCCTCGGCTCGGCGGAGGGCGTCGGGCTTGCCGCGGGGGAGACGTACGACGAGGTGCTGCCCCGGATTACCTGCCCCTTCCTGCTCGTGCGCGGCGTCCCCGAACTCGGCGGCGCGGTGCCGGAAGCGGCCGCCGCCCGGCACAAAGAACTCATCCCGAACGCGACGGTCGTTACGATCCCGAACGTCGGCCACAGCGTCCACGGCCAGCAGCCCGAAGCCTTCTCCGAAGCCGTCCTCGCCTTCCTCCGCACCCACGGCATCATCGGAGAGGAAACCACGTAAACCACAGAGACACAGAGGGCACAAAGAGGGAAAGAAGAAACATATGTCCCTTCTTCGTGTCTTCTCTGTGCCCTCTGTGTCTCTGTGGTTCAATCGTTTTCAATGAAAGGGGGCGATAAGCGTGGGGATTAGTGGGGATGCGGAATTGCTGGCGCGGTATGAGGCGGCGGTCGGCTATCTCGAATCGCTGCTGAAGTGGCACACGACGCGCCCGGCGGGGTACGACCCGCAGGTCCATCTCTCGCGCGAGCGGATGCTGCTGCGCCGCTGGGGCGATCCGCACCTGCGCTACCCCATCGCGCACATCACCGGGACGAGCGGCAAGGGCAGCACCTCCGCGATGCTCGCGAGCATCCTGCGCGCGGCGGGCCACCACACCGGCCTGCACACCTCGCCCTACTTGCAGGCGTACACCGAGAAAATCCGCCTCGACGACACCTATCTCTCCATCCCCGAACTGGCGGCGCTCGTGGACGAGTTGCGCGGGCACGCCGCCGCGATGGAGGCGGGGGGCGTACACGGCCCGCCCTCCTACTTCGAAGCGACCGTCGCTATCGCGCTGACCGCCTTCGCGCGCCACAATGTGGACGCGGCGGTCGTCGAGGTCGGCATCGGCGGGCGGCACGACTCGACGAACGTCGTGACGCCGCGCGTCTCGGTGATCACGAATGTCGGCTTCGACCACACGGGCATCCTCGGCCACACGCTGCACGACATCGCCTACCAGAAGGCGGGGATCATCAAGCCGGGCGCGCCCGCCGTCACCGCGGCGACCGCGCCCGAGGCGCTCGCCGTCATCCGCTACGAGGCGGAGGCATACGGCGCGCCGCTGACGACGGTGCACGTCAACGACGCCGACGCGCCGCCCGCCGCGATGCGCGCGACGATCCACGCCCTCGGACCGGAGGGCGCGACCTTCACGCTGCGGCACGGCGACTGGCAACTGCGGGACGCCCATATCTGCATGCTCGGCGCGCACCAGGTGACGAACGCCGCGACCGCCGCCGCCGCCGCGCGGGTGCTCGACGCGGCGGGCGTCGCCGTGCCGGACGACGCGATCCGCGCGGGGCTGGACAACGCCTTCTTCCCCGGCCGGTTGGAGGTGATGCAGCGCGGCCCCGGCGTGCCGACCGTCGTGATAGACGGCGCGCACAACCCGGACAAGGCGCGCTCGCTCGTCGCCGCCCTCGGCGCGCTCTTCCCCGGCGAGCGGGTGGTGCTCGTCCTCGGCATGGTGGCGGACAAGGACACGGAGGCGGTGCTCGACATCGTCGCGCCCGTCGCCGCCGCGATCGTCGCGACGCAAGCGCCGATCATCAACCGCGCCGTCACCCCGGCGGCGGAACTGGCGGAACGCATCCGCGCGCGCGGCATCCCGGCGGAAGCGGAGCCGGACCCGGAGGCGGCGGTGAGCGCCGCGCTCGACCGCGCCGGGCCGGACGGCCTCGTCTGCGTCACCGGCTCCTTGTACCTCGTCGGCGCCGTCCGCCGCCGCTGGATCGCCACCGACGCCGTCGCCGTCCGCGCAACGAGCCTGCCGTAGTCGCGGCGGGGCGTTGTATTCCGGAATTAATTATGCGGCGCGGAAGCATGGCAAAAATTACCGGCTCTCATGAGTGATCAGAATGATGACCGGGGGCGGGCGATCTGCGTCTCTCGGTCGGCGGTTACTGCGCGGGGCCTTGATCGTTGACGACCGCAGCGACGAAGCCGCCGGTCGCGGTCGCGGTGCCGTTCGCCATCGCCGCCGTCGCCATCGCCTGATCGCCCATCTTCAGGTCCGCGAATGTGCCCATCTGCCGCAGGGTCACTTTCGTCGCGCCGTCCGTCGTCACCGTCGTCGTTTTCCCGCCCGCCGTGGCGAGGGTCAGCGTCGCCCCATTCACCTTCGTGACGGTGCCGAGCGTGAAGTTGCCGCCCGCCGGTACGAACGGGCAACCGGCGGCGAGGGCGGCGCGCTGCCGCTGCATCATCTGCGTCCCGTTGTCGAAGATCATCGTCGCGGTAACGCTGTCGCCGCTGGTCGTGCCCGCGACCATCAGCAGATCGCCGCCGCCGATCGTGCCGACGCTGGACGGACTCTCCTTGTTGTAGATGGTGTTCGCGGTGGTCCCGATGGTCAGCGTCGTCTTATCCGGCTGGGTCAGCGTGAACGTCGTGCCCGCGATGGCGGTGATCGTGCCACTCGCCCGCGCGGCGGCCGGGAGACCGGCCTGCCCCGCCGCCTGCGGGGAGGGACAGGCCGAAGCGTCGGTCGCCGTCGTGCCGCCCGTGGCGGCGGTGGGCGCCGGGGCCGGCGTGCTGGTGGCGGTCGTGCCGCCCCCGCAGGCGGTGAGGAGGATGGTCGTTACCGCGATGGCGAGCGCCGCGCCTCGGACGAGTCGCATACAGGTATCCCTCCGTGCCCGGAAGCGCCGCCACCTGCTATCCGTGCATCACTGTACCACGAACGGGGAACAATTGGTGGTATAGTTGCGGAAGCGTACGGTAGTGCGAGGGGAAGCAGTCATGGCGATTCCACACGCGGAACCACGAGCAATTATCAAGAATCCGCGTGTGTTGCATGCCGAGCCGGTTCTCGCCGGGACGCGCATCCCCGTCCGGACCGTTGTATTGCTCATGCGGCTCCATCGCGACGTAGCTGCGGTACAGCGTGAACTCCCGTCGCTCACCAGTGGTGACGTTGCGTCGGCATTGCACTATTATGAGACGCACCGTGACGAGATCGAGCATTGGATCGCGTTCGATGCTGCCGATGACGACGAACCCCTATAGTCGCGGTGGTCATGCCGCGCGTCCGGGTGTATCTCGATGAGAATGTCCCCGCCAGCCTGTACGGCTATCTCCGACAACGCCACGTCGCGGTGACAACAGCCCAGCATGAACAGACGCGCGGTTTTCCCGACGATGACCAGTTGCGCTACGCCTCGTACAGAGGGTTCGTGCTCCTGACGACGAACATGCGCCATTTCCACTTGTGGCATCGCGCGTTTCGTGCGAACGGGTGGGAGCACGGCGGCATCATCACCGTCCCGCAGGACGACCGCCTGCCGCGGCGTCTCCACATCCGGAGCGCGATGCTGACTGCGTGGGCTGACACATTCGCGACAACGCGGAATGCCCTCTTTCGCTGGACAGATTTACAAACGCGACTGTACGGCGGCTACGCGCTGAGCGGATTCAGCGCCGATGAGATTGACCTCGCCGTAGGGCGAACATCGCCCACATCGGAGCCGTAGGCGCGGCGAATTTCGCGAAACATGCGGGATTCCTCGTCGTTTCGTACGTCGTGCTACAGATCGGCGAGGGCTGGGATGACCTGCTCGGCGAAGCATTGAACGGGTTCGACATCCACCCAATCCGGCGTGCGGAAGACGACGTACTGGCAGCCGACCCGCGCGTATGCGCGGAAGGCCTCGATCAGTTGGTCGGGCGTGCCGATCAGCGCGCCGTCGGGGATGAAGGGGGCCAGCCGCTCGCGCTTGGCCGCAACCTCGGCGTCGTCCTTCCCGATCACGACCGTCGTGTAGATCGAGCGGGTGATTGCTTCGTAGGGCCGGTTGAGCCGCGCGCAATGCTCGCGCAGGGCGTCAAACAGACGCCCGACGGTTGCGGGATCGCCGGAGAGGTTGCAGAACTGGGCGTACTGGGCGACGAGCCGCAGCGTCACCTTCTCGCCGCTGCCGCCGACCATGATCGGCGGGTGGGGCCGCTGGACCGGCGGCGGGTTCTCGTTCGCTCGGTCGAGGCGGTAGTACGTCCCCTCGAAGTGCGCGGGGCGCTCGGTCCAGATCGCCAGCACGACGCGCAACGCCTCCTCCAGCCGCTTCATGCGCACCGGGGCAGGCTCGAACTCCCCCCAGCCGTAGCCCTCGTACTCCCGCTTGTGCCAGCCGGCCCCCAAACCGAGGATCGAGCGGCCGTGGCTGATCAGGTCGAGCGTCGTCGCCATTTTCGTCATCGCCGCCGGGTTGCGATAGGGCACGCCGAGGACGAGCTGGCCCAGCCGGATGCGCCGCGTGACGGCGGCAATCGCCCCGAGCGTCGTGAAGCACTCCATCACCGGCTCGGAGTAGGGGTGGCCGGGATAGCCGCCCTCGTACAGGAAGTGGTCGTAGACCCAGAGCGAGTCGAAGGCGCTCGCGTCGGTGGCCCGCGCGACACGCTCGACGCTGTCCCACGGGTTGCCCGTCGGGCCATTCAGATAGGGATTGATCTGCAAACCGAACTGCACCGCGTCGTCTCCTCAGAAGGATGGGCCTTCAATCTGCTTGGGAGCCGATTGAAAAACCTCGACAGGAATCAACCGCCAAGGCGCCAAGGACGCCAAGAGAATGCACTGGTTTTTCTTGGCGTCCTTGGCGCCTTGGCGGTTTGCAATCATCGCTCCCGTGGAGTGAATTGCACCGGCATGTGCTTG
>JAICIL010000194.1 GCA_025924435.1 Chloroflexia bacterium | reverse complement strand
TATGCTCTACTCATGTCCCACAGTGTCGTACCAGCTCAGTAATTCCGCAACCCGCTCTAGTAGATAGAATTCCGCACAGGTAGGGGCGCATAGCAGGCGCCCCTACCTCATCATTTGGGGGGCGCATGCGATGCGCCCCTACCGATGAATGGCGATCTTTTCATTGTTCATTGCTCGCGAAGTAGTCTCGTAGCCGTTCGATGGCGATGCGGGCGCAGCGGTGGAACATGCCGACGGTGTCGCCCGCGATGTGCGGGGTGAGGAAGGCGCTCGGGAGCGCGCGGAGCGGGTCATCGAGCGGCAGCGGCTCGGTGTCGTAGACATCGAGGAAAGCCTGGAAGCGGTTTCTCCGCAGTTCCGCCACGAGCGCGGGCGTATCCAGCAGGGCGGAGCGCGCCGAGTTGATGAAGACCGCGCCGTCTTTGATGCGCGCGAACTCCTGCGCGCCCAGCATGCCGCGCGTCGCATCCGAAACTGCCATGTGCAGCGAGATGACGTCCGCCGTCGCGAGCAGTTCGTCCAGCGCGACGCGCCGGATGCCGAGCGCGCGGGCGTCGTCGTCCGACAGGAAGGGATCGTGGGCGATCAGCGTCGCGCCGAAGGCGCGGAACCGCTCCGCCGCCGCGCGCCCGACCCGGCCCGCGCCGATTAATCCGACGACGCTCTCGCCGAGCAACCCGGCGTCGCGCCGCCCCGGTTCGGCCCAGAGGTCGCCGGATTTCAGGCGGCGGTTGAACTCCACCAGCCGCCGCACGCCGATCAGCGCCGCGCCGAGCACCCACTCGACGACCGCCTCCGTCGTGGCGTCGGACGCGTCAATCACCGTCACGCCCGCCGCCTCCCACATCGCCCGCGCCGGGACGTGCCCGCCGTGCCACCAGTGGGAGATGGCGATTGCGCGCACGGTGCCGACCGCGTTCAGGACATCGGTCGTGATCTCCGTCGCGCCGATGCCATTGAGCGAGAGGATGCCGTCCACACCCCGAAGTTCGCGGATCAGTTCATCCGGCGCATACGGCTCATCCCGCGTGCCGCCCGTTGTCACATCCGCGAACGCCCGCAGCCGCGCCTCGTTCTCGGCGTCCATGTACAGGCCGTACCAATCGCCCGCCCGATGAATGTAGACATGCGGTTTTCGCACGATTCTTCCCCTCCGCGCCGCGCCAATCCGAAGTATGATGCATTCTGACACGGCGACGATCCGGATACCAGCGCGCGAAGGAGTTCAGCATGAGCGACCCGATCATCCTCAAAGGTGCCCGCATCCTCGTCACCGGCGCGTCCACCGGCGTCGGGCGGGCGACGGCGGAACGGCTGATGCGGGAGGGCGCGTCCGTCGTGGCGACGGTGCGCAAGGAAGAAGATGGCGCGGCGCTCCGCGAGGCGGGGTGCGAGGTTGCGCTGCTCGACGTGACCGACCACGCGGCGGGGGCGGCATTGATCGAGCGCGTCGGGCCGCTCCACGCGCTGATCAACAACGCGGCATACTCGTACCGCAGTTCCTTCGAGCAGGGGGACGACGGCGAGATTCGCAAGATGTTCGATGTCAACTTCTTCGGGGCGTGCGCGCTCGCCCGCGCCGCGCTCCCCGCGATGCGCGAGCGGCGGAAGGGAGCGATAGTAAACGTCTCATCCGTCTCGGGGCGCGTCGCGGTCGCCTTGAACGGCTACTATCCCGCGACGAAATTCGCGCTGGAGGCCGTCTCGGAATCGCTGGCGTACGAGGTGCGCCCGTTCAACATCCGTGTCGCCATTGTCGAGCCGGGCGGCATCAAGACCGCCTTCATCCCGAACATGCACTTGGAGCCGCGCACCTACGACGATCCGGCCAACCCGTATGCGGACCTCGCGGACCGCCTGCGCCCGACCGCGCCGGGCGGCTCCGAACCCTCCGTCGTCGCGGACGCCATCGTCCGCGCGCTGACCGCGCCCGCGCCCGGCACGCTGCGCTGGCCCGCCACGCCCGACGCGGTGCAGGGCCTGCACGCGCGGGACACGATGGACGACGACGCCTTCATGGCGATGCAGGCCGAGCGCGCCGGCATCGCCTGGTAGGACTGAGGGCCGAGGACTGAGGACTGAGACACCGGCTCTCGGCTGTCGTTGCTCTTCTCATGGCATTGTTTCTCATTCCCGCCATGGAAACGATGCCCACGAACCCCGCTCAGTCCTCAGTCCTCAGTCCTCGGCCCCTTCCCGTTCCGCGCCGGGGATCGTGAAACGCGGTACAATAGAGCAGGAAAATTATTGCGCCCGGAGGATAATCGGGCGCGCCGATTGATGGGGAAGGAACACAAGCGATGGCGACGCTCGCGCCTGTTGAAGAGTCACACCAACCGCTGGAGCATCTGCTGCGCGGTTTCTCGGATCACGATGCGCCGGAACCGGCGATTATCAATGCGTGCGTCCACTGCGGCCTCTGCCTCTCCTCCTGCCCGACGTACGTCGAGACGGGGCATGAGGCGTCGTCGCCGCGCGGGCGGATTTACCTGATTAAGATGGTCAGTGAGGGGAATCTGGACATCGAGGACGATGTCTTCACGGGCCAGATGAGCCAGTGCCTGAACTGCCGCGCCTGCGAGGCGGTCTGCCCCTCCGGCGTGCAGTACGGGCGACTCGTCGAGGCGGCGCGCGACCAGATCCAGCAGGTGGAGGGCGACGAGCAGCCCGCGCCGGTGCGGGTGACGCGCGGCGCGGTCTTCGGCCTCCTGTTCCCGCACATGCCGCTTTTCCGCGCCTTCTCGTGGATGATGCGCCTCTACCAGCGGACCGGATTGCAAACCCTCGCGCGGCGCAGCGGCATCCTCAAACTGCTGAAATTGCAGGAGCAGGAGTTGCTCCTGCCGAAGATGGACGACAAGTTCTTCATCCCGCGCGGCAACACTCTGCCCGCCACGAACGGCGCGGCGGAGCATACCGTCGGCATCTTCGCGGGGTGCATCCAGTCCACCGCGTTCGCGGACGTGACGCGGGCGACGGCGCGCGTGCTCGCGGCGAACGGCAACGATGTCTGCGCCTTCGCCGGGCAGGGGTGCTGCGGCGCGCTGCACGCCCACGCGGGCGACCTCGACGGCGCGCGGGAACTGGCGAAGAAGAATATTGACGCCTTCGAGCGGAGCGGCGCGGAGGCGCTGATCGTCAACGCCGCGGGTTGTGGCGCACAGTTGAAGGATTACACGCACCTGCTGGGGCACGACCCGGAGTACGCGGATCGCGCGGCGGCCTTCGGCGCGAAGGTGAACGACGCGACGGAATGGCTGGCGAAGCACCCGATCAACACGGCGGACATGGGCGAGGTGAACGTCACGGTGACGTACCAGGAGCCGTGTCATCTCTGCCACGCGCAGCGCATCTCCAGGCAGCCGCGCGCGCTGATCAACGCCATTCCGGGCGTCACGCTCGTCGAGATGAACGAATCGAGCCTCTGCTGCGGCTCCGCCGGTATCTACAACATCACGCAGCCGGAGATGGCGACGCGCCTCGGCGAGCGGAAGGTCGCCAATGCCGAGGCGACGAACGCCGACATCGTCATTTCCGCGAACCCCGGCTGCATGATCCAGGTCGGCGGCATCCTCCGCCAGCACGGCAGCGACATGGAGGTCGCGCACATCATGTCGCTCATGGATCGGGCGTACCAGGTGGGCAGCGGGCAGCGGGCGGAGTAGACCCGCCCCCGGCCCCTCCCGTATCGGGAGGGGAGCATGAACACTCATCCGGGTTCCCCTCCCGGCGCGGGAGGGGGAGGGGGGTGGGCAGGCCCGCTTCATTCGCCCGCGTTGACAAAATGGGCGGCGGATCGTTAGGATGCCGGTGCATCTCCATCGTCCGTACTGGTTTCACTCGTCCGAGGTAACCCCCACGCATGGACGCCCCTGCTGGTTCGTATTCGCCGCTCTCGCTGGCAACGCGCCTCGTGCAGGCGGTGGACGTGCCCGATCCGACCGGCGCGGCGCTCTCCGCGGTCGGCGAGACGCTCAGCAGCCGCGCGACCGCGTTCTATGCCTTCAATCCGGTGGACAGCACGATCGCCATGACGCACGCGACAATCGGCATGGCGCTCTCGCGCGATGCGATCACCCTCCATCATCGGGAGGATGCCAGCATCGCCGCGCGGACGCTGCGCGACCAGGCGCCCGTCATCCTGCCGGAGTACGTGCCGCCCGACGATGCGCGCGCCGCGCTCAATGCAATGGGTCTCAGGCCGCCCTTCAATCTCGTTTCGTTCCCCGTGATGACGGGCGCCGTTCGGTTCGGTGTTATCCAGGCGGTCAATGTCGCGCCGCGCTATATCGGGCCGGATGCTCCGGCGGCGCTCGAAGAGATTGGCGTGCTGTTCGGTGCGGCGCTCGCCAGCGCGCGGCGGCGCGCCGAACTCGCGACGCTCGGTGAGACGATTGCGCGGGTCAACCAGTCGCTCGATCTCACGGCGACGCTGAACGCAATTCTGCAAGGGTTGATGACGCTCGTTCCGTGTGTTTCGGCCTCGATTTACCTCGATGGCCTCGCGCCGGACGCGCTCGTGCAGGTGGCGATGCGCACCGAGGGCGAGGGCGAGCGCTATCCGACGACGCAGCCCCGCCCCCTCGATGGCAGCCTCACCGGGTGGGTTTACCGGCACCGCCAGTCGGTCAATGTGCCCGATCTCTTCGCGGACCCGCGCGCCCTGCGCCACGGGCCGGATGCCCTGCCCCCCGCGACGAGCGTGCGCAGTTTCCTGATGCTGCCGCTCATGGTCGGCGATCGCCCGGTCGGGACGCTGATCGCGTCGCGCCGCAAGACATACGCCTTCGCCGATGACGACCTGCGGATCGTCGAGCGGTTCGCCCCGCTGGCCGCCCGGGCGGTGGCCAACGCGCGCCTTTACAGCGAGGCGGAGAACGCCCGCCAGCGCTCCGAGACGCTGCTCGAGGACATCGCGGACGCGATCATCCGTCTCGATCGGGACAGCATCGTCGCCGGCTGGAATAAAGGGGCCGAGCACCTCTTCGGCTATACCGCCGAGGAAGTCCTCGGCAAGCACCCGCCGCTTGTCACGCTCGATGACGACCCGGCAACGGCGGGCACCTGGAACCGCGTGATCGAGCATGGTGAGAGTTTCACGCACATCGAGAACAAGCAGCGCCACAAGGACGGGCGATGGCTCGATACGCTCGTTTCCCTCTCGCCGTGGCGGGAACGCGGCGAAATCGTCGGCGGGATCGGCGTGATTCGGGACATCACATCGCGCAAGGAACTCGAACGCGAGCTGGCGCAGCGCGTCGCGGACGGCGAGCGGCGGGAGCGCGACGCGGCCTTTGTCGCGGCGGTGGCGCAGGCCTGCAACTCCGTCGCCTCCGAGCCGGCGACGCTCCAGACACTCGCCGATCTCACCGCGCGGTGGGCCGATTCCGCCTCGGTGATCACCTTCGCGGAGGGCGGGGGCCGCCTCGCCGCTTATGCCTCCAAAACGCCGGACGAAGACGCGCCGATCCGCCGGATCATCGAGGAGCGGGCGGCGCGGCAGCCGGAGAATATCCTGGAGGCGAGCGTTATCGCGGAGAACACCCCCCGGCTCCTCGATTTCCGCGCCCCTTCGCCCGTGACGCCCCTCACGGCGGTGGCGCGGGCGCGCGCGTACCATACGCTCGCCTCCGTGCCGATCCGCGCGGTCGGCGAAATTGTCGGGGTGATGAGCGTCGCGGCGCGCGCCGCGACGCCGCCCGTGGATGCGCCAGCGCTGACGACGCTCGGATTGGTCGCCGAGCAGGCGGGGTTGGCCATCGCGCGGGAGCGATTGAACCGGCGAGTGACCGCGCAGATGACGACCCTCCAACGGCGGGAGCGGGACACGGCGTACATCGCGGCGGTGGCGCAGGCGTGCAACTCGGCGGGGGACGGCCCGGCGATCTTGCAGGCGCTGACCGATCTCACCGCCGATTGGGCGGATGATGCGCGCGTCATCACGTTCGAGGACGGGCGGCAGACGCTCGCCGCCTACGCCACCCGCACGCCCGAAGCGGACGCGGCAATCCGCGATCTGTTGATCGAGACCTACACCACCGGCGCGCGGACGATGCGCGCGGTCGAGGCGGCGCGCGAGCGGTACGAGCCGGTGATCGAGGACCTCGCGACCTTGCCGATGACGCCGCTGCTCGATGCCTTCCTCGCGCGCGGCTACCACTCCAAAGCCTTCATGCCGATCCGCGCGGAGGGGGCCGTCGTCGGCGTGCTCGTCGCGGGGGCGCGGGCCGAGACGCCGCCGTTCGACCGCCAATCGCTGACGACGCTTGAACTCGTCGCCGAGCAGGCGGGGCTGGCGATCACGAAGGATCGCCTGCTGCGGCAGGTGAAGGCGCAAGTACAGGAGTTGGAGGAGGCGAACCGCCACAAAGACGACTTCCTCGCCTCGCTCTCGCACGAACTGCGCACACCGCTCAACGCGATTCTCGGCTTCGGGCGGCTGATCGCGGACGGCCTGATTGACGACCCGCGCGAACTGCACGAGGCGGCGGAGGACATCGTCGCCAGCGGCGATCTGCTCCTCGCGCAGGTGAACGACCTGCTCGACATGGCGCGGGTCGGCGCGGGCCGGATGGTCGTCGGGGCGGAGGCGGTGGATATCGCCGATGTCTGCCGGAGTTGCGAGCGCGTCCTCGCGCCGCTGATCGCCGCGAAGCGGCAGGAATTGATGATTCGCATCCCGCCGGAGACGCCACTCGTGCGGGGGGACGCCGCGCGCCTCACCCAGGTCGTCCTCAATCTGCTGACGAACGCGCACAAGTTCACGCCCGATGGCGGTTCGATCACCGTCGCGGTCAGCACGACTGGAGAAACGGTCTCCCTCACCGTGCGGGACACGGGGATCGGCATCGCGCCCGAGTACGCCGCGCTGATCTTCGAGCCGTTCCGCCGCGTCGAGACGGGCTACGCGCGCTCGCAGAGCGGCACCGGCCTCGGCCTCGCCCTCTCCCGCCGCCTCGTCGAACTGATGGGCGGCACGCTCACCCTCGTCAGCGCCCCCGGCACGGGCAGCACGTTCACCGTGACACTCGCCGCCGCACACATGCCCGCGCTCGAACGGGTCTAATCCTTCGGTTCCGAGAAATGGAAGCCGCCTTAATCGTCGCCGCTGGTGGAAGGGGCGGATTTGGCGGCGCGGCGGGCGGCGCGGCGGGCGGCGCGGCGTTCCTTGCGCTCGGCGGCGGCGGCGAGGACGGCGGCGGTCTGCTCGGCGGTGCGGCGGTGGATCTGCGCGGCAATCGGCACGGCCAGGAGAGTGATGAAGCCGAGCACGATGTACGCCCGGTGGATCGAGGCGACCGGGTGGCTGGCGTGCTGCGAGGAGATGATCGCCCCCGTCAGGGCGGAGCCGACGGCGATGCCGACATTCGTGCTGATCGAGAGGACGGCCATGCCCGTCGCGCGTTCGTCGGGGCCGACGGCGTTGGCGGTCAAGTAGCGCAGCGGCGTGCCCAGGAGCGACGAGAGGCCGATGCCGCCGACGATCAGGGCGAGCAGGAAGGTCCAGGTGCTGTTGACGATCACGCCGAGCATGAAGAGGCCGAGCGCGGTGATTAATGTGCCGATCACGAGCACCGGGCGCGGGCCATAGCGGTCGAGCATGATGCCGACGGCGGGGGTGGCGAAACCGAGCGTGATCGCGGCGGGCGTCAGGAAATAGCCCGATTTCTCGGTGCTGAAGCCGAGGACGATCACGGCGAGCGTCGGCATGAAGACGAGCGATGATTCGACGATCCCGGCGATCACGCCGAGGCCGTCCGCGATGCGCAAATCGCGGTGCCGGTAGAGCGCGATCGGGATGATCGGCGATTCCGCGCGCCGCTCGGTGAAGATGAACAGGTAGCCGAACCACAGAAAAGCGGCGAAGGAGAAGAGCACGCTCTGCGAGACGAGGCTGCGCCAGAAGTCGTCGCCGCGCACCTCGTTCAATGCGCCCATCAGACCGACGAGCGAGAGGGTGAGGTAGACCAACCCCCGGATGTCGAGCGGGCCGCGCCTGGCGGGACGCAGGTCGGGCAGGACGCGCATGCCGAGCGCGAAGACAATCACCGCCAGCGGCAGATTGATGATGAAGAGCCAGTGCCACGAGGCGTGCTGCGTCAGGACGCCGCCGAGGTTCGGCCCGATGATCGCCGCCATACCCCAGAGCGACCCCGTCACGCCGTAGGCGAGGCCGCGCCGCTCCTTCGGGAAGGTGTCGCCGATGATCGCGTTCGCCGTCGGGAAGATGCCGCCCGCGCCGATCCCCTGGATCGCCCGCGCCAAGAGGAAGACGCCGAAGTTCGGCGAGAGGAAGGCGAGGAACGATCCGGCGCCGAAAAAGGCGATGTCCGCCAGATAGACGGCGCGGCGGCCGTAGCGGTCGGCCAGTTTCGCCATCGTCGGCTGGCTGAGGACGTTGAAGAGCGCGTACATGCCGATCACCCAGGCAATCGCCCGCGCCGAGACGTTGAAACTCTGCTGCAAGGCGGGGAAGGCGGGCGCGACGATCGTCAGATCGAGCGCGGCCATGAAGATGCCGAGGCCGAGCGCGACGATGGAGAGGTACTGCTTGTGCGCGTCGAGGTCGGCCGGC
>JAICIL010000193.1 GCA_025924435.1 Chloroflexia bacterium | reverse complement strand
GACGGTCGCGAGCCGCAGGCGCGGCGTGCGGACCGCTCCGCCGCGCGCCGCCCCCGTCGCCGTCCAGACGAGGGTGACGACGCCGTACGCCCCCGCCAGCATCAGCAGGACCCACGATTGATAATCCACCTTGAACATCGTGTTCATCCGGTTGTCGAAGGCGTCCCGCAGGAAGACGAATTCGGGGATGACGGGAAGCAGCGCGCCGTAGACGGCGAGCGCGACCATCGCGCGATCCATCGGCGTCCAGGCGGCCCACGCCCCGCCCCCGACCGGCGCGCGCCGATACGTCCGGCGCAGCGTCAGGACGCCCGCGACCGCGAGCAGGCCGGTCGGGAGCAGCATCGCCGTCCGCGTCAGGAGCGCGATGGCCGCGATCGAGAGGCCGGCAATCAGCACTGCTCGCCGCTCGCCCGCCGTCGGGGCGAACGGGCGGCCGATGCATCCCCGGATAACGAGCGTGCTCGCGGCGAGGAGCGGCACGGCGAAGACGGCGAGGAATTGCGGCAGGCTTGTATGCGGCCATGTCACCAATCCGAACGTGCGGATGATCGTGCCGATCACCGGCTCGCCTTCGAGGCTCTGGATGAACGCGGGCGTGTCGCCGGGGTTGCCGACCAGGCTCTTGAAATGGAGATAGTACGGGAGATAGAGGAGGACGGCGCCCGCGCAGAGCAGCGCGACCCGCGCGAGGACGCCCGTCCACCGATCCGGGCGGCGCAGCGCCACCGCCGCGAGGATCGGCGGCGCGAAGGTCGGCAAATCCCAGGCGTTCGTCGGATAGAGCGCGCCGATCACCAGCGCCGTCAGCGCGTACCGCCCGGCATCGGGGCAGAACCGCGCCCACGCACGCGCAACATTGGTGGCGCGGGCGTCGGCCCGCGTCCCCGGCCGCGCTCCCGCGACAATCGAGAGGCGGGAGAGTCCGCCTCCACCGAACGGCAGCGCGAAGCCCGCGCCACCACGGGCGGCATGGACCGGGCGGAGCCAGTGACCGACCGCCACGGCGACCGCGAGCAGGACGGTCGGCAGGGCGAGGACATGCGGGTGAATATCGCCGAGCAGGAAACTGAAAAGCGGGAACTCGGTAATCATCTCCGCGACGGAGCCGGGGACGATGTGATCCTTGACGACGCGCGTGCTGTTCCAGCCGATGCCCGTCCAGAAATTCGCGTGGACGACCGCCGCCGGGTCGGTGAGCAGCCGCGCGAAGCCGAAGGCATTCCCGGCGACGGCGACGAGCAACCCGCCGACGACCGACGCGAGGAGCGGACGGATGGCGCGGGTGCGTTCCCGATGCTCCCGCCGGAACCGGAGCAGGAGGTCGTAGACGATGCCGCTCGCGCCGCAGAAGGTCAGCGCGGGCAGCGAGAGGCTCATCAGGTTGAAGGCGACCTCCGGGCGGACGCCGGAGAGCAGCCCGAGCGTCGCCGCCTCGACGTAGCCGAAGTAGTAGTAGTTGATCCCGTAGCCCGAGAGCCACGCGTCGTGCGGCGGCATCCAGCGCGCCCGCATCGTGCTCGTCAGGAAACCGATCTCCATCGGCTTCTCGGTGCTGCGCACATCCGGGTAGTAGCCGCGCAGCCAGAAAAAGAGCGCGAAAACGACGAGGAACATGAGCGCGAACACGGCGACGACGCGCAGATGCGACCGCAGCCAGCGGGCCAATCGCGCCCGATCGGCGAGCGCCGAGAGGCCGGACAGGGCGGCGACGATGCCGACGGAGCAGAGCAGCGACGCGCGCCCGAACGGCAGCAGATGCACCGAGGCGAGCAGCCAACCGAGATACGAGACAAGCAGCAGGCCGACAATCGGGCTGAGCGCCACGCCGCGACTGGGCAGCCCCGCCAGCAAGCGGGCGGTGAGCGGGAACGCGACGACCGCCAGAATCGCGAGCCACGCCAGCCAGGCGAGCGACCAGCCGAGCGCGCTAACCATTCGCCGCCCCCGCGCGCCAGCCGCCCGTCACCTCGTAGAGGAGCGTCGAACCCGACTGCCACGCCACCCGCAGCATCCCCTCATCCGCCATCCGGCCCAGCGTCGCCAGCCCGGCGGGTGAGGCGTACGGCTCGCCGTCCCGCGCCGCGCCGATCTGCCCGCCGCCCAGTTTCGTCTTCCGCTCCACGTCGCCGACGACGATGTATCGCACATGGTAGCGGTCGAGCACGTCCTGCACCGCGCGCGCCTCCGTGCTCGTGTAAATCCGCCGCACATCCTCCACCCGCGTCGGCAGGATGGGCAGCGGGCCGCGCTGCTGCTCCTCGTGGCGCTCCCAGCCGATGATCGTCGGGAGGCCGGTCGCGCTCGAAATGCGCGAGCCATTTCCCCGGTAGGGGCCGATGCTCGCCTCCGCGATCACCGGCGTCCCGCGCACGGTATCGTTCAGCCAGTGGATGAGCGCGAGATCGCCCGCGAAAGCGACCGGCTCGCCGCTGCCGCTATTGTTGAACTGGTCGGCGGGCACCGTCCCGGTCGCCATCCACGCGAAGCTATCCAGCCCGGCGTTCGTCGGTGGCGACGGCATCCGCTGCGCCAGTCGCGCCGGCGTGCCGAAGACCGGGTAGAAGAGCGAGAGCAGGACGGCCGCTCCCAGCAGGCAGGAGACCGCGACCTGCCAGGCGGCGGGCGTCGCGCGCCACCGCTCCGCGACGATGCCGACGAGGGCGGCGGCGGCGAGCGCGAGCAACGTCCACGCCTGATAGTCGAATTTAAAGACGGTGTTCATCCGCTCAAAGTCGCCGCCGATCAGATCGTCCGCCAGGAAGACGACTTCGATCACCGAGAGCAGACCGAGGCCGACCCCGGCGATGCCGAATGCCGCCCGCCGCCCCGGCTGCCGCTCCGCGCCCAGCCAGAGCACCGCGAGCGCGCAGAGCAGCGGCAGGGTGACGACGAGGACAAAGCGGCGCGCGGCGATGGCCGCTCCCAAGGCGCACGCCCCGACCGCGACGAGCGCGGCGCAGCGCCCGTCGGCGCGGATCGCCGCGAACCAGCCGCGCGCGGGCCGCAGGAGCAGGAGCGCGACGGCGATCACCAGCGTTTGCAGGCCGAAGATGACCAGGAACGCGCCGAGCGGCGACGGCTGGCGGACGCGCGCGAGCGATCCGTAGAGCGATTGGAAATGCGCGAAGAACGGCAGATAGGCGATGTATGCCGCGACGCCGACCGCGAGCGCGCAGGCCGTCGCGTAGACGCAGGCGACGAGCCATCGCATCCGGGAGGCGCGGAATCGCACGAGCAGGCCGAGCCAGATGAGCGCCAGCGCGGTCGGGAAGTCCCATGTATTCGTGCAATAGAGCGCGCCGATAATCAAGCTGGACAGGATGAGCGCGCCCCACGGCAGCGCACGCGTTCCCGGATTCCTTCGCGGCTCGGACCGGACCGCAATCGCGACGCTGACCGCCACGGCGAGGATCGTGAAGGGCAGCGCGATGACATGGGCGTGCAGGTCGGCCCAGAGGCCGCTGAAGAAGGGGAACTCGTTGATCGTGCCGGGGATGATGCGCGTGCTCTCCCAGAAGTCGAAGCGATCCATCGCCGTGCGGAGGCCGAGCCCGTCGCGCAACTTGCCCGCCATCTGGCCGAATGCATCGAGGTTGCCGAACAACCCCACCGCCGCCGCCGCGCTCACCCCTCCGACGATGGACGAGGACTGAGGATCGAGGACGGAGTGCTGCCCGCTTCCCGCTGCCCGCTGCCCCCGGCGCACCGCCACCCAGAGGGCGGCGCCCGTCGAGAAGGCGGCCCCCCAGACAAGCGCCATCGTGATCGGGACGGCGACATTGAAGGCGATCTCCGGCGCGATGCCCGTCAGTTTCATCGCGAAGGCGTGCAGATAGCCGCCGAAGTAGTAATAGTTGATGTAGCCGCCCGCGAACCACGGATCGTACGGCGGGAAATGCGCGCTGCGAAGGATTGCGTTCAGGTGCGCCATCTCGAAGGGTTTCTCGCCGCCCCAGTAGGTCTGCCAGAGGTCGGGATTCTTCAGCCGGAAGGCGAGGAAGAGGAAGAATCCGGCCAGCGTCGCGCCCTCCGCCGCCAGCATCACCCGCCACGACGACCGCAGAAACGCGCCGAACAGCGCCCGCTGGCGGCCATACAGCACGGCGGCGACCGCGTACGCGACCGCCACCGTCGCGGCGCACCAGGGCAGCGTGAACGCGAAGGCGTGGACGCTCGCGCCGAGCCAGACGATGTACGCGCAACCGAGCCAGCCGACCAGTTTGCCGAGGCCCCAGCCGCGATCCGGGAAGCGCCGGAAGAGCCGCGCCACGCATGCCCAGCCGATCGCGCCGAACAGTTCGAAGAGCGCGAGATAGAACGCCACCGCGACGACGCCCCGGCGGCCGAACGACCCGGCCCACGCGCGGTCCGAGACGGCGGGCAATGACTCGACCGGCCCGGCGAGCAGGAGCGACTTCCCCGGCGAATCGCGCTGCGGCACCGCCCGCACCGTCAGCGCGTCGGCAAAGAGCGGCCGCAGCTGCTCGACGCCCAGCGCCTGCGTCTTCTTGAAGATCGTCACGCGCGGATGGTCGTAGACGGTGAAGCTCTCGTCCGCGTGCTGGTCGTGGATCTGCCATGGGCCGAGATGCGGCGAAACCGTCTCGTCGTAGACCTTCGTGAAGCCGAGGTCGCCCGCAAAGAGGAGGTCGTAGTAGCGGATCGTCACCGGATAGCGCCACGGCAGTTTGGGGATCGAGCCGTACAGGCGGTTGCTGGACATGACGATGTAATCGGACTGCGCCAGCGCGCGCGCGATGTATTGCAGCCGCGCCTCGCCGCTCCCCTCGTCGGGGTAAAAGTCGAGGCCGGTGCACTGGTTCGGGTTCGTCGCATTCAGCCGCACGCACCCGTATCCGGGCACGCCCGGCACCGGGAGCGGCAGGGCATCGTCCCAGACCTCCGTCGCGACCGTCGCGCCCGCCGGGACATGCTCCTTCATCCAATCGCTCGCCGCGACGCGCGAGTGCGTCTGGCCGTAGATCGTCGAGAAGGCCAGCGCCCAGAGCGCGGTGCAGCCGAGCGCGACGCCCGCTGCCACCTTACCCCCTGCGCGCATCACGGGCACGAACCGACGCCATCGCCGCCCGAATCGGTGCGACCGCGCATGGATGAGATCGCGCAGCAAGGCGACACCGAGCACAATCAGCGCCGGGTAGACGGGCTGGAGATAGCGCATGAACTTGACCGACTGCGGGACCGTGTAGAGGAGATACGGGACAACCCACGCGAGCAGCACGAGGTCCACCGCCGCGCGCCGTCGGTAGGCGCGGACACATGCCCAAACGAGGCCCGCGAGCACGAGCAGGCCGAGCGCCGGCCCCATCCCCCACAGGACCAGGTTCCTGAGATGATAGAGAAGCCCCGTCCCGACGTACTGCCGCGTATACGGGTAATCGAGATCGCCGCGCACGAGGCGGGCCTGCGTCCCCACGGCGTCGAGGTAGGTCCGCAGCCGGAAGAGCGCGTACGGCTCGGTGATCGCGAAGGTGATCAATGCCGCCCAGAAGGTCGTCAGGGCGAGAAAGAGGGCGCGCAGCCGATCTGAGACCCCGTCGTCACTGTTGGGGCCAATCGTCCGGCGCGGGCGCACCGTCGCGATGGCGAGCGCCGCGAGCGCGGGGAAGGCGAGGAAGGCGACCGATGCCTTCGAGGCCACGCCCGCGCCCACGAGCGCGCCCGCGATCACGAAATCCCGCGTCCGCTGCCGCTCCGCCGCCCGCACAAATGCGAGCACGGCGGCGGTCGCGAAAAAGGTCACCCATGTGTCCGTCGCGAAGAAGTGCGCCAGCTGGATCTGGAGGACGCAGACCGCGAGCAGCGAGGAGGCGAGGTTCGCGTAGGCGCGGCCATACCGCCGCGCGAGGGCGTAGGCGAGGAGCAGCGTGCCGATGTCCAGCAATGCCGAGAGGACGCGACCGACGAGGTAGACATGGTCGTAATCCGTCCACGGCGTGCCGGTGACGGCCTGCATCGTCCCGGCAACCGCCTTCGTGGCGTAGAGCGGCAGGCTGCCGTAGGCGAAATCGCGCGGCTGGCCGGTCGCGGGGTCGTCCGAGCGCGGGTTGAGTGGGCTGTGATCGGGGTCGAGGATCGCGTGCCAGTGCGGCGGCCAGTCGGGCAGGATGCGCTCCGTGATGACGATGGTGATGAAGCGCTCGTCCGGGTGGAGGTGGTAGCCGCCATCCCACTTGAGGCCGTTCACCCGGAGCACGAACGCGATGAGCGCGATCGGCACAAGGAGCCACGGCGACCGCGCGAGCCGCCCCAGCGCGCGGCCTGTGCCCCGCCGACGCGTGACGACACGATGCGCCTCGGCGGGCAGCGCCACGGCATCCGATTCTGGAGTGACCGACGTTCTCATCACCCTCGTAGTGTAGCGCAGCGCGGGCAAGGCGGCGCGGCTGAAACCGATTGAACCGCAAAGACGCAAAGGACGCAGAGGACGCAAAGAAAACAGAAAGAGTTGGGAGATGCGTACCTCCATTCCCTCTTTGCGATCTTCACGTTCTTTGCGTCTTTGCGGTTCAATCGGTTCCCTCGTAATCTTACCGACGCGAGAATTCGCGTTCGAGATCGCGCTGGCTGATATGGAGCATCGTCGGCCGGCCGTGCGCGCAGTGGCCGGGTGTCTCGACTCCCTCCAGTTGACGGATCAGGGCGCGCATCTCCGGGTCGGAAAGCGGCTGCCCGGCGCGAATGGCGTTGTGGCAGGCCAAAAGCGCCGCCAGCCGCTCGAACGGGTCGTCGCCCGATCGGCCGGAGCCGAGTTCGGCGAGCGCCGCCTCGATCGCGGCGACCGGATCCGTCTCGTGCCGGCCGCGCAGCGCCGCCGGGACGCCGCGCAGCAGCCACGTCCCGTCGCCGAACGGTTCGATCGCGTAGCCGAGCCGCGCGAGGTCGTCCGCGTGCGTCTCGAGCGTCTGCTGCACGGTCGCCGGGAAGGTGCAGGAGAGGGGCGACAGGAGCCACTGCGTGTCCGACGCGCCCTCCCGCAACCGCTCCCGCATCCGTTCGAGCATCACGCGCTCGTGCGCCGCGTGCTGGTCAATCAGGTACATCCCGCTCGCGTCCTCGGCGATGATGTAGGTATTCACCACCTGCCCAACGACCCGCAGGCGTGCGGCCTCCGGCAGCGCGACCGCCGTCGGGCGGGTCGTCGTATCGAGCGCGGCGGTCTCGATACCAGCCAGCGCGTCCGTTCCCCGCGCCGGTTCGCCCCAGTGTGCCGGTGCGGTCGTCGGTGCGCGCCGATCCGATGCCGGGAATGCGGATGCGCCGCGCGCGAAATCGCGGTTGCCGCCCGAGAATGCCGACGGGAGGCTGACCAGCGGGACGGCGGCCGCCGTCGCATTGCCGAGGAGCGCCGCGCGCACCGTCGCGCCGAGCATCCGCGTGATGTCGCGGTCGTGGACGAAGCGCACTTCCTGCTTGGTCGGGTGGACATTGACATCAACGAGGTGCGGCGGCACGGCGAGCGAGACGACCGCCGTCGGGTGCCGTCCGACCATCAGGAGCGAATGATAGGCCTCCTCAAGCGCGAACGTCATGCCCCGGTGCTGCACCCAGCGGTGATTGACGAAGAAGAGGATCTGCGTCCGGTCCGCCCGGTCGTGCGATGGATGGGCGACGAAACCGGCAATCGTCGCCGGTGTTTCGACCGATCCATCACTTTCCGGCAGCGCGAGTATCGTTGACCCGGCTTCGTGCCCGAAGACCTGCCCGATCGCGGCGCGCAGGTCGCCGTCCCCGGCGGTGCGGAGAGTGTTGCGGCCATCCACGGCCAACTCGAAGCGCACATCGGGCCGCGCGAGGGCATAGGCTTGCACCGCGCGGGTGATGAAGGCCGTCTCGGTCGCGACCGACCGGAGGAACTTCAGCCGCGCCGGGACGTGCTGGAAGAGGTCCCGCACCGTCACGGCCGTCCCTTCCGGGCAGCCGCGCGCACGCTCGACGACGGGCCGGCCGCCGTCAATCTGAATCTCGAATCCCTCGTGGCTGCCGAGCGGCCGCGAGAGCAGTGTGAACCGCGAGACGGCCGCGATGCTGGCGAGCGCTTCGCCGCGAAAGCCGAGGGTGGTGATGTTCTGGAGATCGGCGAGCGCGGCCACTTTGCTGGTCGCGTGCGGCTCGACGGCGAGGCGCACATCGTCCGCCGTCATCCCCACGCCGTCATCGGTGATGCGGATGAGATCGCGCCCGCCCTGCCGCACCTCGACGCGGACGACGCGCGCCCCCGCGTCGAGCGCATTCTCGACCAGTTCCTTGACGACGGATGACGGCCGCTCGACGACCTCGCCCGCCGCGATTTTGCTGACGAGTTCGGGCGGCAGGATACGAATTGCCATGACGGGTTTCCCAATGTGGAGGAATGTGGTGGAGGCAGGGGGACTCGAACCCCCGACCTCTACAGTGCGATTGTAGCGCTCTCCCAGCTGAGCTATGCCCCCACGCTCCACCGGCGCGCAGTAGACCAGAGGTTGCCGCCGGAAACAAGCGGTGCGCAAACCGTGCGGAAATGCCGTGCGTCGCCCACACCCGCCGCAGCGCTTCGGTTGCGCGATGATGCACCGTGCGGTATCGTT
>JAICIL010000192.1 GCA_025924435.1 Chloroflexia bacterium | reverse complement strand
TTTTTTTACAAACACCCCCCCTTCTGTCGTGGGGGGGCCGGGGCCCCCCCGGGGGGGGGCCCCGCGCCCCCACCGCTCTCTTTGCACGTGACAGCGCCTGCCGGGACGCCCGGAACGGGCGTGTTCGTCAAGGTACGATGGACGACCGGCTCCCGTCCACCGTCTCCTTCCTGCCGGCTCCTTTCCCGCGCTTGCACTCCGCTCATACCGCGCATATCATTCGCT
Organism: Chloroflexia bacterium; assembly: GCA_025924435.1. The sequence goes on along the minus strand of JAICIL010000192.1, from coordinate 8,479 downwards.
AGCGGAGGGATGGTACAAGAATGCGGGCGTTCGGCAGGATTTCGGCGTAATCACGGAGTCGTTGGTGCGCGAACAGCAGGTGAAGCCAGCCCTCGCGGTCCCCGGTGCGGCGACGATGCGCGCGCGCTTCGGCGAGCGATCCCGCTCGCTCGGCTTCTCCTACCTGCTCATCCTACCCGCCGTCGTCATCCTCGGCCTCTTCCATATCTTCCCGATCTTTTACGCCTTCTATATCAGCCTCTACAAGTGGAAGATCCAGAAACAAGCCTATGTCGGCTTCGCCAACTACACGCGCGCGCTCCACTCGGACGAATTCTGGAACGCGATCCGAACGACGCTCTGGTACGTCGTCGGCACGGTGCCGATCGGGCTGATCGTCTCGCTCTTCCTCGCCATCATGCTCTTCCGGCCGATCGCGGGGCGCACGTTCTACCGGGTCGTGCTCTTCCTGCCCTACATCACGCCGCCCCTCGCGATGGCGATTGTCTGGGGCTGGATGTACAAACAGGACGGCGCCGGCCTCATCAACGCCTTCCTCGGCCTCTTCGGCATCGGCAATCAGCGCTGGCTGCTCGACCCGCGCGGCGTCTTCGATCTCGTCGCGACGAATTTCGGCCTCCATCTGCCTCGCCTCTTGCAAGGCCCGCCGCTGCCGCTCGTCGCGATCATGATCTATTCGCTCTGGACTTCCATCGGCTTCGATACGATCATCTTCCTCGCCGGGCTGTCCAATGTGCCGCACGAGGTGATCGAGGCGGCGCAGATTGACGGCGCGAACCAATTCCAGATCGCCACGCGCGTCATCGCGCCGCTGTTGCGGCCAACGATCCTCTTCCTCTCGATCATCTCCGTCCTGCGCGCCTTCCAGGTCTTCAATCCGATCTACGCGATGACGCTCGGCGGGCCGGCGCAGAAGACCGAGACGATCACCTTCCTCATCTTCGACCAGTTCTTCCAGCAGGTGAACGTCGGGTACGGCGCGGCGATCGCCCTGCTCCTCTTCGTCATCCTCTTCGTCATCACCCTCATTCAACTCCGGCTCGGCGAGGAGCGCCGCGTCGGCCGGGCGGGAGGCTGATATATGGCGGTGCGCGCGGTGCAACGGGATCTCTCGCAACCGACAACACACGCGCAGGCGCGGACGGCTCGCACGGCGAAGGCGCGCGCGCGGCGGAACCTGATCGCCCATATCGTCCTCATCCTCTTCGTGATCGGCGCGCTCTTCCCGTTCTACTGGATGGTCGCGACGAGCGTCAAGACGCTGAGTGAATCCCTCCAGTCGCCGCCGACCCTCCTACCCCGGCACGCGCAATTGCAGAACTACGCGAATGCCTTCCATGAAGCGCCGTTCGGACGGTACCTCTTCAACACGCTCTTCATCGCCGGGATCACCGTCATCTGCAACCTCGCCACCTCCGTGCTCGCCGCCTATTCCTTCGCGCTGACGGACTTCCCCGGCAAGCGGGTGATCTTCGCCCTCCTGCTCACCACCTTGATGATCCCCTTCGAGGTGACGCTGATCCCGAACTTCATTCTCATCAAGAACCTCCACCTGTATAATACCTACTGGGCGCAGATCGTCCCGTGGGCGGCGGGGACCTTCGGCATCTTCCTCGTGCGGCAGTTCTTCCTCAGCATCCCGAAGGAGATTTTCGAGGCGGCGGTGATTGACGGCGCGAGCGCGTGGGGTGTCCTCTGGAAAGTCGCGGTGCCACTGGCGCGCCCCGCGCTCGTCACGCTGGCGCTCTTCTGTTTCATCGGCTCGTGGAACGCGTTCCTCTGGCCGCTGATCGTGACGACGAGCGACCGGGTGCGACCGATCCAGGTGGGCCTCCGGCAGTTGACGAGCGACGCCGGGAACAACAACTTCCCGATTTTGATGGCGGGAACGGCCCTGACGATCATCCCGATCGCGATCCTCTACTTCTTCGTGCAGCGCCAGTTGATCGAGGGCGTTGCGTCGTCCGGCGTCAAGGGATAGCCGGGGATACCTAACCCCCGGCCCCTTCCCGCGAAGGGAAGGGGAGTGAGCCTCCGTCAGATCGAGGCGTTCAGGGTACGTCATGGTAGTCGAGTTGAGTCACCCCTTCCTCGCGGGAAGGGGGGGCCGGGGGTTAGGTTCTTTCGATTCCCCTCCCGCGTCGGGAGGGGTCGGGATTAGGATTCAAGAAGGAGTGGCACGGTGAGTGACAGCGCACTGTTTGGCAAGCGACTGAACCGGCGGGCGTTGCTCGGCGGCATCGCCGGGGGCGCGGCGGCGGCCATCCTCGCGGCCTGCGGGAGCAGCAAGGCGACCGAGACGCCGAAGCCGGCCGCCACGACCGCCCCGGCGTCCGGCGCGGCGACGACGACCGCCGCGACGAAACCGGCCGCGAGCAGCGTGACCGGCGCGGCGAGCACGAGCGCGCCCGCCGTCTCGACCTCAGCGAGCGGCACCGCCGCCTCCGCTTCCGGCTCGACGACCAGCAGCGCGACGACCGCCAGCGGTTCGGCCGCCGCCGGGACGATTGACACCTCGAAACTCGCCGCCGGGCAGTCCGTCGTCGCGCAGAAATTCGCGACCACGGCGGGGCAAGGGAGCGACGTTGACAAGGTGGACCTGAAGGGCAAGACCGTCCAGGTGGATTTCTGGCACGTCCAGACGAAGCAGAACGAGGACGCGCTGAAGAAGATCGCGGCGGACTTCAACGCCGCCAACCCCGGCATCACCGTCACCCCGCAGTACATCGGCGACTACAACACGATCGCGCAGAAGATTCAGGTCGGCATCCAGGCGAAGCAGGTGCCCGCGATGGCCGTCGGCTACGAGAACAACGTCGCCAACTACCAGCAGGCGGACGCGCTCCTCGACCTGACGCCGTACATCAACAGCAAGAATTACGGCTGGACGAAGGACGATCTCTCGGACATCTTCCCCGGCTTCCTCGACCGGAACATCTACCCCGACTTCAAGAACCAGATTCTCTCCGCCCCCTTCACCTCGTCCGTCCTGATGATGTGGTACAACGCGGACCTGCTGAAGTCCGTCGGCTTCAACGGCCCCGCCAAGACGTGGGACGAGTTCAAGGCGCAGGCGGCGGCGACGGTGAAGGCCGGCAAGAAGGGCTTCCCGATGCGGACGGATGCGTCCGTCATTGACGGCATGGTCTTCTCCTTCGGCGGCGAGGTGATCACGCCGGACAACAAGAAGGCGAAGTTCGACTCGCCGCAGGCGCTCTCCGCCCTCCAGGTGATCGAGGACATGGCGAAGGCGGGCACCGCGTTCACGATTGACACCAAGAACAATGAGGATCAATCCATCTTCACGAATGGCGACGCCCCGTTCTTCGTCGGTTCCAGCACCGGCCGCGCGTACATTGGCGCCGCGATGCAGAAGGACCCGAACGACCCGACGAAGGGCGACAAATTCGCCTGGAGCGGCACCGTCATCCCGCAAGGAGCGGACAATCTCAACAACCCGAAGACGGCGCTCTACGGCGCGAACGCGATCGTCTTCAAGTCCACGCCCGAGAAGCAACTGGCCTCGTGGCTCTTCCTCAAGTACTTCACCTCGAAGGATGTCACGGCCTACTGGTCCATCCAATCCGGCTATCTGCCCGTGCGCAAGTCCGCCGCCGAGTCGGACGCCTTCAAGACATTCGTCAGCGGCAAGCCGCTCAACCGCGCCGCGTTCGACATCGCGCAGGACGGCAAGGGCGAGCCGCAACCGGCCGGCTGGACGAAGGCGCGGACGGACATCGAGAACGCCGAGACGCAGTTGCTCAACAAGCAACTGACCGCCGCCGACGCCGCGAAGCAGATTCAGTCGAAGGTCAACGACGACCTCACGAACGGGTAATCCGCGCGCGATCGGTTGGATCATCCGGGGGGCCGCAAGGCCCCCTTTTGCTCGATAGCGCGGGCTTTCCAGCCCGCGCTACCGGGTCGGTAGAGCAATGACCGACGTTTGATGGTATCCATCATCGTGGCACGCCTCTTGCCTTGGTTAAGGCATAGAATAGGCGGGGCATACAGGAGCGACGTACATTGACAACCAACGACCGGACGGGAACCTGGTTCACGCGGCTGCACGTGATGGGATGATGAGGACCACGGCAGACTGGGTAGCAGAGGAAGAACGGCCGGGTATCACTTAAAGGGCGCATCATGCGCGGTCAGCGGCCACGGAAACTCACACCGTGGCCGCTGACTTTTTTGTGTGTGAGGGCGCCCCTCCCCCGAATCTCCGTTCACCGCGCGTTCATTCGATGCATCGCGGTGCTCGCGTCGGCGATGTGGGATGAAAAGGAGACGGAGATGAACGAGATTGACGCCTGGGCGCACTACACGGAGCACCAGCGGCGGACGGCATGGATCAACGAGCAGGACTGGAAGATCGAACGGCCCATGCGGCGCTCGCCGCGCGTGGCTATGGCGAAGGCGCTGCTCGCGCTGGCGCGGCGGATCGCACCGGCCCCCCCGGAGGCCGAGCAGCGCGCGGATGCCCTCGCCCAGTCGTGACGAGCGATGAGAGGAATACAACGATGGAAAACAATCTCGTGCATGAAATTCTCGCGGCCCGGCTTTTCGACGAGCGGGCGGCACGCGCGCTCGGGCGGGCATGGGTCGCCGAGGCGATGGAAAACGCGGGAGCGCGGGCGGATGCCGAGCGCGCCCGGAAGCGGCGCGAGCGCATGGCCCGCTTCCTCAAGGCGCTGGCCTTCCGGCTGGCGCCGCCCGTGACAGAGGCGACGAATCCGGCAACGACAGTGACGTAGTGCCGACGCGAGCAACGGACGGTCAGAAGCGGAGGGGAGCGAGTTATGGTTCGCTCCCCCTCTCTGGTTGTCGCCTATCCCGAATCAGCCGATCACCTGCAATTCGCGGCCCCGGTCGCCAAGCCCTTCCGCGCCGTCGGGCGTGATGGCGATGGTGTCCTCGATCTTGACGTGGCCGACCTCCGGATGGAGAAACTCGGTTTCGAGCGAGAGGATATGGCCGCTCCGGAGCGTCCGGCCCGCCTGCTCGGGGCGGTTGATCATCGGCTGCTCGTGGGAAACCATACCGATCCCGTGCGCGACGATGCGGCCGATTGTCGCGTGGCTGCTCGATTGCAGCGCGTCCTGCGCGGCGGCGGCGATTTCGCCGTACGTCATGCCCGCGCGCAGTTGGCGGCGGACGACGCCTTGAATCTCCAGGCAGGCGTCGGTCAGTTCCCGCCCGAGCGCGGACGGTTCGCCGAGTGCGCCCATCCGGCAGATGTCCGCGAGGTAATCCCGCTCCTCGCCGCCGCAATCGAGGTGCAGCATCCGCCCGCGCTCCCAGCGCGTCTCGGAGGGGGCGCGCAGGTAGCCCGGCCCGGCGTTCGTGAACGCCCAGAGGAAGGTGACGCCGTGCGCGCCCATCTCCTTCTCCACCGTCGCGGCCAGTTCGCGCGTCGGGATGCCGTCGCGACCGGCGCGGAATCCCGCCTGGATCGCGCCGGCGACATGGTCCGACACGTCGCGCAGGATGGCGATTTCGGCCCCCGTCTTGATCGCGCGCAGTTCGTGCAGGAGGTCGGTCGCGTCCACGAAGGTCGCGCCCGGCAGGCCGGTGTGCAGCGCCGAGAGCGCGCTCGCCGGGAGGAAGGGCATCTCGACGCCGATTGTGCCGCTCGCCGCGCCGCGCGACTTCGCCATCATCGCGGCGGCGGCGGCGGACGAGGATGCATCGCCCGCGTCGAGGTTCCGCTCGCCGATCCACAGGGGCAGGACATCCAGCCCCATCTTTTCGCCGGACGCGCCGATGTAGAAGGCGTCCGCGACGCGCCCGCGCGGCACGCCGACGAAGGCGAGGTACTGGCTGGAACCCATGCGCTGGCCGCGCTCGTGGAAGTGGTAGACGTAGCCGCCGGTCAGATAGCGCACATTGTGGCGCGTGCTGGCGAGCAGCAGGTCCATGCCCGCCTCGTCCATCAGGTCTGCGAGTTTCGCGCTGTCGAATGGGGCCATGATCGTCCTCCCGGTCTCGCTGCGAACCAACGGATGATGCAGAAGCGGGAACTGCGTGCGTGTGAGCGGTAGTACCGCATGGTGCGTGCGGCTGTCAATAACCGAGTAGTCGGTAGTCGGTAGTCGGTAGTCGGTAGTCAGGGGATTCGGTCCCGTTCTGTCTACTGACTACCGACTACTGGCCCCCATTTGTCCGTCCGTACGGCGTCGTGTACACTGCACCGGCGGCGGGGCGGTCGTGGATGAGGGTACGGGAGCGCATGCGAGTACTGGTCACGGGGGGCGCGGGGTTCATCGGCAGTCACGTCGTGGAGGCATTGCTCGCGCGGGGCGACGCGGTGATCGCCCTCGACTCCTTCAGCGATTTCCTCTATCCCGCCGCCCGCAAGCGGCGCAATATCGCGCGCGCCGCCGAACACCCGCAATTCAGCCTCAAAACCTCCGACATCACGGACGCGCCCGCGCTCCAGCGGGTCTTCGCGGAGGCGCGGCCGGAGGCGATCATCCATCTCGCGGGGATGGCGGCGGTCGGCCCGTCGGTCGGGCGGGCCGACCTGTACACGCGCGTCAATGTCCTCGGCTCGATCAATGTGTTCGATGCCGCGCGCGATTCGGGCGCGCGGCATGTCGTCGTCGCCTCCTCCTCGACGGTCTATGGCGACACGGGCGGGACGGCATTCCGCGAGGATCAGCCGCTGAAACCGGTCTCCCCGTACGGCGCGACGAAAGCGGCGGTGGAGGCGATGGGGCGGAGTTACGCGTCGCTGCACGATCTGCCCGTCACTGCGCTCCGCTTCTTCAATGCGTACGGGCCGCGCGTCCGGCCCGACCTCGCGACCTATCGCTTCGTGGACGCCGTGCATCGCGGCGTCCCGATCCAGTTGCGCGGCGACGGCTCCGTGCAGCGGGATTACACCTATATCGGCGACACCGTGGCGGGCATCCTCGCCGCGCTCGATTCGCCGGACGGCTTCCGGGTCTTCAACCTCGGCAACGAGCATCCCGTCGCGATCCGCGATCTGATTGAGATCATCGAGCGGATCGTCGAGCGACCGGCGATCATCGAGCGGCAGCCCGCGTTGCGCGCCGATCTGCCCGTGACGTTCGCGGACAACAGCATGGCGCGCGCGGCGCTCGGTTACAACCCGACGACAGATATCGCGAGCGGCATCGCCCGGCTCTACGATTGGTACCGCACCGAGGAATCCTCCGGTGATTGATCCCGCGGCGAAGATGACCGCCCCGCCGATTGACCCCGCGGACGGCGCCACGGAGCCGCTGGACGACATCTCGCGCGGCGCCGTCCGCCGCGACCCCGCGCCGGAGGCGATAGACCCGGCGCACAGCACGCACGGCGATGTCGGCGAGGCGGTCGCGGAGGAGGGGATCTCGTTCGCGCGGCGTCTCCGGCAGCCCCGAACGATCCTCTCGTTCCTGATCGCCGTCGTCATCATCGTGCTCGTCGTGATGCGCCTCAACATCAATGTCCGCGAGGTGTGGCGCAATGTCCGGGGCGCGAACCCGCTGCTGCTCCTCTGCGCCTTCGCGGTCTACTATCTCTCGTTTCCGGTCCGTGCCGTGCGCTGGCAGATCATCCTGGGCAACGCGGGGTATGACCGCGCGCACGGCGTCGAGACGCCGAATGTCTACGGGTTGATGGAGATCGTCGTCCTCTCGTGGTTCGCGAACACGCTGCTGCCCGCGAAATTGGGCGATGTCTACCGGGGCTATCTCTTCAAGAAGGCGACGGGCGTCTCGTTCACGCGCACGTTCGGCACGATCCTCGCCGAGCGGCTGATGGACATCCTCGGCCTCTTCAGTTTCCTCGTCGTCAGCGGCGTGCTCGTCTTCGGCAGCAAAGTGCCGCGCGTCGCCGTGACGCTCTTCGTCTTCGGCGGCGTGCTCGCGGTCGTCGGTCTGGTCGGCCTGCTCGTCCTGCGGCGCGCGGAGGGGCTGCTCGAACGGGTCGTGCCGAGGAAGATTTCCGTGCAGTACCGGCGACTGGAGGAGGGGATTTTCGGCTCCTTCGGCCGCTGGCCCGCGCTGATTGTGCTGACGGCGATCATCTGGGCGCAGGAGGGGTTGCGCGTCTTCTTCATCACCCGCGCGCTCGATATCCACGTCTCGCTCGCCGTGACGCTCTTCGTCGCGCTCGCCGCCTCGCTCCTGACGACGATCCCGCTCACCCCCGCCGGGCTTGGCGCGGTCGAGACGGGGATCGTCGGCATCCTGCAATGGGTCGGTGTCGAGCGCAACGCCGCCGCCTCCGTCGCCGTCATTGATCGCGTGATCGGCTACTGGAGCGTCCTGCTCATCGGCCTCGTCATCTACATCTTCAGCCGAAAGAAATAAGAAGGATTGAGTGAAATAAGGTTTTGTGCGCACATGATAACAATGGGCCGTTGCTGTGTAGGGGCGGGTGGGGGACCACCCCCCCCCCCCGCAAACCAACCAATTGCCCAGGGGGTAAAACCCCCGCAGCGGGGGGGGGGCGGGTACCCCCACCC
>JAICIL010000191.1 GCA_025924435.1 Chloroflexia bacterium | reverse complement strand
TGTGCGTCATGGTCGGGTGCTCCTGTCATAGCGGCGCACCGCGCCCGATAGTCGCTCCGTCCCCGGAGTGTAGGGAGCGCTTGCCGGATTGGTCAACCCCGCGCGCTACCGTTCCGCGGCGGGCACGACCGGCTTTCGTTCCAGCCGTCCGAAGGGTGGGAAGGGATCGGGGCCGAGCAGGGGCAGCGCGTAGCGGCGGAAGGCGTCGGTGACGCCCCGGCCATCGGGCGCGATGAAGTCGTCCGGCAGAGGACGGACGGTGTTGGCGACGCCGCTGAGCGGGGTGACGCCGTAGCGCACGGCGTACGGCGTGTCGGAGAGGCGTTCGATGGTCACCATCCCGTCGCTCTCCCCCGCGACGGCGCGGCGCACCGCCTCCCGGCCGCACGCCTCCGCCTCGTCCAAATCCAGGGCGGCGGGCATCATGCGGGCGAGCGTGCCCGGTTTGTCGAAGCGGGCGCGCAGGTCCCGCTCCCGTTCGAGCGCGGCGGCGAGTGCGGCGACCGGGCTGGCGGCGTAGGCGTGGCCGAAGGGGTCAACGTACGTGCCCGCCCCGCCAATCGGCGCGCCGTCCGGGTCGCGCAGCGTCTCCGGCACGACCGCGACGCACCAGCCGACGCGCCGCACGATCGCCGCGATCTCATCGAGCATCTGCGCCGCGGTCGGCGGGCGTTCGGGAAGATAGATGAGGTGCGGGGCGTCGTCCGGCCCTTCTTGCGCGAGGGCGGTGGCGGCGGCGACCCAGCCCGCGTCCCGCCCCATCACTTCGAGCAGTTTGACGGGGAAGAGCGGCAGCGCCTCGGTGTCGTACGCCGTCTCGCGCGCCATCCGCGCCACCGCCCGCGCGACGGAGGAGTAGCCCGGCGTGTGGTCCGTGTGCGGCAGGTCATTGTCAATCGTCTTCGGCACGGTGACGAAATTGATGCCCAGCCCCGCCGCGCGCGCCGCCACGTGCAGGCGGTGCGCCGTGTCCGCCGAGTCGTTGCCGCCGATCGGGCAGACATAGCCGACATTCAGCCGCCGGAGCGCGGCGAGGGCGCGAGCGATGTCGTCGTCCGTCGGCTTGTGGCGCGTGCTGCCGAGCGCGGCGGAGGGTGTTTTCCGCACGCGGGCGAGCGTCGCGGCGGACTGGCGGCGCAGATCAATCAAATCGCCGTCGAGCAGCCCGCGAATCCCCGCCCGCGCCCCGATGATCTCCCCGACTTCGCCATGCGCCATCCCCGCGCGCACGACGCCGACCATGCTCGCGTTGATGACCGCCGTCACCCCACCGGACTGGAAAACGAGGAGATTCTTCAACCTACCCCCCGGACCCTTCCCTAAAAGGAAGGGAGTGACGCATCGCAAAGATGCGAGCCTTCCGCCATCGCGCCCTGATCTCTCGGCGGCTCGCTCCCCTCTCCATTACGATGGAGAGGGGGCCGGGGGGTGAGGTTTCCTCCCCCATATTCTTGACAAAGCCGCGCCCGGATGCGATGAATACGCATCCGACAGAGGCCGGAACCTCCCGGCGCCGCAAGCATACCGCAGAAGGAGTCGTGCACCATGGCGCAGACCACGCTCAACCGCCGCGTCCGCCCGAAGATCGCCAAGGATGCCTGGGAATTGATCGGCAACACGCCGCTCGTCCAACTGAACAAGGTCGCCGCCGGGCTGCCGGGGCGGGTGGTGGCGAAATTGGAGGCGCTCACGCCCGGCTTCTCCGTCAAGGATCGCATCGCCGTCAGCATGCTGGCGGACGCGGAGGAGCGCGGCATCGTCAACAAGGATACCCTGATCGTCGAGCCGACGAGCGGCAACACGGGCATCGGCCTCGCGTGGGCGGCGGCGGCGCGCGGCTATCACTTGATCCTGACGATGCCGGACAGCATGAGCCTCGAACGGCGGATGCTCCTGCGGGCGTACGGCGCGGAACTGGTCCTCACCCCGGCGGCGCAGGGGATGACCGGGGCGGTGGCGCGGGCGGAGCAGATCGTCGCGGAGCACGAGAACGCCTGGATGCCGCAGCAGTTCACGAACCCCGCGAACCCGAAGATCCACCGCGAGACAACGGCGGTCGAGATTTGGGAGGATACCGATGGCGCGGTGGATATTATCGTCGGCGGCATCGGCACGGGCGGCACGCTGACGGGCGTCGCGGAGGTGCTGAAGCCGATGAAGCCGGGCCTCAAGATCGTCGCGGTCGAGCCGACCGAGTCGCCGATCATCGAGCAGCAACGGGCGGGCGAACCGCTTAAACCGGCCGGGCACAAGATTCAGGGCCTTGGCGCGAACTTCATCCCCGAGGTGCTGGCCGTTGATCAGCTCGATGAGGTGCTGCACGTCTCCAGCGACGAGGCGATGGAGATGATGCGCCGGATCATCCGCGAGGAGGGGCTGCTCGTCGGCATCTCCTGCGGCGCGGCGGCGGCGGGCGCGGTGCAGGTCGCGGCGCGGCCGGAGAACGCGGGCAAACTGATCGTCGTCGTCCTGCCGGACACTGGCGAGCGCTATCTGAGCACCGCCGCCTTCCAGGACATCCGCGACGAAGTCGCCGCGATGACGGCGGGGTAAACCTCACCCCCCGGCCCCCTCTCCTTTGCCTCAGGGCAGAGGAGAGGGGGAGAAATACGGGATGCATCGAATGCTGACGGAACACCACGGCAATTCGTATGCATTCCCCTCCCCTCTCCTTCGCCAGACGATCCTCACACATTTCCGAATCTCGGAGCGGAGGAGAGGGGCCGGGGGTGAGGAAATTCCCCGTTATCGCGCGCTCACGTCGCCGAGACGGTCAACGTCCGCCTTGTCCACCTTGAGATGGACATTCTCGTCGTCCGTCATCGGATCAATGAGGTCCACGGGGACTTTGCGATCCTTCTTGAAGATCGCCCCCTCCTGCACCACGATATGCCCCACGCGCCCGGTGTTCACCTCGACGACGACATCCTTGACGGTGCCGATACGGCCGCCGTCGCTGCCGACGACGGATTGCCCCGCCTTGACGGTCATCGGCATCTCCGTGCCGAGCCGTTCCGCGACGATCGGCACTTCGTCGCCCTGGTGCAGCCCGGTCGCGGCGATCTTCGTGCGCGGCAGTTCGCCGACGAGCATGCCGTCTGCGTTGACGACCGGCACGCGGTCCACATTCGCCGTGTTCATGCGGATCGCGTCGTCCACGCTCGCCGTGTCCGGGAGGACCATCGGCAAGGGTTCGACCGTCAGTTGGCCGACGAGTTTATCCTCGGCGGCTTCCTCGCGCGCGGAGGCGAGGCGGATGAGGCCGATCGGCTTGCCCTCATCGGTGATGATCGCGGTGTGATTGCCCTCCTGCTCCAGCCGCCGCAGGACAACCATCGAGGGGACGCGCATATCCACCGCCATCAGCGGTGGCTCGATCAGTTCGGTGATTGATCGGTGGCTCTCGGTGACCATCGGTGCACTCCTTCGCTACGGGCCTGACGTCCGTTCGGGCATGCGCCGCGGGACGTTTCTTCCGCCGTCAAGCAATGCAAATACGGTGCCACAGTAACCGCGCGGAAATTGCGTCACCGTCCGGCAAGTCGCATGCCGGTGCGGGAGCGGCACGGAAATTGAGAATATCCCCCGTAGATACGAAGACGAAGGCATTTCCGGTCATTACGAGAGGAACCGACAGTGGCGGGAACAGTCCGCGAGCGGGAAGAGACGGACGGCGCCGCACCCGATCTGCGCGCGGGCGAGCATGAGGAGGTCGAGGATCGCGGTGCGCCGCGGCCGCTCGTCGTCTACGAGGTGATCCGGCGCGAGGGCGAAGACGAACTGCGCCGCACGTGGTCCGCGCTGGCGTGGTCGGGGCTGGCGGCGGGGCTTTCGATGGGTTTCTCGCTCGTCGCGATGGGGCTGCTCCGCGCGCGGCTGCCGGATGCGCCGTGGCGGCCGCTCGTCGTCAATCTCGGCTACAGCATCGGCTTCTTGATCGTCATTCTCGGGCGGCAGCAATTGTTCACCGAGAACACGCTAACGCCGATCCTGCCGCTCCTCAATAAGCCATCCGGGGAGACGCTCTGGCGGGTCGCGCGCCTGTGGGCCGTCGTCCTGGCAACGAACCTCCTCGGCGCGCTCGCCTTCGCCTGGGTGGTCGGGCATACGGGGGTCTTCCGGCCGGAGGTGCGCGCGGCATTCGCGGCGATCGGCCGCGATGCGCTCGAAGGAAGTTTCTGGACGATCTTCCTGCGCGCGATCTTCGCGGGGTGGCTGATCGCGCTGATGGTCTGGCTGCTGCCCGGCGCGGAGACCGCCCGCCCGATGATTATCATCATCATCACTTTCCTCGTCGGCCTCGGCGGGTTCGCGCATATCATCGCCGGTTCCGTCGAAATCTTCTATCTCCTGACGACGGGTGCGGCATCGTGGGTACACGGCCTCGGCGGCTGGCTTCTCCCGACACTCTGCGGCAATATCGTTGGCGGCCTCTCGCTCGTCGCCGCCCTCAACCACGCGCAGGTCACATCGGGCGGCGGCGAAGAGGGCATGTGAAGAAAGGCCGCAAAGCGGCACGAAATAACCACCAAGAACCAGGTAACGCAGATATTCCCCTTACCCCCTCCCCGCACGTGGCACTAATAATGCGGTTCGTTTTGGCGAGCACGGAGACGTGCCCTCGCTTCAGCATATGAACCTTGATGGGCGACCGGGAACGGGCACGCTGATGTGCCGGAATTCTGGGAGGGTGCATTGAGAATGAAACGTCGCCGCCGGCGCCGGCGCAGAGGGACGACTGTCCTATTTTCCTTCTTTCCCTTCGCTCCTCGGCAACGGCGATTCCTCCTCGCCCTCGGCCCACTTGCCCTGATTGCCCTCCTGCTCGGGGGTTGCACCTCCCCTTCCGCGCTCGACCCCCATGGCTACGGTGAGAACCAGATCGCGACCCAGGCGTGGATCATGATTATCCTCGCGGCGATCGTCTTCGTGATCGTCGTCGCGCTGCTGCTCTTCGCCCTCTTCCGGCGGCGCAGGGGCGCGGGGAGCGCCCTCGCCGGGCGCGGCGCGAATATCTTCGTCGCGGTCGGCGGCGTCATCATCCCGCTGCTCATCCTGATCTTCCTCTTCGGCCTCACGCTCCACACGATGCGCGCCCTCTCCGCCCCCGCGCCCTCCGGCCTGACGATCAACGTCGTCGGCCACGAGTGGTGGTGGGAGGTGCAGTACCCGCAGCAGCAGTTCACGACCGCGAATGAGATCCATATCCCGGTCGGCCAGCAGGTGCTCCTCAAACTGACGACGAACGATGTCATCCACAGTTTCTGGGTGCCGCAGTTGCAAGCGAAGCGGGACCTGCTGCCGGGCCATGCGAACGACCTGCTGTTGGAGGCGGATCAGCCCGGCACCTATCGCGGGCAGTGCGCCGAGTTCTGCGGCGCGGAGCACGCGCACATGGCCTTCTTCGTGATCGCCGACTCGCCGGACCAGTTCGCCGCGTGGGTGAAGGGGCAGCAGGCGACGCCGCCGCAGCCGACCGCGCCCGAACTCCAGAAGGGATATCAGGTCTTCATCGGCTCGTCCTGCTCGTACTGCCACGCGGTGCGCGGCACGAACGCGAGCGCGAATGTCGGGCCGGATCTGACGCATCTCGCCAGCCGCCACACCCTCGCCGCCGGGACGCTTGACAACACGCCCGGCAACCTCGCCGGCTGGATCACCAGCGCGCAGAATATCAAGCCGGACAACAAGATGCCGAGCATCTACGTCAACGGCGACGATCTCCAGGCACTGCTCGTCTATCTGGACAGCCTGACATAGCGGGGAAGGGGATACGGCATGGCAACCGCGGCGGCGGAGCGATTCACACGCATCTGGGAGACGCACCCGCGCTCCATCGGCTGGCTCGTCACGGTGGATCACAAGAAGATCGGCGTGCGCTACATCGCCACCGCCTACATCGTCTTCCTGATCTCCGGCGTCGGTGCGCTGCTCCTGCGCATTCAACTCGCGCGCCCGGAGAACACCTTCCTCACCCCGACGGCGTACAACCAGATCTTCACGCTGCACGGCACCTCGATGATCTTCCTCTTCGCGACGCCGATCCTCTTCGGCTTCGGCAACTACCTCGTGCCGCTGATGATCGGTGCGCGGGACATGGCCTTCCCCCGCCTCAACGCCTTCGGCTATTGGGTCTTCCTGCTCGCCGGCATCTTCATGTTCTCCAGCGTCGCCATCCACGCGGTGCCGAACGCGGGCTGGTTCAATTACGTGCCGCTCAGCGGCCCGACCTACTCGCCGGACCTGAATATTGATTTCTACGCGCTCGGGCTGATGTTCCTCGGCATCTCGACGATGGCGGGCGCGATCAACTTCATCGTCAGCATCTTCAAGATGCGCGCCCCCGGCATGTCCATCAACCGGATGCCGCTCTTCGTCTGGACGATCCTCGTCACCTCGTTCGCCGTCCTCTTCGCGCTGCCCGCGCTCACCGCCGCGTGCGGGCTGCTCGAACTGGAGCGCAAGTTCGGCTTCCACTTCTTCGACGCGGCGGGCGGCGGCAACGCGCTCCTCTGGCAGCACATGTTCTGGTTCTTCGGCCACCCGGACGTCTACATCATCTTCCTCCCCGCCGTCGGCATGGTCTCGATGATCATCGAGACCTTCGCGCGCACGCCGGTCGTCGGCTACACCGCGCTCGTGCTGGCGAGCGTCGCGACGGGGATCATCGCCTTCGGCGTCTGGGTGCACCACATGTTCGCCGTCGGCCTGCCGCAACTCTCGACCGCCTTCTTCGCCGCCGCGAGCACGGTGATCGCCATCCCGGCGGGCGTGCAGATCTTCGCCTGGATCGCGACCCTCTGGCGGGGCAAGCCGCTCATCAAGACGCCCCTCCTCTTCATCATCGGCTTCTTCGTCACCTTCATCATCGGCGGGCTGACGGGCGTGATGTTCGCCTCCGTCCCCTTCGACCGCGCGACGACGGACACCTATTTCGTCGTCGCCCACTTCCACTACGTGCTGATCGGCGGCTTCGTCTTCCCGCTCTTCGCCGCCTTCTACTACTGGCTGCCGAAGATCACCGGGAAGATGCTCAACGAGGGGCTGGGGCAACTCAGTTTCTGGCTCATCTTCGTCGGCATGCAAGTGACGTTCTTCACGATGCACATCACCGGCATCCTCGGCATGCCGCGCCGCGTCTACACCTATCAGGGCGGCCTCGGCTGGGACGGCCTGAACCTCATCTCGACGATCGGCGCCTTCATCATCGCGGCGGGCGCGGTCGTCTTCATCCTCGATGTTGTCCGCAGCCTGCAGGTCGGCACACCGGCGGGCGACAACCCGTGGGGCGCGGGGACGCTCGAATGGGCGACGAGTTCGCCGCCGCCGCCGTACAACTTCGCCGTCTATCCCATCGTCCGCAGCCGCAACCCGCTCTGGGAGGAGCGGGGCGACGAGGACGCCGACCCGCGGGAGGCACCACAATCGGAGGCTCCACAATCGGGCGAATCCCCCGCGCTGACCGAGCGGACGGAGGCGGCCTACGAGCGGGAGGTGGCGGCGGAAGCGCGCAACATGCGGCGCGAGACCTTCGGTTCGTCGCTCCTCGATGCCATCCCGGAGGACATCTTGCCCGTCCCGCGGGATACGATCTGGCCGGCGATCCTCGCCGCCTCCATCGGCATCATCTTCCTCGGCATCCTGACGGATCAGGTCGTCGTCTCTGCGGTCGGCGCGGTGATCGGGCTGGTCGCCGCGACGGGCTGGTTCTGGCCCGCGCCGCCGCCGGAAGCGGAAGAGGTGGAGGCATGAGCGCGACGACGACCACCGACCTGACGATTGCCCGCCCGCTGCCGCGTGCGACCACCGGGCCGCGCGCGACGGGCTGGTGGGGCACCGTCGCCTTTATCGCCACGGAGGCGACGCTCTTCGGCGCGCTGATCTCCGCCTATTTCTACCTCCGCTCCGGCGCGCTCCAGTGGCCGCCGGAGGGGATGAAGAAACCCGAACTGCTCTTGCCGCTCATCATGACGGTTATTCTCCTGTCGTCGAGCGCGCCGATGGTGGCGGCGGAGATGAGCATCAAGCGCGGCAGTCAAATGGGGCTGCGGATCGGGCTGGCGATCGCCTTTCTGCTCGGCACGCTCTTCCTCGCCTTCCAGGTGATCGAGTACAGCAACAAGGAGTTCACGCCGAGGACGAACGCGTACGGCTCGCTCTTCTTCGCGATCACCGGCCTGCACGGGGCGCACGTCTTCCTCGCGCTCGTCTTGAACGCCGGGATGCAGGCGCGGGCATGGAGCGGCCATTTCACGAAGCGACGCTATCAGGCGATCCAGAATGTCGGGCTGTACTGGCACTTCGTGGACGCGGTCTGGGTCGTCATCCTCGTCTCGGTCTACCTTTCGCCGTATTTCCTGTAAACCAGAGGGAAATGGCAGTGATGAACGATCAACGAATGCATGCACAGCAGGGCCGCGCGGTCGGGATGGGGCCGCTCTGGTTCGGCTTCCTCGGCGGGATCGTGGCGTGGGGGGTGCAACTGCTCGGCAATTATTTCCTCGTCACCCTCGATTGCACGACGGAGACGAACCTGACGCTCATCGTTGATCTCGTCTCGCTCGTCATGCTTGTCATCGCGCTGCTGGCCCTGCTCGTCGCGTGGCGCAACTGGCAGCTGACCGGGACGGATGAGGCGTACGGCGCGCGGACGGTCGTGCAGCGCGGCGGCTTCATGGCGCGCTTCGGCCTCTTCGCGAACGCGCTCTTCGCCGTCCTCATCCTCTTCACGGGCGTGAC
>JAICIL010000190.1 GCA_025924435.1 Chloroflexia bacterium | reverse complement strand
TGGGGGGCGCGCGCCGCGTTCTGAGCTGGGCTTCCCGCATCGTCCGTGTACGGGCTTTGCGCCCCCCCTCCCCTGGGGGCATGAGGGCCGGGGGGGTAGGTCTCCCATTCCCCGCGCCCTCGGCCTCGCCGCCGCCGCGCTGCTCGTGCTCTTTTTCGGCGCGACGCGGGCCGGGACGTGGACGGTGCGGCGCTACAGCGGGGCGGAGGCGCAACTGCGGCAGATCGCCGAACAGTTCCCGGAAAACAGCCTGCTGCTCTTCAGCGGCGACCGCGACCAGCCGCACCTCCTCGCGACGCCCTTGCAGTTCGTCTACGGCCGCACGGCGTTCGTCATCAGCACGAACAACCCGCGCGGCGACCTGCTCGAAGCGTGGCTGAACCGCGAGAGCACGACGCATCCCGTCTACATCCTGATGGGCAACGACGGCGGCAAGTTGTTCTTCCCGCACACGCGCCTCGTGCCGGAGACACGCTTCGGCCCGGCCTTCACCGTCGCGTTGCACGACTTCGAGTCGCTGCAACTCCAGAAGCCGCATAACCCGCAGGAGAACGACCTGCGCTACACCGTCTACCGCTACGAACCCGCGCATTCCGACCCGCCGCTCGGCGCCGCGCCGCTGACGATCACGATGGGGCAGGCGGACGAGAAGTACGATGTCGCGGGTTTCTACGGCATCGAGCGCGACCGCGACGACCCGACGCCGTACCGCTGGACCGGCCCCGCCGCCCTCCTGCGGGTACCGTGGACGGCCTCGCTCGCCCAGCATGGCGGCGCGATCACCCTCCGCCTCGCGGGCGGCACGCGCCCCGCCGCGCTCACGCTCCCCGCGCATGCCTGGATCGCCCTCGATCCCGGTTTGAATGAGCCTGGGCCGACGCTCGCCGACTTCGACCTGACGCAGGGGTCTGCCGACTATACGGTGACAATTCCGCCCGGCGCCTTGCCGGTTTCGGATGATGGCACCGCCTTGTTGCGGATCACGAGTTGCATTGACCCGGCAAGCAAGGGCAAGGACCTGAAGACGTGCGATGTCTGGTCGCCGCAGGATTATTCGCCGCCCAATGCCCCGATCTACGATTCCCGCGTCCTCGGCGTGCAGGTGCGATCCGTCACGCTGACACCGCGCTAGCGCATCGCGTGGCAGACCCCCATACTGTCCGCTGCCGCCGCGTTCACGGCGGCGATGTCGCCGCTGCTCGCATCGTCGTGGGAAGGAGCGTGAGGGATGGAGGTCTACCTGGAAATCGAACGACTCGTGCTGCGCCGCTTCACCGAGGCCGATGTGGACAACCTCGTCGCCCTCGACAGCGACCCCGATGTGATGCGCTTCATCACCGGCGGCACGCCGACGCCCCGCGCCGCGATCCGAGACGACTTCCTGCCCGCGTTCCTCCGCTACTACGAGCGTTCGGACGGGTACGGCTTCTGGGCGGCCATCGAGAAGTCCAGCGGGGAGTTTCTGGGCTGGTTCCACTTTCGGCCGCCGAAGGGCGGCCCCCCCGACGAAGTCGAACTCGGCTACCGGCTGCGCAAAGCGGCGTGGGGCAAGGGGTATGGCACCGAGGGGGCGCGCGCGCTGATCCGCAAGGGGTTCACCGAACTCGGCGCGCGGCGGGTGGTCGCCTCGACCTACGAGGACAACCGCGCCTCCCGCCGGGTGATGGAGAAGGCGGGCATGACGCTGGTGCGGACATTCCGCATGACCGCCGCGGACATGGCGGCCCAGGGCTACGACATTGCGCCCGAGGATCTCTGGGAGGGGGACGATGTCGAGTATGCGCTGGAGAAGGCCGACTGGGAGCGGCAGGAAGCGGCCGGGCGCGAGACAGCGGACACGCCCTCGTGAGCAACTATCGCCCGCCGCATCTTATAATCGCCTCCCCTATTGCGGCGCGCGGACGATCAGCAGTTCGCGGTGCTCGTTCGTCTCGACGCCGCGCGGGGTCATATATTCGGTGAGAAGGTAGTGCACAGATTGCCAGTCCCGCTCGATGTCGAAGCCGGGCGGCACGCCGACGGCCTGCATCCAGAAGAGCAGCGATGCAGCATCTCTGAAATAATACGGCACGTTGTACGTGCCGTACGAGACGATGGCGCAGCCGCGCTGCTGGAAGGCGTCGGCCAGCGCGGGAATCTCCTGATCGGGGGCGATGCGCGCGCCGCCCATCCCCGGCCCGCAGCCGAAGAGCGTCGCGATGTTGACGGTGTTCTGCGCACCGACCTGCTCGGTGATGAAACAGCCGCCCGGCCGCAGCACGCGGACAACCTCCGCCACATCCACCGCCGCATGCCGGTTAAGTACGACATCGCACGACGCACCGGGCGCCGGCAACGCCGCCACCCGCCCCTCGGCGAACGTCACCTTCCCCGCGAGCGACGCGGGCAGATTCTCCCGCGCCGCCGCGATCATCGCCGGGTCGGGGTCAATGCCGACGCCCGTGCCGAACGACGGCGCGAGCGCGAGGAACCGCTCGCCGCCCCCGGTGCCGACATCCAGCACCCGATCATCGGGCCGCAGAAACCGGCGCACAACGTCGGCATACTCCCACGGCGTGGGGTCGCGGTCATCCCGCAGCCGCGAGAAGTCCCATCCTCGTCGTGGCGCAACCTCGGCGGCGATGCGCCGCAATTCATCGAGCGTCATATCATCCCTTTTTGCGATCGTCCGGTCATCACAGATTGCGATACACATCTTTACGGTGCCGGACACGGGTAACGGTGATCGTCTTCGCTTCCTCATCCAGTTCAAAGACGATTCGATACTCGCCGCTATCAACGCGGTACGTCCGTGGTCGTCCTTGAATCGGTTTCATATCCTGCGGCCGTGTGCCGGATTGGAACGCCTGCAGGAGTTTGTCGGTCGCTCGTTCGATTTGCTCGCTGATTTTGGGCGGTAATCCCACCGCCTCTTTGCGTGCGGAACGTGTGAAGATGAGCCGATAATCGCTATTCGGCACGCGCGTTCGCCCGTGCTTGGCGCATTTCCTCTTTTACCTGCTCCCACGGGATCGTTGGTTCGCCCTCGACCTCGGCAATCGCCGCAAGGTCTTCCAATTCCTCTTGACGCTCCAACCAAGCGCGTAGCGCCTCTTCAACGATCCCCTCTACCGAGCGATTCTGCTCTGCCGCGAGCGTCGTGATCGCATATGCGACCGCGTTGTTCGTCACACGCACCGTGAGTGCGGTCATTTTCTCTGTCGTCGCCATGTCGGCACCTCCACGTTGATTGTACTACGGCACCGTTTGCGGCACATTGTTACAATCCTGATGCTGATGGCCGCTCGTAATCCCATCCCGTGTAGAGATGTTGTTCCCATTCCGGCCATGCATCTTTCACCGCCCCAATCAGCCAATCGCCAGCAACGGTGATTGAACTTTCATGCGAAGCGTAGATGAGCCAATCCATCTCACCCGCTGTGGCATAGCACTCCATACCTTCGTAGTGACCATAGTGGGTGCTCAGGAGTTCAACAGCCATCTCATGAACCCATCCGTGCTCATACAATTCCCAGCATCGCTCTATACTGTGATCGCCAAGAAGACCCCGTAGATATTCATCGGGAAGGGCGCGATGAAACGATGCTGCCTGAAACGCGATAACTCCCGGTGGCTCTTCCTTCGTGAGCGGATACCATTCTTTGCCACCATGTGTCTGCCATCGCTGATCGAGTGCGTCCCAAACATGCCCGCTCTCTGCGTCGCTGAGCCGCCGCCTGGAGGGGAGTGGTGCGATATTGCGAAGATCAGCCGCCGTGAGACCTTCGACGTAGATGCGGAAGCGGTCGCGCTCTTCGTCTATCAGATCCGTCCCAAGGCTCGAATACTGCTTCGTGGCAGCACTTGTAGCAGTCGAGCCAGCGAGCAACAGATAGTTCCGCAGTGCGTCAAGTGATGAAAATTGATCTGGTGCCACGCTTTCGATATCAGCGAGTAACGCATCGAGAAGTGCTACACGCGGCCACACGCTGAAGGGAGGGTCAGGCTCGTTGATACGATCAAAATATTGAATCCGCAATTCCTGCGCGCGGTCGGTGCAATAACGCCGAGTGGCAGTATAGAGGGCGATCAAGTCGTCCATCATTTAACTCTCGGTGACCGTCGCGCCGGTGTCGTCGATGGCGAGGGTGAGGACGGTTCCGGCGTAGCCGTGCGCCGCCGCCGTCTCGCGCATGGCGGCGGCGACCTTTTTTGCCCGCGAGGGCGCGGCGAGGGCGAGGACGCACGGCCCCGCGCCGCTCAGGCATGCCCCATACGCCCCGGCCCGCTCGCTCGCGCCGATCAGCGGTTCGAGCCAGGGGATGAGCGCGGCGCGATACGGCTCGTGCAGGCGGTCGCGCATGAAGCGGCCGAGGGCGTCGTACTCCCGGTCAATCAGCGCCGCGACAAGCAGCGCGACGTGCCCGACATTCATCACCGCGTCCCGGTGGGGGATTTCCGGCGGCAGGGCGGCGCGGGCGGCGGTCGTGTGCAGCGTCGTCTCCGGCACGAAGAGGACGGCGCGCAAGTCCGAGCCGTCCGAGAGCGAGAAGGCGATGCCGCCATCCGCCGCGACGATGCCGCCGTAGATCGCGGCGGCGGCATTGTCCGCGTGCCCCTCGATGGCGGCGGCAATTGCCAGCAGCGGGTCCTCGACATCGTCCGACAAGCGGTCGAATGGCTCATCGAGGAGCGCGTTCGCGGCGAGCACGCCGCCGACGACCGCCGCCGCCGAACCGCCCATCCCGCGCGCGACGGGGATGCCGTTCTCGACGTGCAGCGTGTGCGGCGGCAGGTATTTGCGCGCCTCCTCCGCGAGCCGCCGCATCGCCGACTCGACGAGGTTCGGCGCATCCGCGAGCAGGTGGGCGTCCAGCCCCGTCACCGTCGGCGCGCCCGCCGCGCCCGCCGTCACCGTGATCGTCGTGTACTGCGCCAGCGCCAGCCCGAGATGGTCGAAACCCGGCCCCAGATTCGCGCTCGACGCCGGCACCCGCACGCTGATCCGGCGGCGCTTCGGAGATGAAACCGAATGAACCGCAAAGACGCAAAGGACGCGAAGAACGCAAAGAGAAAGAAGAAGGGTAGAGACAGCATGGCAAACTGGCCAGGGAAGGCGTGCTACACAGCCGACGCTCTTCCTTTCCCTTATTCTCTTAATCTTCTTTGCGTCCTTTGCGCTCTTTGCGTCTTTGCGGTTCATTCGGTTTGTCAGCCTAGCCATTGGCGAGGACCTGCCGGACGGCGGCGAGGGTGGGGGCGATGACGATGGGCGGGTGAGCATCGGGGCCGGTGATGTGGATGCGCTCGGTCGCCTCGGCGTCCTTGAGGACGTGGCCGGTGAGGATGCCGACGATGTCGTCGCCGGGACGGATGATGCCGCGCTCCCTGAGCGCTCTGATCCCCGCGAGCGAGGCGGCGGAGGCGGGTTCGCAGCCGATGCCCGCGCGGTCAATCTGCCGCTTCGCCGCGAGCAAATCGGCGTCCGACAGCGCGAGGACGATGCCGCCCGTCCGCTGGATGATGCGGCGGGCGCGATGGCGCGAGACCGGGTTGCCGATGCGGATCGCGGAGGCGACGGTCTCGGCCTGCATCGGCTCGTACTGGTCGAAGCCGCGCTCGAACCATCGCGCGAAGGGCGACGCGCCCGCCGCCTGGATCGTCGCGATGCGCGGCAGTTTGGTAATCAGCCCCAACTCGTATGCTTCGATCAGCGCCTTGCCGATGGCGGAGGTGTTGCCGAGGTTGCCGCCCGGCAGGACGAGCCAGTCCGGCGCGACCCAATGCCGCTGCTGGAGCAGCTCGAAGGCGATGGATTTCTGCCCCTCGAGCCGGAAGGGGTTGATGTTATTGGCGAGGAAGACGGGTTCCGTCGCCGCGACCTCCTGCACGAGTGCCATCGCGGCGTCGAAATCGCCCTGCACCTGCACGACCTGCGCGCCGTAGGCGAGCGTCTGCCCCAGTTTTCCCGCCGTGATCTTCCCTTCCGGGATGAAGGTGAGGGCGCGCATCCCCGCCTTCGCGGCGTAGGCCGCGAGCGAAGCGGAGGTGTTGCCGCTGGAGGCGCAGGCGACGGTTGTCGCGCCCGCGTGGCGCGCGTGGGAGATCGCGGCGGTCATCCCACGATCCTTGAAGGAGTTGGTCGGGTTCTCGCCCTCGTGTTTCAGGGCGAGCCGTTCGACGCCCGCCCAATTCGCCAACCGGCAGCCGCCCGCGCGGCAGCCGGGGCAGCGATTGACGCCCTCGCCGCAGTAGAGGTTCGTATTCCCTTCCGGCGCGGAGACGATATCGCCGTCCGGGAAGGGGGCGATCAGTTCGCGGTAGCGCCAGACGCCGGAGCGATAGGGAAACTCCCGGCTGCCGAGGCGGGCATCCCACGTCGCCTTGAGCGCCGCGCCGTCCACGCCGGACAGATCGCGCTCGACGGCGAGCAGGCCGCCCGCGCTGTCCGCGTTGCGCGGCGGCAGGATCGGATAGGCGATCCCGTCCATGTCGCCCCGCAGCACGGCGGGGAGGAGCATCGGCTCCGTGATGGCGGCCACCTACAGCCACCCTTCGGCGAGGGCGAGTTCGGCGTTGAGGATGCTCGCGCCCGCCGCACCGCGGATCGTGTTGTGGCCGAGGACGACGAATTTCCAGTCGAGGATCGGGCAGGGGCGCAGCCGCCCGACGACGGAGGCCATGCCGTGCTCCGCCATCCGGTCCCGGTTCGGCTGCGGGCGGTCCTGTTCATCGCGCACGATCACCGCGTGCGTCGGCGCGGAGGGCAGGTTCAATTCCTGCGGGCGGCCCCGGAACTCCCGCCACGCCGCGATCAGTTCGTCCGCCGACGCTTTCGTGCGCAAGCGGACGCTGACGGATTCGGTGTGCCCGTCGCGGACGGGGACGCGCGTGCAGGTCGCGCTGACGGGGAAGGGCGCGGGATGAAATTGTCCGCCCTCCCATGCGCCGAGCATCTTCGCCGTCTCGCTCTGCAACTTCTCTTCCTCGCCGCCGATGAACGGCACGATGTTGTCAATCAGATCGAGCGAGGGGACGCCCGGATAGCCCGCGCCGGACGCCGCCTGCAAACTGGTGACGATCACCGCCTCGACGCCGAAGGCGCGATGCAGCGGCGCGAGCGGTAGGACGAGCGTGATCGTCGTGCAGTTGCCGTTCGTGACGATGAACCCCTCGGAGCCGAGCCGCCTCCGCTGCGTATCGAGCGCCTCCGCGTGGTCGGGATTCACCTCCGCGACCATCAGCGGCACGTCCGCGCCCATCCGGTGGTTCGAGGCGTTCGAGAAGATGCGATGCCCTTCTTTGGCCAGCCGCGACTCGACCTCGCCCGCCACATCGGACGGCAGCGACGAGACGACGACGGGCGATTCGAGCCGCGCGTCCAGCCCCTTGACCGGCAGGCCCGCGACCGCCGCCGGGATGTCCGGCGAGACGAGCCAGTTCGCCGCCTCCGCGTACGCCTTGCCGACCGAACGGTCCGACGCGACGAGTTCGCGCACCGCGAACCACGGATGCCCTTCGAGCAGTTGGATGAACCGCTGCCCGACCGCGCCCGTCGCCCCGAGCACCGCGACGCCGATCTTCTCCCCGCCCGGCGGCGGGATCGCAATGCTGCCCATTATGCCCCTTCCCTCGCTTCCTCTTCACCGAGCGTGCTTAATCGCTCCTG
Source organism: Chloroflexia bacterium (assembly GCA_025924435.1). Next base: position 1,128 of record JAICIL010000190.1, on the reverse strand, counting down.
CCAATGCGCCGGGACGACGTAGACGGGCGGCGTCTGCCGCTCCGCGTACGGCGCGTCCTTGTGGCGGAACCACCAGCGGGCGCGGGCGACATCCTGCCGCCGCACCGCGATCGCCGCTTCGCTGCTCGCCTGCTCGTCAATTGCCAGCACGCCCTCCCGGACGAGCGTCACCGCCGCGCCGAAGGTGATACCGAGCAGCCGCGCCGCCTCCGCCACGGGGAGCGCGTCCGATTCCGCGCGCCCGCCGCGTAGATCAACGACGCCGGTGCGGCCATGCGCCCGCTCCCAGACGTACTCGTCGCCCAGCCCGACGATCGGCTCCCGACGGCGAAGCAGCAGCCCGTCGTCGCGAAGCCGTTCGAGATCGAAGTGCGCGACGCGCAGCGGCAGGTTGCATTCCGCCGCCACCTCCGCCGCCGTGAAGCGGGCGAGCCGCTCGCTGTCCGCGTCCCGCGTCACATAGCGGCGGACGCGGGCGACCGTCTCGTCCGACGGCTCGTCGCGCGCCGGGCCCCACCACGCCGCGCGGTACTCCGCCGCCGCGACGAGATTCGAGCGCCGCGCCGCATCCTTCGGCTTCCCGCGTGGCATCAGGCGACCTCCTCGATGACGGGCTGGCTATACCGGCGCAGCCACGCCTCCACAGCGTCTTCGTCCCAGCGGCCTTCCGCGACCGCGTAGCCGAGTTCGACGACGGCATCCTCCGGCGCGACGATCGCCAGCCCATTCACCCGCGCGAAGGCGAAGGCGATGTGCAGGCCCGCCCGCTTGTTGCCGTCCGCAAACGGATGGTTGTGGATCATCCCCCAGAGGAGCGACGCCGCCTGCCGCGCCAGATCGGCCCCCGCGTAGAGCGCGAGATTGCGAGGTCGCGCCAATGTCGAGGCGAGGATGTCCAGCCGGTTCGCCAGATCGCCGGGGTCGTCCGTCACGCCCATCGCGTCGTTGTAGAGCGCGAACGCCTCGACCAGATTCGGATAACGCATCGCGCGAGTATCATTCATAGCAGGCACCTGGCGAAACTTGAACCGCCCAGACGCCAAGGACCCAAAGAAAACAGAATGAGAAGGGGAAGTTCTTTGTCAATCTTTAGTGTCCTCTTGGCGTGCTGTGGGGCTTGGGGGGTGA
>JAICIL010000189.1 GCA_025924435.1 Chloroflexia bacterium | reverse complement strand
GCGGCGGCGGGCGCGGATTGAAGCGTCGCGAGCGCGGCATCGAGCGCGTCGGCGTCGAGCGTCGCCGTGCTTTGCAGTCTGCCGAGTGCGGATGCCGTCCCACCCGCGAGGAGGAGCGCGGTCGCTTGAACGGGACGCAGCGGGCGGAGGGCTTCATCGGCGGCGCGCGTCGCGGCGGCGAGGTCGGCATCCGTCGGCGGGTCGTGCGCGATCGCTCGCTCCGTCAGGCGGCCGGAGCCAATCGGTACGGAAAACCGCTCGCGGATCGTGCCATCCACCGCGATGATCCGCTCCGTGCTGCCGCCGCCGATGTCGCCGACCGCGAGCGTGCCGTTCAGCGGCTGCCCGACGGTCGCGCCGAGGAAGGTCAGCGATGCCTCGGTCTCGCCATCAACGACGCGGCAGGTGATTCCCGTGTCCCGCTCGATCCATCCGAGGAGCGTGGCGCGGTTTGGCGCATCGCGCACGGCGGCGGTGCCGACCATCAGGATCGTCGCCGCGCCCGCCGCGCGCGCCTCCCGGACGAGTGTGATTGCCCCCTCGGCGGTGCGGGCGATGCTCTCCGCCGATAGCGTGCCGTCCGCGCCCGCGCCGAGGCCGAGGCGGGACATATCTGTCCGGTCGAGCACCGGCGTCAGCGCGCCTCCCGCGCAATCAGCGACGAGCAGGCGGACGGTGTTCGTGCCAACATCGAGCACGGCGGCACGTCGCGCCATCACTCAGCGCACCTCGTTCGCGGTCGCGGCTTCGTCGGCGACAAGGGCCGCCGCGACGGTTTGCAGGTCCACCGGCCCGGTGACGGCGTGCATCGTGACCGTCTCCGCGATGCGTTGGAGGCGGTGGAAGTTCGGTGGGAGGGTGGCGCGCAGATCGTACAGCCCGTAGGAGCGGGTCGCGTCCGCCAGCGCCTCGTAGGCATCGGCGCGGGCGAGTGGCGTGATAGCGGGTGTGGCCTGGGTCGCGCCGCTTTTCCAGCGGAGCGCGACAATCATCTGCAGTGCGCCATCGGTCGCGACGCCATCCGCGCCGAAGGCGTCCGCCGCGTCCACGACGTAGCGCGCCTCGATCTCGCGCAGATCGCGCCATGTTTGCCCCGTATAGCGCGCGCGCTCGTCGTCCGAGAGCATGGCGCGGAGGGTGGGGTGCGCGAGCATCGCCGCGGGGCCGAGGCGGAGGAGGCCGGGCAGCCCGCGCATCTCGACATGCCCGGCGGCGACGCGCACGAGCAGCGAATCCTCCGTCACCCACCGGAAGCCGTGCCCGAGGAGCGTCACCGCGAGTGCGCGCCTGGCGGTATCCGGCCCACCGACGAGGGCGATCCCGCGCCCGTCCCGCGCGAGGGCAGACCCTTTGAGCGTCAGATAACCTCGTTCGACGAGCGCGAGGGAGAGCATCGCGTCGAGCGCGCGCGTCACCTCCCCCGGATGCGCCCGGAGATCGCCCGTAATCGTCCAGCCATCGGGCCGGATCGTTGTCATTACGCCCGTCTCGCGACGGAGGATCACCCGGCCACCATCGTGATCGGCGGTCGCGACCCGCGCCGGTTTCCGTGCGCCGGAACGTCGCGGCACATCTGTCAGGCGGACGGCATCAAGCGTGGGAACGCCTTGCACGGCGATCAGTTCCTGCCGCGGCTCCGTCGCAGCTTCCGGCTCCGCCGCGCGGTAGCGCTGCACCAGCCGCGCGATATGCGCGATCACCGCGTCGTCATTTGCGCGGACACGAAAGGGAACATCGTGGATCGTGAACAGCAGTGTCCGGGCATCGTCCGGTACAATGGTATGAGCAGACCAGATGGACATCGTCGCTATCCTCTTCCCTTCGCGACCGCACGCCACACGCGCTTATTCATCAGCCGGAGGCCACGCTGATCACGCGTATCAGACCATCGTACCAGAAAGCGCGGCACGTGCGACGAATGAATATTCCCCTGTCGATCACGCTAGCACAGGCAAGCGCAATAAAAAACAATAGATAATATATAAAACGCATATCACTATGCTCCTCTCACAGATGGCATCCGTCGTGCGGCATGATATCTGACCGCTCTCCACAATGGTTGTGGGATCCGAGGGCAAATCGTTGGTGGTGACCGCGAGGAGTGATCGCGGAAGGAAGGCAGGTGCGTACGTGAGTAAGCGGCTCTCGACACTCTTGTTTCTGGTCGTGACCTTTCTGACCGTCTTCGCATTCACGGCCGGGTCCGGCCTGGCGCAGACGACGGGTTCCGCGACGGCCGGTACCGGCTCCGCGACAGCGAGCGCGACGCGGGCCGCCACCGTCGCGCCGACCGCGACAACGGCCGCCACGGTTGCCCCGACCGCCACAAAGGCCGCGACGGTCGCGGCCACCGCGACCGGAGGAACGGCGGTAGCGACCGGCACGGGTGGCGCTACAGTGACGACGATCCCGGCAACCGGCCATCCGCATAGCGGCTCGATGAACCTCGTCTTCATCGAGGTGATTGTCCTCGCGCTGGCGGTCATCGGAACCGGCATTGCCTTGAAGCGGCGGGCACCACGTTCCTGATTGCGCATCCACGGTTCTGACGAAGCGGCGGGGCACCTGCTCCGCCGCTTTTCTTTCCGTCTGCTTCGTGTCTCGTTACTGCCCCGTTCGCGCGTCCGGCAGCGGCGACGCGAATCGCGATGCGTCGCGCAGGTCGGTATAGACCCTCAGGGCGTGGGGAAGTGCGATATGGAGTGAGAACGAGCGGTCCACGCTCTCCGGTGTCCACGTCAGGTGCGTCGCGTAGGGCAATGCGTCCGCGCTTCCCTCCGCGACGACGCCATCGGTATGATCGCCGGTCGGCGGCACGGCGGCGACCGTGGTGATATGCATCGTGGCGGGGTCCGGATTCCAGTACTGAGAGAGATCTACACGGGCATTGAAGGCGGAGACGAAGGCGGGAGACAGATCGTGCAGCGCACCGCTCGCGCAGGGGGAAAGAAAGATGGCGAAGAAATTGGTCGCGGCGTCCGTCCCGGCGTCCGGGCTGGCGAGTTCTAGCAGATGCGTCACGACGCCGGGGTGCTGGGACGCCCAGAGCCGCGCCACCAGACCGCCCATGCTGTAACCGACGAGCGTGACGCGCGGCGCGAGGCCGGGGCGGTCGGGGCCGTAGGCGTGCCGGAGAAAGGAATAGCCGTCGTCCAGTGCCGGGAGTTGCTCCGCGACGGTCAGCCGCCCGTCGCGCGCGGGGGCGCGATACGGGATGCTATCCGCCGTCAGCCAGCGCCCCCAATCGTTCCAGGTCTCCGTCGTATCGGTGGGGCCGGGGCTGCCGCAGGATAGATCCGCTCCCGCCATCAAGAGCGCGGGCGGCGTGCCGGGTATGATGAGGCGCAACCAGTCCAGTGCTGCCGTCGCGCCGGTGAACGTCAGAATGTTGGCGCGAGGGATCAGCGCATGATTCGCATCGCCGGGTTGCGGGAAGAGCATCTGCGTCGTTGGGAGAGTCAGGCGGTAGGCGCGGCTGACAGGTCCGGCCGGCTGCCATGATCCCCGCACCGCGACCCCATTCACCGCGACGGCAAAGACCGGCGGCGCGCCATCCGTCGGCGCGACTTCGAGAGCACTCTCCGTCGCGACGCTTTCGCCGATTAGATCGGCGCGGAGATGCCCCGCGTCGTCGGCGAGCGGGCCGTACGCCCGGTCCACCATCACGGATACATCCGTCGGATCGCTCACCATCGTTGGCCCGATCTGAAAGGTGTCATCCCCCGCGACCGGTGTGTCCGCGACCGGCTCCGGCACCCTGGCCGCGACTGAGACGGTCATCTGCATCACGAACATGCACGCGACGAGCCACCGCCCATAGCGCGCCATCGCTCTCGGTTGTCTGCTCATCGTCTCTGCTCTGTACAAGACGCCCCCGAAACTGCCATTCCATCGTATGGTAACACCGGGCAGGCGCGGCGTGTGACAGAAAATATCGGATGGCCGGATACCCTCTTCAGGGCAGCCGGACGGTGTATGCCCCCTCATCGCCGGAAAGCAGCGCGAGGCCATCGCGTGCGAGGGCGCGGACGAGGCCGAGGAGCCATGCCGCGTCCGCCTCGGTGTATCCCTCGCGCACCCGCGCGCCGAGCAGGGGCAGCGGCAGCGCGTCGCCATGCGGCAGCGCGCCGAGCGTGCGGAGGATGCGGCCGCGATACTGGCGGTTGGAGCCTTCCCATTTGCCCTGCGACTTCGTCGGGCGGGGCGCGTCGGGCGGCAGCGTCACCCACTCCGGCGCGGCGCGGCACCATGCCCGCACCGGGCAGCGTTCGCAGAGCGGGCGAGGGCGGCAGATCGTCGCGCCGAGGTCCATCAGCGATTGATGCCAGTCCGCGCTCCGGCCCGGCGGCACGGCGGCGCGCGCCAGCGCCCAGATTTCGCCTTCGGAGAGGCGGTACTCCGGCACCTCCGCACCGACAAAGAGGCGATAGAGCAGGCGGCGGATATTGACATCCACCATCGCCACCGGGCGGTTATGCGCGAAGGCGGCGACCGCGCCCGCCGTGTATGGCCCGATGCCGGGGAGCGCCTTCAGTTCCGGGACATCGTCCGGCACGCGCCCGCCATGCACCGCGACAACCGCCTGCGCCAGCCGCTGGAGGGCGATTGCGCGCCGGTTGTAGCCTAACCCCGCCCATGCCTTAATGACCGCACTCGTCGGCGCATCGGCAAGCGCGACGATGGTTGGAAATTGCGCCAGCCACGCCTCCCATTTCGGGATGACGCGATCCACCTGCGTTTGCTGCAACATCAGTTCAGAGACTAGGATCGCGTATGGGTCGCGCGTTCGCCGCCACGGCAGGTCTCGCCCTTCACGGGCGTACCAGTCGAGAAGCGTCTGCTGGATACGAGGAAGATACGTCAGATCGGGTGCGGACGGCGGGGAAGGATCGGCATTCATGGGCCGATTGTACCGCACGCCGCAGCCGCGAAACAGCGGTATACTTTCGCATACACAGGAGGTATTTCCGCATCATGCCTGAACTTCCCGAAGTAGAAACCGTCCGGCGGGGGCTGGAGCGTGCGCTGCCCGGCCGCCGCATCGTTGCCGTCAGTGCGCCTGAAACGGAGCCGACGTGGCTGGCGTGGCAGGCCGCGTGGCAGGCCGCGCTCACCGGGCGCGCCATCCATGCCGTGCGGCGGCGGGCCAAGTTCCTCATGCTCGATCTCGATGATGATCTCGCGCTCGTCGTCCATCTGCGGATGACGGGCGCGCTGACGGTTAATCAGGCGGACGAACCGCCCGCCCGCTTCCATCGCGTCGCCTTGCGCCTCGATAATGGAACGGAACTGCGCTTCGGCGATATGCGCCGCTTTGGCACCGTCGAGGTGCTTGACCCGGCGGGGCTGGCGGCCCGCCTCGCCGCCCTCGGCCACGAGCCCCTGGACGACGCGCTCGACGCGGCGGCGGTGCGCGCGGCCCTCGGCCGCTCTCCGCGACTGGCGACGAAGGCCGCGCTGCTCGATCAGCGACGGATCGCCGGCCTCGGCAATATCTACGCGGACGAATCGCTTCACCGTGCCGGAATCCACCCGCAAACGCCCGTCGGCACCCTCACCGATGCGGAGATCGCCCGCCTGACCGTTGCCATTAAGGAGGTGATCGCCGGCGGCGTCGCGCATAACGGCACGACCTTCGACGCTGAAGGGTTTCGTGATGCCTACGGCAATCCCGGCGGTAATCTGGCATTTCTCCGCGTCTATCATCGCCACGGCCAGCCCTGCCTCACCTGCGGCAAAGATACGATCGCCCAGATGCGTCTCGCCGGTCGCAGCACGCATTGGTGCCCGACGTGCCAGCCGGAGCGAGTGGTCAGTAGACGGTAGTCAGAACGGGATCGAACCCTCTGACTACCGTCTACTGACTACTGACTCCCTGCCTCCCGTCCACTTTTGCGTTCCCGCCGAGTGATGTGCGAAAATGAAGAAACCGTCAGATCAACCAGCTCTCTATCGCTCCTTTTTTCCAATGGCGGAGGCTACAACAAGAAGCGTGTGGGGACGCGCGAAGGGAGTAGCACGTGGGAGCAGATGCACCGGCAAGGGTATCAGGGGAAACGAGCGAGCCGGTAGAGGCCGCGCCGGAGCAGGCACCCATCGCTGAATCGCTGCTGCGGAATCGCGATTTCGTCACACTCTGGGGCGGGCAGAGCTTGAGCGTGTTTGGCACGCAGATCACCCAATTTGCCCTTCCCTGGCTGGTGCTCGACATCAACCGCTCGGCGGTCACCGTCGGCGCGCTCAGTGCGATCAGTTTCCTCCCGTATCTGATCTTCGCCCTCCCCGCCGGGGTGATCGCGGACCGCTGGAACCGCCGCGCGATCATGCTCGTCTGCGATGTGGCGCGCGGCCTGCTCGTCTTCAGTATCCCGGTCGCCTACTTCATGGGCTACCTGACGCTCGTGCAGTTATTCGTCGTGGCCGCGCTGATGCGCCTCTTCACGATCTTTTTCGATGTTGGCTACACTGCCTGCCTGCCGAACCTCGTCGAGAAACGGCAACTGGCGGACGCGAACGGCAAACTGGAACTGACGCGCAGCGCCGCTGAACTCTCCGGCCAGCCGCTGGCGGGCACGCTCGTCGCGCTCTTCACGGCACCGGGTACGATGGTTATTGACACCGTCTCGTATGTCGTTTCCGTCATCTCGCTCGTGACGATCAAACGCCCCTTCAGCGCGCCCACCGTGCGGCGGGAGGAAGGGACCTTCTGGCAGCGGATGGGCGAGGGCATCCGCTTTGTTTGGGGGCATCCGCTGATCCGCGCGCTCTCGGTCGCCACGGCGGTCGGCAATCTCGCGACGAGCGCCGTCCTCGCCGTCCTCGTCTACCGCGCCCGAATTGAGTTACATTTCAGCGCCGCCGAAACAGGTCTCTTTCTCGCCAGCACGGCGGTCGGTCAGTTCCTTGCCTCGCTTGTCATCGGGAAAATCGCGCGGAAATTGCCGCTTGGGCGGCAGATCCTCCTCGCGACGATCCTTCAGCCGCTCTTTCCGCTCGCCTTCGCGCTCACGGGCAATTTGCCTGTAATGGCGGGCATTGGCGTCCTCTGGGGCGCGGCGGTGACGCTCCTCAATATCCCCTCAATCTCATTGCGGCAGGCGGTGATCCCCGATCACCTGCTTGGCCGCGCCTCCGCCGCGATCCGTATGATCGCCTGGTGCAACATCCCGCTCGGTGGCCTCGCCGGTGGCCTGATCGCCGCGGGCTATGGGGCGCGCGCGACCTTCTTCTGCGCCGCCGCGATCCTCACGCTCGCCGTCGGTTACATCGCCATCAGCCCCATTCCCAAAGCGGACACGCCCCGCACGGCCTAACGGCAGGGAGTTCGATGTCAGAAGAATCCCGCGCAAACACCGAACAACGAACTCCGAACTCCCCATTGGGGGCATGATATACTTGGGCCACGGTCTTTTGTCTCTATCCGGCGTTTCTGGCATGGCAGTTGCGTAGCGAAGGGCATGAATGCTCACTATGATCATAATCACCCGTCTGTGCCGCCACGAGGGAAGGCCCGTGTGACTGCCCGCGCCGGATCGCCGATTGGTCTGACGCGCCGCGTCGCGTTGCGGCGGGCGGTGGCACGGCTGCGTGAGGCAACGGCGGTCCTCATCACCACGCATCTCGGCGCGGATGCGGACGGCCTCGGCTCGGCGCTCGCGCTCGCCTCCGCATTGGATCGGATCGGCGTCCCGGCAGCGATCGCGCTCGGTTGCGCCGTCCCCGAACGGTACCAATACCTAGACGCGGCGGCGCGGGCGCACGTCTACGGCGCGGATGACCCGCTGCCGGAGGCGGACGTCGCGGTCGTCCTCGATACGAGTTCGGGTTGGAATCGTGTTGGCGCGCTGGGGATGACGATTGCCGCGCGGCATGCGGCGAAGCAATGCACGATTATCTGCCTCGACCATCATCCTCATCCGGCGATCGCGGTGGACATCCCTATCATTGATCCGCAGGCGACGGCGACGGCGGTGCTCGCCTACCAGTTGATCCTGCTTCTCACGCGCAGCGTGACGCCGGAGGAAGCGGGGTGGCTCTATCTCGGTATCGTCACGGACACCGCCTCGTTCCGCTTCCCGAACACGAACGCCGAGGCGCACCGGATCGTCGCCGACCTCACCGAACATGGTGCGGACGAACGCCGGCTCTATGCGGAGATGTATGAAAACACGTCCGTCGCGAAGATCCGCCTGCTTGGTGAGGCATTGCAGGGTATCCAGTTGACGTGTGATGGCCATTTAGCGGTCATGACCGTGACGCGTGACCAGTTCAAGCGGTATGGTCTCGCCGTCGAGGACGCCCCCGGCTTCGCGGATCATGCCGCGACCGTCGAGGGCGCGGAAATGGGCGCGGCGCTGCTCGAATTCCCCGATGCGCGCACCCGCGTCATCCTCCGCGCCTCCGGCCCGTTGCCGGTGGATCGGATCGCGGCGGCAATCGGCGGCGGCGGTCATACCTTCGCGGCGGCAGCCGTCGTCGAGGGGAACGCGGACGATGCGCTCCATATGCTCGTGGACGCTTCCTGCCTCTATCTCACCCCTGATGTACCCAAAGATATCACTGCCGCTGACTGAATGGCGGCTACCCCTTCACCGCGCCGGCAGTGAGGCCGGAGATGATGCGGCGCTGGAAGAGCAGGACGAGCAGGACAAGCGGCAGGGTGACGATGATGGACGCCGCCGTGATCTGCCCCCACGGGAACTGCGACGAGACGTCCGCGCCGGTGAATTGGGCGATGGCGACTGTCGCGGTCAGCTTATTCTCCTGCGTCATGAAGGTGCGGGCGAAGAGGAACTCGTTCCAGGCCTGAATGAAGAGCAGGATCGCGGCGG